>CAZDXS010000270.1:0-6232 GCA_964509455.1 uncultured Enterobacteriaceae bacterium | reverse complement strand
GCGCGTCGTACACGTAACGGGCGTTGCCGCCGTGCAGGTGCCGTCCTTGTCATCCCCGTTGCCCGGCAGGTAGTGGGTCACCTGCGCCCGGGACAGGCGCCCCAGGCGCCACTGCCCGCCGGCGGTGATGTTGTCGTACGTATTGCGGGTATGTACCGCATGAGTCTGCGTCCCCGCCGTAGTTTGTGCCAGCACCGAGGCGGGATTGCCGTAATTGTCGTAGGTACTGGTGGTGGTTACCGTGCGCACCAGGGTCCCGTCCAGCTCGTACTCTTTCTCCTGCACGCGGGTGGCCAGCGGTTGCTTCACCCCCGGGTAGGGAGTCTTCACGCTGTGGGTCAGCAACTGCTCGCGCACCAGTTGCGTTCCCGCATAACGGCGCACCCGGGACGGCAGGCCGGTGTAGGGGAACACCTGGCGGTAGCGGGTCTCTTCTCGTTGCCCGGTGGCTTCGTCCAACACGCTGACCTGGGCGAAGCCGGCGAAGCCGCGGCCCTGCGTGTCGATGCGCGCGCCCTGATAGTTGTACCATAAGCTGCGCGTGCCGCCGGCGCCCAGCCCGTCGGATGTCTTCGCCTCGCGCACCACGTACAGGGTGCCGAGGAAGTTGCGCAACGGGCTAGGCGCCGCGCCCGGTTCGGGTGCGTACGTCTCGTCGGAGTACAGGTTCTCATAGATCATCTGCGTTTCGCCGCCCATCCCGTCGGCGACGCCCGTTATCAGGTCCATGCCGCTGTGCTGCGTGCGGTACTGTATTGCATCGTTGCCGGCCCGCAACCACAGGTCTGAGAAGCCGTCGCCGCTCCAGTCCCCCACCGCCAGCAGGTCTGCATCATTGAACACCGCCCGTTGCCCCGCCCGCACCAGCCCGCGGCCGGTGCCCAGGTACAGGTCGCCGCCGGTGCGCAACAGGTCCGCCTTGCCGTCGCCGTTGAAGTCGCCCGCCAGCGCCTTCAAGTCCGAACCACTGAAATCATTCTGCGCGGCGCCCGCTATGAAACGTCCATCGCCGCGGGACAGGTAGATCTCGCTGGTCCCGGTCGCATCCGGACTGTCCAGGAAAATATCCGCATTGCCATCGCCGTTAAAATCCCCTACCACGAAATCGTGGCCGCTCCAGCCGCGAATCCCCGTCGCCGCCGGGGTGAAGTCCGCGTCGCGCGCCAGGTACATCGTCCAGTTTTTTGTGCCGGTCTTCGATATCCTCAACAGGTCGGTGCGCCCATCGCCGTCGTAATCGCCCGCCACCAGTTGGCGGTTAGTAGATGAACTCCAGTCGTTGCTGCGATAGCTGGATGCCGCCAGACTCCCTCCTGAATCCGCAAGGTACAACAGACCGTTGTGGGTGCTCCCCCGCCGTTGCACCGCCGCGTCCGCGCGCCCATCGCCGTTGAAGTCCCCCACGCGCGCCAACGGCGTCTCGGACTCGGAACTGCTCTCGGTGAAAGACAACGGCGTGGTTCCCACCGGCGTGAAGCTCTGCCCGTTGGAGAGATGCACCGACAGCGTGTGCCGCATATTGCGACCGGATGACCGAATATCTTCCCGCAACAGGTCGGTCTTGCCGTCGCCGTTGAAGTCCGCCGCCGTGACGACCCGGGAGAGGTTCCTGTTGTTCTCTTCCGCGCCCCAGCCGGCAAGTTGCAGAGGGGTTTGCCGCATCCAGCCGGCGCCGCCCGCCAGCCACAGGCGCGAGACGCCCTGGCGGCGGTGTTGCAAGAACAAATCGGTGCGCCCATCGCCGTTGTAGTCGCCGACGACGGCCAGGTAGTCCCCCATGTTCGGATGGCGGCGCATCACGTTCGTTCCCATGGAGAACAGGGGGGCGGCGCCGCTTCCCTGCCAGGTGAAACGCGTCGGCGCATAGCAACGCCCGGCAGCAGTGCACTCTTGCACCTGCACCAGGCGGCTGGCGCCGGCCGCGCCGCGCTCGTCATAGCGCAGACGGTAGGCGCGCACCAGGCGCGCGCAACTGCTCGCGCCCAGGCACATTTTCACCCGGGCCAGCCGCTCTCCCACTGTGATCTTGCTTCCCGCCTGGTACAACTCCATCACATCGCCGCGCGGCTCGTACTCGAAATGCACCGAGGCGTAGGGAGCAAGCCGCGCCGCCGCGTTGCCCGTGTAATCCACCCGCACCGGCCGGTAACTGCCTGTTGTCCTGTTTTCCTCATAGTGCACCGTCATATAGTTGCCGGCGGCGTCCGTTACCTTGTTCAGCGCCCACAGGCGCGGCATGTTGGTGCCCGCCGCCTCGATGCGGGAATCCCCGGTGTTGCCGAACTCCAGTACCTGTCCGGACTTGGTCCAGGCCTTGAACTTCGAAGGGGGACGGCTGTTGTCGTCGCCGTCATCGTTGTCGACGTAGGAAATCACCCGCGTTAGTCCGTCTATCTCGGTGCGGTACTCGGTTCCGTTGGCGCCGTAGACGCCGCGCACCGCGACCAACCGTTGTCCGTCCATGCAGTAGCGGTCTTCTCCGTCCAGGCGCACGCCCTGCGGCGCCCCGTCTTGAGCCTGGGTGCGGCCGCAACGGGTCACCACCGACAGCCCGCCCAGGGTCCAGCCCACGCCTAACAGGGCGTTGCCGCTGCGGTGAGCGTAGCTCAAGGACAGGCTGGGCGCCATCCCCGCCGTGCCCGGCGGCGCCGTCAAGGGGATCTGGTAGTTGGCCGCGCCGCCGCTGTCGACGCTGAACGCCCCGGGGGTTGAACCTACCTCGTAGCCGCTAGCTGCTGGGGCTACGGTCAACAATCCACCCGGGTCCACTACCGGCGCCGCCACCGCCACGGCCGCGCTCTCGATCCAATCGCTGCACGCTTCTCCCCGGCAGGAGCGCACCCGGTAACGGTAGGAACCTGCTGTAAGATTCGTGAACGTAGAGGTCAGCGAAGGACCGGTATAAACGCCGCGGTAGGTTCCCTCGTCCACCTGCTGTTGCAACTGGTAGGACGTCGCGCCCGGCCCCGCCGCGGCCGCCGACCAGTTTACTGTGTGGCCGCTCGCCGTGGCCGCCGCCACCGTGATGCGCACCGGCGCCGGCAACGCCACCGTCATCGTCTCCGTCGGCGACCAGTCTCCGCACCAAGCGGCGTTGCAAGCGCGCACGCGATACTCCCAGCGGCCCGAGCCGCGGCCCGTGAACGCCCGCTCGGCGGCCGCCAGGTTGCGGTATGCCGCCCAAGCGGCGCCCGGGGTGCGCTCCTCCAACTCATACCAGACGGCGCCCGGGGAGGGAAGCCACGACACCGTGTACCAACCCGTTGTGCTGCCGCCGTAGCCCGCCCGAATGCGCGGAGGCGGCGGTTGCCGTACGATGACCGTGATGGGGCCTTCCTGGGTCTTTGGGAGATACCTCGTTTTACGTATTCGATACTGATGGACGCCAGCGGCCTTGCCGCGGTAGCTTTTGGTGCGTGCGGCAGGGGTCACCGCCAACTTGGTCCAGCTTCCAGCGCCCGATTTCTCCTGCAACTCTATGCATGGATAGAGGGGGGGACGCCACCACCCTCCACCCCAACCCCAGCCCCATGAAGTCAAGCATTCCATGGGACGTCCCCAGCGCACCGTGTAGTTGCCGTCGTAGCTGACGGAGGGGCGCACGAACAACGGCGCCGGGCGCACCGCCAACGCCGCCGTCGCTGTCCGGGTCTCGCCGCGCAACCCGGTGCAACGCAAAGCACCGGTCCGCCTCGCCGCTAGGTCTGCGTGCTCCACGGAACCGCGGCCTGCGCCATTGGCGTCCAGAGTCAGTGCTACTCCGTCCAGAGTGCAACTGTGCGCGTGCTTCACTTCCCAGCGTAGCCAAGAGCTCGCCTCGTACTCCACTGTCGCCGGGTCCCAGCGCAGACTTGCCGTCACCCCCCGTACTTCCACGCTTACCGGCCCTTGATCATCCCGGCAACCCGTGTAAACAACCACATCAATGCAACCACGAAGCTTGTAACTATACGTGCCTGGGGGCTTGTTGCTGAAGCTCGCCGACGACGCGGCGGCACTGAGATGGTTTCTCACCCTGCGCCAATATCCGTCTTCGAACCGTTCCCACAATTCCGCGGTCTGCGCCCTGGGCGCACTCCAACTCACCGTGTAACTGCCGTTCAGGCTGGGGGATGGAGATATGGTCAACGCCTGCACGACCTGCCATGGCGACAACCACGCCAGAACAAGCAAACTGATGGAACGGAAAGAGTTCATCGGGGCAAACGAACGCCCACGGCCGGGGCGGCCGGAAAGGAAACCTAGAGAGCAGAACGTTTTTGCACCAATCATACGAGCTCTCGCTAACATGGAAAATAACCCTGTATGTACTATCCGGATTGTAGGAAACTTGTCGCCAAAAGTCAAGGTTTCCGTGTGGATTCACTACGTGTTGAACTCCGGTGTGCTACCCAGGCAATGCCTGGGCAGGGGGTTCCGTCCCGACGGCAACGGCGGTGCGACGGCGGCGCGGCGCAAGCGGCGGGACGGCGCGGCGGCGCGGCGGTGCGACGGCGGCGCGGCGGCGGCGCGGCGCGACGGCGGCGCGAGGCTTTACTGCGCCGTCCAGCCGCCGTCCACTTTCAGGCTGTCGCCGGTGATCATGCCCGCCGCGGGCGACGCCAGGAACAGGACGGCGCGGGCCACGTCGACGGCGGCGGCGACCCGGCCCAGGGGGATGCGGTCCAGCGCGAACTGCCTGGACTCCGGGCGGGCGAGCATGTCCTCGGTCAGCGGCGTCTCCACAAAAGTGGGGGCGACCGAGTTCACCCGGACGCCCTGGGGCGCCAGTTCCACGGCCATGGCCCGGGTCAATCCTTCCACGGCATGCTTGGTGAGGCAGTACACGGTTCTGCCGGGCGAGCCCACGTGCCCCATCTGCGAGGACATGTTAATGACGGCGCCCTTGATCCCCTCCCGCAACATCACCCGGGCCGCGGCCTGGGCGGTGCGGAACGCGGCTTCTACGTTGAGCTTCAACAGGGTTTGCAAGGTGTCCGGGTCCACCTCGGGAAACGCCTGCGGGCGGTTGGTGCCGGCGTTGTTCACCAGCACGTGCAAGCGCGGCAGGGCTTCCACCCGGGCGTAGAAGTCGGCGCTGGTGACGTCGGCGCACCAGGTCTCGATGGCCCCGGGGCGGGCCGCCGCCAACTCGTCCAGTTGCTCCTGGGTGCGCGCCACGGCGATGACCCGGGCGCCGGCGTCCGCCAGCAACTCCGCGCAGGCGCGGCCGATGCCGCGACCGGCGCCGGTCACCAGCGCGACCTGGTCCGCCAGGGGGGCGGCCTCGTTCGGCGCGTCAGGGGGCGCCGTCATTTCTCCTCGCACGGGGTTCGCATACGGGTTACAATACACGGAAGACGGCGGCAAACGCAAGCGCCGCCGCGTCATGTTCTCCTGCGGCGGGAGCATGGCTCGCCCCGCGGCGGGGGCGCGGTCGCAATGCGCCGCCCTCACTCACAAGAACAACAGGTTGCACCATGATCAGGCACTTGAAAACCGGCAAGAGCGGCGCTGAGGTCGCGGCCCAGGACGCGAAAGTCAGAAAAATCGTCGAAGACCTGCTCGCCGACATCGAGCGGCGCGGCGATGCGGCCGTGCGCGAGTACTCGGAAAAACTGGACGACTGGAGTCCGGCAAGCTTCCGCCTCAGCGACCAGCAGATTCAATCCTGCTTGCAAGAAACGCCGGAGCAGGTGAAAGAAGACATTCGCTTCGCCCAGGAGCAGATTCGCAACTTCGCCCGCAAGCAGCGGGAGGCATTGCAGGACCTGGAGGTGGAGACCCTGCCCGGCGTGGTGCTGGGCCACAAGAACATTCCGGTGAACAGCGTGGGTTGTTACGTGCCCGGGGGGCGGTATCCCATGGTGGCGTCGGCGCACATGAGCGTGGTGACTGCGAAGACGGCGGGCGTCAAGCGCATCGCCGCCGCGGCGCCGCCCAGCGACGGGCGCCCGCATCCCGCCATCGTAACGGCCATGGCCCTGGCCGGCGCCGATGAAATCTATTGCCTGGGCGGGGCGCAGGCGGTGGGCGCCATGGCCGTCGGCACGGAGTCCATTGCCGCCGTGGACATGCTGGTGGGCCCGGGCAACGCATTCGTGGCGGAAGCCAAGCGCCAGCTGTTCGGCAGGGTGGGCATTGACCTGTTTGCCGGCCCCACGGAAACCCTGGTAATTGCCGACGACTCCGCGGACGGCGAGTTGTGCGCCGCAGACCTGCTGGGCCAGGCGGAGCACGGCCCCACCTCGCC
>CAZDXS010000269.1:0-2594 GCA_964509455.1 uncultured Enterobacteriaceae bacterium | reverse complement strand
TCCGCCGCACGGCGCCGGGTTTCGGATAGTTGGCCCAGCCAGTCCAGGTAATCCGCGACGGGCGCCGCGCAATGCGAGCGGAGGTTGTCGTTCGATGGTTTGCAAGAGGCGTCCGGTTCCCTGACGGCATACTGCCGGCGGGCGCCCAGCGGATGGCGCATCAGCTGTAGTCCGTTGCGCTCGGCGGGAACAAGAAAGACGCCTCTCCCTTTCGCCTCCTCGAGGAGCCGTTGAAACGCGCCGGCGCGACCGTGCGCCAGGTTGAACTCTGCGCCCTCCAGCGACTGCGCGTCAACATTGAGCGCGGCGGGCAAGCCCGCGCTGACCAGCCGGTTGAAAGCGACCCGCCCGGGCTTTTTCGCCTTGTCGCCCGCGGCGAGGCCGACTAACCGGCGATGCCAGTGGTACAGGGAGTACATGGCCCAGGTCTTGCCGCTGTTGTTCGGGCCGCAGAACAGGGTGAGCGGCTTTTGCGTGAAGCGCCCGGACCGGACCGAGCCCAGGTTCTTTATCTGAAAAACAAGGTCTCTGGTGAATGCAACCTCCCGGCCGTTGGCGGCCTGCTCGCCCAGGGCGCCTGTGCCTGTGCCGGCTCCCGTGGACGGGTTGTCGTAAGCATCTCGCGTGTTGTCGCGCATGGTCATTGTCGCCTCCTCTCAGCATGCTGTATTTTCCCGTTGCTGCGATGTCGCGCTCAGCATTGGCTGGTGAGGGCGGCGAGTGGAATAGCAACAAGGTTTTCCGCCTCGAAGCAGGCGTCAAAGCCGTCGATGGTCGGCGCCTTTTTCAGGCCGCCGATGCCCGGGAACGCGGTGGCTTTCCCTTTGACTGGCCTTTTCTCAGGTTGCCATACCAGCAACCTGACGTAAAAAACTGGAAGCGCTTCTGGCAAATGGCCGTGCCGCCGGTACAGGCTCATCAACCAGCGCCAGAACAACCGGCCGTTCACCAGTTGCTTGTTCGCATCGCCCTTGTCGGCTGTTTTAATCTCGACTGCGAACAAGTACAACCGGTCGCGGTGCAACACCGCGACCATGCCGTCGCACATTTTCGCGATGTACTTAGGGGGGCTCCCGCCGAAAAACGCCAGGGGCGGGTTGTCCGGACCCGGGACATCCAGAGAAAACCCGAAACTCTGCCTGCTGGGCGCCAGCAGGCTGAGGCTGTGCTGTTGGTCCCGGACCAGCCAACGTCTTTGCTCCCGGTGAAGGTGATAACGGGGGGCGATGGTTCGCGGAAGCAAGTCAATCACCATCGTCTTCTTCCATGCGCTGGTAGTAGAGGTCGTAGAAAATGCCGTTGTTGTCCCAGTTCAGTTTTTTGATGACGTCGTCAAACGTGCCGGCGTGGATGCCGCCGATTGGCTCTATCCTGAACGACGCAATGGTCTGCTGATCAACCAGATAGGCGCCCACCTGGTCGGGGCGCAGCACTTCCTCAGCGGCGTAGCCGTACTCCTTTCTCAGATCTCCCCCCTTGTCTTCATTCAGCATCAGCAGGCTGTTGATCTCCCGTATGATGTAGTCACTGTGGGTGCTGATAACAAGGTTCAACCCGGCGTTGACCAGCCGTGCGAACAGGCGCGTCATTTTCAGCTGGTTTTCCGGGTGAATGTTCAGCTCCGGCTCGTCGATCATCAACAGGTCCCCGGGGCGGGCCTGGCGTTCTAAGTAAAACCAGAGACCAAACAGGCTCTTGACGGCGCCGGGCGCGGCATGCAGGACCAGGGGGTGAGTTGCCTCGCCGCCCCGCTTCGCCCGGTAGGGTTTGAACGTGATGCCCCCGGTGCTTTTATCCAACCGGTAGGCGCCGCGCACCAGCTCCTTCTTCACTTTTCCCGCAAGCCGGTGAAAGTCGTCCGCCGCGCAACTCCGGGTTTCAGGCAGTTGATTCAGCCAGTCCATGTAATCCGCGGCGGGCGCCGCGCAATGCGATCGGAAGTTGTCGTTCGATGGTTTGCAAGAGGCGTCCGGTTCCCTGACGGTATACTGCCGGCGGGCGCCCGGCGGATGGCGCACCAGTTGCAGTCCGTTGCGCTCGGCGGGAACAAGAAAGACGTTCCTCTCTTTTGCCTCGGCGAGGAGTTGTTGAAACTCGCCGGCGCGACCGCGCGCCAGGTTGAACTGCGCGCCATCCAGCAACTGCCCGTCAACATTGAGCGCGGCGGGCAAGCCCGCGCTGACCAGCCGGTTGAAAGCGACCCGCCCGGGCTTTTTCGCCTTGTGAGCGGCGGCGAGACCGGCCAACCGGCGATGCCAGTGGTACAGGGAGTACACGGCCCAGGTCTTGCCGCTGTTGTTCGGGCCGCAGAACAGGGTGAGCGGCTTTTGCGTGAAGCGCCCGGCCCGGACCGCGCCCAGGTTCTTTACTTGAAAAACAAGGCCTCTGGTGAATGCAACCTCCCGGCCGTTGGCGGCCTGCTCGTTCAGGGCGCCGGCGTCGGCTCCCGTGGACGGGTTGTCGTAAACGTCTCGCGTGTTGTCGCGCATGGTCATTGTCGCCTCCTCGCAAAGGTCGTCGGTGATATCCTGTTGCCGGTTGTCCCAGCCGCGCTTCCGCCATAGACCATACCCTATCCTCGCACGAGATGCAAC
>CAZDXS010000268.1:0-3045 GCA_964509455.1 uncultured Enterobacteriaceae bacterium | reverse complement strand
TGGAGACTGCATAAAATGCAAGCTTTCTTCCGGCAAAAACAGCGTTGACGTAGTCCTGCGCCTGCGCCGCGTCTGGTGGCGTTTGGAAAGCAGTGAAGCCCAACCCGGCGAGTGGCGGGCTGTACCGGAAGTCGTAACGCGGGAACGATTTAGAAACCTCGCCCTGGCGAAAGCAACAATGCGGCTACGGCTTCCACCGGAAATTAATGCCGTATTTGTGGGACTGGATGAGAAAACAGACCGCAAGTACCCGTGCGATGGAGATACAAAAGATTTCCACGTCCCATTGCGCGATTTCATAGACTACCAGCAAATCGACGACCAGCAGTACGGGCAGGTGTCGCTCAACGCAAGGTTCAACGATAAGGACGGGGATAAGACATTTCCCTTTCTGCACGTATGCGATCTTGAACCCACGTCGCCCAGGGGTGAAGCGGTCGGCAAGGGAGGGAAAGAGCGGCAGGGTGCACACACCGCCGGCGGTGCGGGCCATAAGCGCAAGGGACATCGTCGTAGTAAAACAAGCCCCATACAAGCACACTCGCCGAAGCGCGGAGGAGGCGCCGTAATCCGGCCCGTCAAGCGCACACCCCCGCCGGAGCACGGAGGAGGCGCCGTAATCCGGCCCGTCCCACTCGCACATTCGTATGTCTGCAAAGATCTGGGCTACTTTTTCCAGGACCTGGATTTGTTGCTTGCCGCTTTGGGCGACCGTTTCGGCAAGCACGATCGGGAGGCGCAAGGGCCACTGAGACAGTTGGGAAACACTTTACTCCGCTTGTTCATTGCCGACGAGTTGTTCACCCGCTTGCCGGAGACCCCGGTTAACAGGCTTATCGAATTGCGCTCATCTCTGGCCAATCAGACGCAACTAGCCCAACTGGCGCAGAATCTATCCCCACATCTCCGCCTCAGTCACAGCGAGGATAAAAGCGGAAAGAACCGGAAAGCAAAGTTGCTGGCGGATGCCGTGGAAGCTCTGGTCGGCGCTGTGTATCTGGATTCGAAGAGAAACGTGACGGAATGCCGCGCCGTGGCTCTGCGGTTGTATGCGCCCGATCTTGACGCAGTCATCAAGCGAGAAAAAGGAAAACAGAATAAACCTGCCGCCGATGGTGCGGGTCATGACAGCAAGAAACCTCATCGTCGTAAAATAGACCCCGAGCGGGCACGTTCGTATGCCCGCGAAAAACTGGGCTATTCTTTTCGGAAGCAGGATTGGTTGCTCGTCGCTTTGGGCGGCCGTTCTGGCAAGGGGCGGCTGGGATATCTGGGAAACGCGTTGCTCCACTTGCTCATTGCCGACGAAGATAAGCTACGCACTTCCTGGCCGAAGACTTTGGGAGGCAAGATTGCCAACCTGGAAGCTCTGGTCGGCGCTGTGTATCTGGATTCGAAGAGAAGCGTGAAGGAATGCCGCGCCGTGGTGTTGCGGCTGTTCCACCTCGGCGCGGCAATGGCGGAGCAGCAAGCGGGGCGGGGGACACTGGGACGCATCGACAACGCCACCGGAGGCGCCCCACCTGCTTCCCGCGGCGTTGCCCCGCTCACCAACGACGAAGAAAACCGGGCGACCCGCGCCGCTACCCGCTCGAGTCCGAACTCAAAGTGAAGCCGTGTCGCTGTTGGACAAGATCCCCTCGGTTTGTTATGCTTGCGGCAGGGGGCTATCCGGCACAGCGCCGGGCGTTGTGGTAAATGACACAGAGATACGATATGGCTTGTTATCACGTTCCAGGCAATGCGGCCCGCGAGGCCGTAGCAGGCAAAGCGTAGGATTACAATGAAAACGTTGCACGACTTCTGGGAGTGGATAAAGCGCCTGTGGCAGGACATAACCGGCCAGCAAAAGGACGACAAACTACCGGGCAACGACACAGAGACCTCAACCAATGAGGGCGCTCCGCCTGCGCCGGACAACGGGGGCGCCTCCCCGCGAGGGGACGACAAACCACCGGGCAACGACACAGATCCCACAACCGATGAGGGCGCTCCGCTTGCGCCGGGCAACGGGGGCGCCTCCCCGCGAGGGGACGACAAACCGCCGGGCAACGACACAGGGACCTCAACCAATGAGGGGGCTCCGCCTGCGACGGGCAACGGGGCCGCCCCCCAGCCAAAGGATGACGAATCACAGAATAACGACACAGGGACCTCAACCAATGAGGGGGCTCCGCCTGCGACGGGCAACGGAACCACCCCTGACAAAGCCCCAACAAGAGCAACCAGCAAAAAACCAGGCAAGCACGGAGCGAGACGCGGCGACCAAGAGGATCCACCGACCGGGCAACGCACAACACCAAGCCATCACCCGGAACTCATCTGTCGCGAGACAACAGAGCGCAGCTGGGAAATCGTTGTGACCGGCGGCAAGCAAGTGCAACTAATCTCCGTATCCCAGAATGGTGACGCATTGCCCATCCAGGGCGGAGAATGCATCATCCCCTCGTTCACTGGAACACTGAAATTATCCTACGAAGACGAAGCCGGTGAACAAAGATCCGTCCAGGCGCCATTGTCCGTGGCAACGAAAGACGGCCCCCGCACGATGATCTTCAAGTTCCCGGCGGACTGGAAAGGCGAGGGGAGAAGAGTATCCAGCATCACCGGCGGCCACTACATCGTAATTGCCCCAAAGGGATTCGAGCGATTAGGGGCGCCGCCCCCTGTTGAACCCAGCCCTTGTCGAGATGCGGGCTTTATTGCCCACTACTTCCACAGGTCGAAAGGGAGCGGAGACGAACCGTGCTTCGAGCTGGAGGGCAATGTCGTGTTTGACGATTCCCTAGAGGGCCAGTTGTTCGTTGGCGCCGTACCCAAGTTGAAATTGACAAGCCCCGAAAATATTTTCTGGGTGCGAGTAGGAGAAGAGCGCAAAGGCGGCTGGAAAGGTGAAAACTTCAATCCTGCCGAAAAATCTCTTGCGGAAGTCCTGGGCGACCGCCAGGGACGCTTCTTCATCCGGGCGTACGACAAAGACGTAGCAATGATCGACGGCGGAGAGTTCCGATATTTTCGCGACCTGCGTGAAATCCGGATGAACGA
>CAZDXS010000267.1:0-16915 GCA_964509455.1 uncultured Enterobacteriaceae bacterium | reverse complement strand
CCGCGATGACGTCCAAGTGGTCCTCCAGGTTGCCCGGGACGGGAAAGCTGGTGCGCGCCTCGTCATTGCCCGCATCGTCGGTGAACGCTACCCGCACCTGCACTCGGCCGCCCGCGTCGGCGTTTTGCAGTACGTACGTCGTGCTCGTCGCGCCGGCAATGTCCGCCGGGTTTTGGCCCGCGGCGTCCACCCGCTCCCACTGGTACGTGAAAGCAAACCCGGCCTCGCCGGCGCGGGCCCGGGTCAGCCCGTCGGCGTCATCGATGTTCCCCAGGGTCGCCGTTACAGTCTCGCCCGCCTGCGCCGGCTCCGGCGGAATGCCGGTGACCAGCGGGCGACCCGTCGCCGCCTGGTTGGGCGCTGCCGCCACGGCCGCCGTCCAGTCGCCGGCAACGCGCTCGTCGTAGCCCACCGCGTCGATGAACGACGTCACCACTTGGATGTGCTTGCCCAAGTCTGCGGCGACCAGGGTATAGGCGGCCGAGGTCGCGCCGGCGATGTCCGCCTCGTTGACGCCGGCGGCATCGTCCGCCCGCCGCCACTGGTAGTTGAAACTCGCCGCCGGAATCGGGTCCGGGCCGTTGGCGTCCGTGACGGCGGTGGTCACTGCGGTCAGCTCCGAGCCCACCAAGACGTCGCCGGTGATGGTCGGCATGCCGGCAGCCTCGGTGTTGGCGGCCGGCGCCGCCGCGCCCATCGCCGCAACGAAGGGCGTGGGCGTGCTGATCACCTCCTCGTCGTAGCCCTGGCCATCCGTGTAACTCAAGGTGAGGCGAATCCGCTTGCCTTCATCGATTGCCACCAGTGTGTAATCGGGAGACGTCTCGCCGGCGATGTCGGTCCAGGTTCCGACCGGGTCTTCCCGTTGCCACCGAATGTCAACCTCGTCCAAGGCAAGCTCATTCCTGGTGATGTCGCCGGGGATGGAACTGTCGGCGTCCGTGAAAGTCCCGGCGCCCAGACTCACCATCTCGTCCACCCGCGCCGTGCCGGTGACCGCCGGGTTCCCCGCGGCCGGTGTGTTCTGCGCCCTGACTCTAAGCGTCACCGTGCGCGGGGCGACGGCCGCGTAAGTAGCGGTGGCCGGGTAGCCGGCGGAGGGTTGCAGGGTCAACGCCGCGAGCACAACCCCCGAGCCGGCGGGCCGGTTGGACTGCAACGCCAGCCTGGCCTCCGTCGCTCCGTCGGCGAAAGTCACGGTGGTGGGCGGGCTCATGTTCGCCAGCCCGCTGGTATGGCTCCATTCGATGTTCACCGTGAGCGGGCCCGCCGTGATGTCCCGGGTGAAAACGAACACCACGTCATCGCCGCTGGTTACCGTGTCGATGCCGGACACCACTTCGAAATCCGCGGCGGCGACGCTGACCCGGGGCAGGACGGGCCCGCCCACGGCGCTGCCCCGCACCTGGAGTCTCTGCGCATGCGTGCTGCGGTCTGATGCGCCCCACGCGCCCGAGCTGAACACCCGGAAAGTATCGCCGAGGGTCCAGCCCGCGGCGGCGCCTGCGTCCAGGCCTTCGCTGAGCGCCGCCTGGCTCCACCTGAACCTGCGCCCGCCGGCAGCGGTGGCCTGTTCAACCACGACGTAGTAGGTGGTGCTCGCCATCAGGGTGGTACCGCTAGGCGCGCGGAACGACAAATACGAAAACCCCCCGGCATCCTCCATGTTGCCAAATTGGTCCTGGGGGATGGCCGCGGTCAGCGCGTGCAAGACGGTTGTGCTTGGGAAGCCCGCATCCTCCTCCCGCAGGGTGACCACCACGGGGACGTCCGCTTCGAATTCGCTCCCGATGGCCACAGCCAGCACGATGCTGTCCAGGCTGTAGCCGCCGCTGTGGCCGCCGGTCGTGAAAGGCTGGGCGTACGATGCGTCGGTGGTCGGCGTGGATGTGCCGGTGCCCGGCCTGCCCGTATTGCTGACCATGGGCAGGGTGGTGGGCAACGGGGCCGTGTTGCGCACGGTGAGCTGAACGCGACTGGACGCTGGACCGGGGTCGATGCCGTAGGCGTTCACGGGGGTGGTGGCCGGCAGGATCGTCATGCACAGCCCTTCGCTTGCCTCCGTGTTGTCGCCGTCGATGAGGGTGGTGATCGTAAAGTCCTTCGTGCTGTCTCCGGCCGCGAATTCCAGTGTGCCCGCGCCGTCGCCCATGAGATCTGCCGCCGTCGCGCCGCCGGTGACGCCGCAGGCGGCGTTGTTCAGCGCGTAGCGAAGCGTAAATGCCTCGCCTGCCGCGGCCGCGGTGTTCGAAAAGGGTGCGTTCAGCGCGACGGTGAAACTGATCGTCTCGCCTTCGTCAACCATATCCGCCTGGCCGCTCGCAAGCGAAATTTTCGCCTGCACGGGCGGCCCGTCGAGTATCACCTCGGCCGCGTTGTCCGGAGCGGCGCCGACATCGTACCCCGCGCCGTCCTGCACGGTCAGCACAATCCTGTTGGCGACGCCGATGTCCAGCGCCCCCTGGAACAGGTCGGCGGTGGGGACGGACACGTCCGCCGTGGTTTCGTCCGCGGCGAAGACCGCAGTCGTCGCGCGGCCGGCGTAGTCGGCATACGCCGCCTCGTCGCCCGTCAGCGCGATGTCCACTGTCAGCGGCGCGGCCGCGTCTCCTCCGGCCCGGGTGAGAGTAAACACCGCATCCCTGCCCGCGATGGCGAATTCGCTCTGCCGCGCAACCGTGATTTCGGGCGTGGCCGGGACCACCGGGTCGCCCGCGAGCCGGAGCGCCAGGGCGCGGTCCGATGAGGCCATGTTCCAGCTGCCGCCCTGGTTCCACAGGAGCTGGTCGTCAATGCTCCAGCCCGGCAGGGAGTCCGAATCCAGGGTGTTGCGAGTGTTCTGCGGTCCGCCCAGGGGGAGCCCGCTGGGGGCCGCGACGTCCTGCTGAATCATGACGTAGTAAGGAGTGTTCGCGGCCAGGGTGATGGTCCCCTGCGCCGTGAAAACATTCCGGCCTTCGATGAAGGCGGCGGGCGGGTTCAGCGTGGCGAAGACGGCGCTGCCCGGCTCGCCCGAAACCTCCTCCCGGATGGTCATGACCATGGGTACGCTGGGGTCGAAGCTGACGAGTTCCTCATCGGACGCCGGCACAACGGCGTTCAGGGTGTAGCCGCCGGGGTTGTTGCCGGTCGTAAACCGCTGGGCATAATCCCTGCCCCTTCTCGCGATGGCGAGCAACTCAACTCCCTGGTTGTCCAGCTGGTTGCCGACCAGGACCGGCGCCGGCAACGGCGTCACCGTCACCGTTGCACTGCCCGTGCCGCCGACTCGGTATCCCGCGCCGGGCAACAGGTTGAACGTCACGTCGATGGGGGCGCTGCCGGGCGCTAGGTTCTCGGTTCGAATCTGGATCAGCTCGCGTGTTCCCGCGCCGCCCGCGTACTGGTACGTCGCCTCTGCGTCGGTTTCGAGGGCGTCGTTCACCCCGCCGTTGGTCGGCAACGTGTACTGGACCCTGCGCTGGGGGAAACTCGCCGACCGGGTCAGGTAGAACCGCACAAAGTTGCGCCCGTCGCCCAGGACGGCGTCAGCTTCTGCGCTGACCGTGATCTCGGGCAGGGAAAGGTCCACCGCCTCGCTGCCGCGAAGCTGGAACATCATCGAAAGGCTGGCTCCATCCTCCCACGAAGTCCCGTCATGGGTGCGGCTGGACTCAATGCCCGAGGCTGCGCCTGTTATCGAACCGAGCCAGCGAAAGCCGGCGGCGGCCCCGCCGGCCGGCACGTGGACGACGGCGTGATACCGGGTGCTCGCATCCAACATCGTGCCGGACGGCGCAGTGAAAAAGTTCAGCCGGTTGTGCCGGATCGACGTGGGAGGTTGCATCGTAGCCAGGACGGCAGCGCTGGGGTTGCCGTTGTCGTCTTCCCTCAGAGTCACCACCGCCGACGTGGACGGCATGTCGCTGCCGTCCGAGGTGCTGAGCAACAGGACGACGCTGTCGATGTCGTAACCGCCGGAATGGCTGCCGGTCGTGAACGGCTGGGAGTACCACCGGTCTGCGGCGATGGACCGGGGGTTGCCGTCTGAGCTCCTTGCCGTGGTCCTGACGAGGAGCGGGTTCGGGACCGGGGCCGGCGGCGCGGTCACCGTCACCGTGGCGGAACCCCTGCCGGTGGCGAGGGCGTGGTTGCTCTCGGTCAGTCCGGTCGGGTACGGGATGAAAGTGAGCGTCACATCGACGGGGTCGCTGCCGGGCGCTAACGCCACGGTCTGGATCCGGTACAACTCGCCATCGATAAAGGTAGCGAGACCCTCAGGGATGTCTTGCGCATTGCCCCCGGTGACAGCGGCGCTGCCGGTGATGGAATACGGGGTATCCAACTGCCTGGAATCCGACGTGCTGATGACGAACGCCACTTCGTTCACCCCGTCGCCGACCACAGTGGTTTGCAAGGCCTGGATCTCCGCCGTTGCCCGGCCCGGGGGCAAATCCTCAGCCGTGGCGCTCGCCGTGTTGGAAGGCGCGTCCACGCCCGCCGCGTTGATGGCGCGTACCCGGTAGTGCACGGTCTGGTTGGCCGCCAGGCCGACGTGGGCGTAGAACGTAACCGTGTTTTCCGTGTTCGCCGCCAGGACCGTCCAGCCCGTGGCGCCGTCTGCGGACTGCTCGATGCGGTAGCCCGTGACGCCGCCGCCGGCAGGCGCAGTCCAGCTCAACCGGATTGACAGGATGCCCGCCGTCGCGGTAAGACCCGTCGGGGCGCCGGCCCCCATCCCGCCGGCCGTCCCCATCGCCGGGTCCGAAGCCGTGCCCGTGCTGGAAGCGGTGATGGCGCTGACCCGGTAGTGAACGACCCGGCCCTCGGCCAGGCCGCTGTGCGTGTATGTCGTGTCCGCGTTGCCCGTATCCGCTTCGAGGTCCGTCCAGCCCGTGCTGCCGTCCGCGGATTGCTCGATGCGGTAGCCCGTGACAGCGGAACCGCCGTCGTCCGAGGGGGCGTCCCAGCTCAGCATGATCGACATCGGAGCGGTCACGGCGGACAGGTTGCGCGGGGCCGTGGGGTCGTCGTCCCGCACGGTGAACCGCGTCCTCTGGTTCTCCTCTATCCCAGTGCCTTCCACTTCCCATGCGAAAGTGGGCGTGCGGTCCAGGTTCAACCTCACATCGCCGTCGTTCTCGGCGACGTTGTCCTCCCGCGTCGTGACGCCCACCGTGGTGGTGGATGCGCCGGCCTCGAAAGTGGCGCTGGCGGGGATCGTGGCGGCGAAAGCCGCGTCGTCGTGCCGGTCCAGGAGCAGGCCGCCGCCGAAGAAGATGCTGATTCCGATCGTGAACGCCTCCGCCGTATCTCCGGTGCGGGTGAGCAGCCACTGCACCGTGTCCCCTTCTTCGACCTCGGTGAAGAAGTCGCCGCCGACCCGTTCCGACGAGATCACGGGTGCGCCGTCCCTGTCGTAGATGGTGACCGTCGCTTCGGACGGATCGCCGAGCGCGTAGTCGTGGCCCTCCTCCGTGGAGGCTGCTAGGGCGATGCTCACGGTGTAGGGGTCGGCGGGTTCTTCGTCATCAGTGAAAGTTTCCGGCCTGATTACCACGAAAGTCGACCCGGCCGGAATCGTTGCGATGACTTCGCGCTCTACCCCGTCGCTGCCCGTATACAGGGTCCTGACGCGAAGTTCGTTGGTCGTATCCCCTTCTCGGGTGACCCGAAATTCCGGGCCGCCGTCGCTCTCCTCGAAGTCGGGGAAAGTCCCCGCCACGGTGACCACCGGCTGGGGGATCGCATTCCCCCTGATCTGGATCATGTACTTGTGCCGGTCGCTGGTATCCTGATTGTGCCCGTTCCTCCATACATTGTTTTGTTCCCACTGCCGAATATCGGCGACGGCCCAGCCCGCGGCGGCGCCGCTGTCCACGCCAGAGTCAGGCACCGCAGTGAACCAGCGAATTCCGGTCACATTCTGCACTGCGCCGGGCGCGCGATAGATGACGACGTGGTACTTGCTGTTCGCATCCAGGATGATGTTCCCCGGCACGGTGAAAGTGTTCAACCCGTCCGTGAGGGCGGTGGGAGGGGTAAGCGTGGCCAGGATGCTGTTGCTGGGGCTGCCGTTGTTGTCCTCCCGCAAGGTGACAACGGCCGCGGTGCGGGTGCGTGATGCAGTAGTGCGGTTGATGCGCAACACGACGCTGTGGGCGCGGTAGCCCTGGGCATTGGCGCCCGTGTCGAAAGACTGGGAAACCGGCACTCCGGCAACCACCCCGCGCGGGTCGCCTTGGCTCTGTCCCGTGTTGCTGACCAGGGTTTCCGGCGTCGGCGGCATCGGCGTCTGCGCCTCGGCAACGGGCGGCGCCAGGACGGCTGCGGCCGCCGCCAGCAACGCACCGGCGGCGAAGATGCGATGCCGCGGCGCCGCAACGCGCGCGAACAGTCGGAACCTGTGCGCCAACGGACGCCGGCGCACTGAAGATGCGCCGGGGCGGGTGCGGACTGCGCCGTTTTCAAAATGCTGTTCTTGCATCACGCCCTCCCCCGTTCCGAGGCCGGCGCGGCGCCCGGTGTGCAGGCCCGCATCATCTCCGCGTCCGTCCGCAACACCGCCGCCGTGCGGCGACAACCCGTCCATCCCAGGGCGCCGGCGCCGCCCGCGCCGTTTTTCATAAGGGGGGGGGGGGTGAAGCGGTTCAGGCATTGCCGGGCAGGCGCCGGCGGCGCAACAACGACCCTGAGCAAACCAGTCGTCTCCTTGCTGCGGGCCGCGCCCGGTTGCGACCATCCAGCGGGCCATTCAGAAGTCAATCCAGCAACTAATTCGGCGGGTTGAGCGGCAACGGCCGCGGTGCGGGGCGTCGCCCGGAGACGACGGCTGGGAAAACGATGTACGGCTGTCATTGGTTTGCGTTTTGTCGTTGTGTTCACGTTGGGTTTCGCCCCGAACATCGCCCGGCGGTGATGGACAAGCCGCGAAGAGAATGCTGATGCGCCCAGGCTCGTCGGCGAACTGTACTTGACGCTGGCGCAGAATACAAGTAATTTTCCTTTATTTTTCCGTTGGCGGAATAATCAAGTGAACAACGCGAGGCCGGTATTGCGCGGCGCGGAGATCTTCGTGCGGGCGCTCAAAGACGAAGGGGTAAAGCATGTGTTTGGCTACCCCGGCGGCGCCGTGCTGCACATCTACGACGAGTTGTACAAGCAACAGGACGTAGAGCATATCCTGGTGCGCCACGAACAGGGCGCGGCCCACGCCGCCGACGGCTACGCCCGCGCCACGGGCCGCCCGGGAGTCGTGCTGGTCACCTCCGGCCCCGGCATCACCAACGCCGTTACCGGCATTGCAACAGCGTACATGGATTCCATTCCGCTGGTGGTTTTCAGCGGCCAGGTGCCCACTTCCGTCATCGGCAACGACGCGTTTCAGGAAGTGGACGCCGTCGGCATTTCCCGGCCCTGCGTCAAGCACAACTTCCTGGTCGGCGACGTAAAAGACCTGGCCGGCGTCATCAAGAAGGCGTTTTACGTGGCCGCCAGCGGCCGCCCCGGCCCGGTGCTGGTGGACATTCCCAAGGACATAACGGCCGACTCCTGCGAGTACGAGTACCCGCAGGAGGTATCGATGCGCTCCTACCGGCCCACCGTCAAGGGCCACCCGGGACAAATCAAGCGGGCGTTGCGGCTGATTATGAAAGCGCACCGCCCCATGCTCTACACCGGCGGCGGCGTGGTGCTGGCCAACGCCGCCCGGGAGCTGACGGAGTTCACCCGGGCACTGGGCTTTCCCATCACCAACACGTTGATGGGGCTGGGCGCCTACCCCGCCACGGACCCGCAGTTCATCGGCATGTTGGGCATGCACGGCACCTACGAGGCCAACATGGCCATGCACCAGTGCGACGTGCTGATTGCCGTCGGCGCGCGTTTTGACGACCGCGTGACCGGCGACCTGGAAAAGTTCTGCCCGCAAGCGAAGATCATTCACGCGGACGTGGACCCGTCCTCCATCGCCAAGAACGTGCCGGTGGACGTGCCCATCGTGGGGGACGTAAAGCACGTTCTGCAGGACCTCAACGCCGGGCTGAAGAGCAGCAAGGCCCGCCCCGACCAGGACGCCCTGGGCGACTGGTGGCGGAAAATCAAGGGCTGGCAGGCGCTGGACTGCCTGCGCTATGATCGGGATTCCAGCCTCATCAAGCCGCAACAGGTCATAGAAAGCCTGTACCAGCTGACCGGCGGCCGCGCCTACGTGTCCTCGGACGTGGGGCAACACCAGATGTGGGCGGCCCAGTTCTACAAGTTCGATGAGCCGCGGCGTTGGCTGAATTCCGGCGGCCTGGGCACCATGGGCTTTGGGTTGCCGGCGGCCATGGGCGCCAAGATCGCCCACCCCGACGAAACGGTGGCGTGCATTACCGGCGAGGCCAGCCTGGTCATGTGCATACAAGAGCTGTCCACCTGCCTGCAATACCAGACTCCCATCAAGATCATCAACCTGAACAATCGCTACATGGGCATGGTGCGGCAGTGGCAGGAGTTCTTTTATGAAAAGCGCTACTCCCATTCCTACATGGACGCCCTGCCCGACTTCGTCAAGCTGGCGGAGAGTTTCGGCCACGTGGGGATGCGCATAGAAAAGGCCGACGCCGTGGACGCGGCCTTAGAAGAGGCCCTGGCAATGAAAGACCGGCTGGTGCTGCTGGATTTCATCACGGACCAGACGGAGAACGTTTACCCGATGATTGCCGCCGGCAAGGGACAGCACGAGATGCACCTAGCGCCCGGCTCGGAAGAGCGGGAGCTGGCCTGATGCGCCATATTCTCTCCCTGCTGGTGGAAAACGAGGCCGGGGCCCTGTCCCGCATAGCGGGGCTGTTTTCCGCCCGGGGCTTTAACATCGAATCGTTGACGGTCGCCCCCACGGAAGACCCGTCCGTGTCCCGCATGACCATCGTCACTTCTGGTTCCGACGCCATCGTGGAGCAGATCACCAAGCAGCTGAACAAGCTGATCGACGTGATCAAAGTCGTCGACCTGAACGACAGCGAGCACCTGGAGCGGGAGCTGATGCTGGTGAAAGTCGCGGCGGTGGATTCCGCCCGGGAGGAGCTGATGCGGCTGAACGACATCTTTCGCGGGCGCATCATCGACGTGAGCGACAAAAGCTACACAATGGAAATTACCGGCGCCGGCGACAAGCTGGACGCTTTCCTGAAAATGCTGGGGCCGGGCATCATCCTGGAGACCGTGCGGACCGGCGTGTCCGGCATTGCCCGGGGAGACAAGGCGATACGCCCCTGAACGGCCGGCGGGCAGAGAGCGGCGGGCGGCGCCCGGCAGTTGTTTCACCAGTTTTACACATTGTTCCATACATTCACCACGACGCAACGCGAGAAAAGACAACCAACGATGAACATTTATTACGACAAAGACGCCGACCTGTCCCTGGTAAAAAGCAGGAAGGTCGCCGTCATAGGATACGGCTCGCAGGGCCACGCCCACGCCAACAACCTGCGCGACTCCGGCGTGGAAGTATGCGTCGGCCTGCGCTCCGGCTCCGCCTCTGCGCCCAAGGCCGAGGGCGCCGGCTTGGCCGTAAAACCCATAGAAGAGGCGACCGCCTGGGCCGACCTAGTGATGGTGCTGGCCCCGGATGAACGCCAGGCGCAGTTGTACCAGTCGCACATCGCGCCGCATGCAAGGGAGGGCGCGGCCCTGGCGTTCGCCCACGGCTTCAACATTCACTTTCGTCAGATAGAACCGCGAGCGGACTTGGACGTCATCATGATTGCGCCCAAGGGGCCCGGGCACCTGGTGCGCTCCACCTACTTGGAGGGCGGCGGCGTGCCGTCCCTCATCGCCGTGCACCAGGACGCCTCCGGCCAGGCCCGGGAAATCGCCTTGTCCTACGCCGCGGCCAACGGCGGCGGCCGCGCCGGCGTGATTGAAACCAACTTCCGCGAGGAGACCGAAACAGACCTGTTCGGCGAGCAAACGGTGTTGTGCGGCGGCATAACGGCCCTGATCCAGGCCGGGTTCGAGACCCTGGTCGAAGCCGGTTACGCGCCGGAAATGGCTTACTTCGAGTGCCTGCACGAGACCAAGCTGATCGTCGATTTAATCTACGAGGGCGGCATCGCCAACATGCGCTACTCCATTTCCAACACGGCGGAGTACGGCGATTTCACGCGCGGCCCAAGAATAATCGGCGCGGCGGCCAGGGAGGAGATGAAGAAGATCCTGCGGGAGATCCAGGAGGGGGATTTCGCCCGCGAGTTCATCCTGGAAAACCAGGCCGGCTCGCCCCGAATGAAAGCCATGCGGCGGCTCAGCGGGCAACACCCCATTGAACAGGTGGGCGAGCGCCTGCGCGCGATGATGCCCTGGATTCGGGAAAACAAGCTGGTGGACCAGGACAAGAACTGAGGCCGCCGCCGGCGACCGGCCGGGCCAGGGTTCTTAAGGTTGCGCACGATGAAACGCCGCCGCGGCATTTACCTGTTGCCCAACCTGTTCACCACGTCGGCGCTGTTTGCCGGGTTTTACGCCATCGCGGCGGCGATTAACGGGCGCTACGAAGCCGCCGCCGTTGCCGTTTTCATCGCCATGGTGCTGGACGGCATGGACGGGCGCATCGCCAGGATCACCAGGACCGAAACGGATTTCGGCGTGCAGTACGACAGCCTGTCGGACATGGCGTCTTTCGGGCTGGCGCCGGCCCTGGTGGTTTATCAATGGTCCTTGCTGAGCCTGGGCAAGCTGGGCTGGCTGGCCGCCTTCGTCTATGCGGCGGCGGCGGCGTTGCGGCTGGCGCGTTTCAACGCCCAGGCCGCCAGCGCCGACAAGCGCTATTTCCAGGGGTTGCCCTGCCCGGCCGCCGCCGCGGTGATTGCCGGACTGGTGTGGTTCGATGCCGCGGGGCAATCGCCCGGCGGCGCCGGGCCGGCCGGCGTGGCGTTGCCCTTGACGCTCATTGTCGCCCTGCTGATGGTCAGCAACATCCGCTACCACAGCTTCAAGCAGTTCGACCTGAGCGACAAGGTGCCGTTCTTCAACATCGCGGCGCTGGCGCTGGGCATCGCCCTGATCGCGGTGCGGCCGTCCCTGGTGCTGTTCCTGCTGGCGCTGGCGTACGCCGTTTCCGGGCCGTTGTTCACCCTGGCCCTGTTGCGCCGCCACCGAACCCGAAAAGGCGCCGCGGACTGAGCCGCGGCAAAGGCGGCGGCGCCGGTGCAAAATTACTTGGCAAACGGGCAAAAATTGCCTATCCTTATCAATTGCCGACGGCGCCGGGCGCGGGCGGGCGGTAATTGGTTCGCGTCTCGCCCGCGCCGGGCGGCCGCGTTTCAACAAGCCGTAAGGCACAATACTCACAAGCAGCAAGAGCATTAACCATAAGAGGAAAGACATCATGAGCGCCAGCGGTATTGTCAAGTGGTTCAACAACACCAAGGGCTTTGGCTTCATCGAGCCCGCCGAAGGGGGGGACGACATTTTTGTCCATTATTCGTCCATTCGGGGCGACGGCTACAAGACCCTGAATGAGGGACAGAATGTCACGTACGTGGCCGAAGAGGGCCCCAAGGGGCTTCACGCCACCGAAGTAGTCGTGGTGGAGTGAGACCCGCCCGGCGTTGCCGCGGCGGCAGGGGGTGTCGCAATGCGTTGCGGCCGCCCGGCGGTTCCGCGGCGGCGGGCGGCGGAAGGCGTCCCAGTGAGGTGCGGCCGCCCGGCCGTCCCGCAACGGCGGGGGGTATCGCTGTGAGGCGCCGGCGCCCGGCAACCCGTGCGAGTCATGGGAGCGTTTGAGCAGGTATTGTTGGGGGTCGCGGCGCTTGCGATCCTGTTGCTGTTCTGGCCCGGCGTGCGCCGCGCGGTGGAGAGGAGCCGCCGGGCCGAGGACCGGGACTGGGCCGCCGCGCTGTGGCCCATCGCCGTGGTGGTGCTGTTTGTCATCTTCCTGATCATGCTGGCGCGGAACTGAGCGGCGCCCCGCCGCCATGCTGGAGACCGTAGAAAAAATAATCATTGCCGCCGTTCCCATCGTCTTTGCCATCACCGTGCACGAGGCGGCCCACGGCTGGGTCGCCAACCGACTGGGGGACAGCACGGCAAAACTGGCGGGAAGGCTCACCTTGAACCCGTTGCGGCACGTTGACCCGCTGGGGACGGTCGTCGTTCCCATCGTCATGATCCTCCTGACTCCGTTCGCCTTTGGCTGGGCCCGACCGGTCCCCGTGCAACAACGCAACCTGGGGCGGCCCGAGCGCGACATGGCGCTGGTTGCCATCGCCGGGCCGGCGGCGAACCTCGTCATGGCGGTGTGCTGGGCGTGGCTGGCGCTGGCGCTGGGCGGCGGTACTTCCTACCCGGCCGGGGCCCTGCGGGCGATGGCGGAAATCGGGGTCCTCATCAACATCGTGTTGATTGCCCTGAACCTGTTGCCCCTGCCGCCCCTGGACGGCAGCCGGGTGGCGGCGGCTTTTCTGCCGCCGGCAACGGCGCGACGCTACAACGCCCTGGAACCCTGGGGTCTGCCCATATTGCTGGTGCTGATTTTTACCGGCGTCCTGGGGAAGATCCTGCTTCCCATGATCGGCTTCATGCTCGCCGGGCTGAACGCCGTGCTGGGGGGCTGAGGGGCGTAAAGACGCCGCACCCCCCTTTCCGCCGGGCTGGGCGCGGCGCTGGGCGGCTGGGGAGTTCACAAGACGTTGCTCGCGGCGCCTCCTCCCGCCGGGTTGCCGGCGGCGCCCGCCGCCGGGCGCTGAACGCGGTGCTGGGCGGCTCGCGGTGCTGGGCAGCTGAGAGGTACAAGACGTTGCCCGCGACACCTTTCCCCGCCGGGTGCGCCGGCCGCAACGAGCGGCGCAAAGACATCGCATCCCCTTTCCGCCAGGCTGGGGCCTGGAAGCATCAAAGGCGCCGTCCCCTCTCCCGCCGGGATAGATGCCGGGCTGGGCGGCTGAAAGAATCACACGGATGCCCCACGCCCGCCTTCCCCCGCTGAGTTACCGGCGGAGGCGGCGCCCGGCCGGAGCGAGCGGCGGTCAGTCCCGGATGCGGATCTTGTTGCCTAGGGTCGCCACCGGCTCGCCGTTCTCAAAACGGGGTCGGTAGATACGCTCCCGTATCGTCTTGCGGGCCTTGCGGCGTGCGGCAGCGGCGTCTGCCGGGTCCGATTCAATGATTTTCACGTTGCGGGCGCGACCGCTTCTGGACACGTCAAAAGACGCCGCCACGGTGGTGACTTTCTCGCTTGCCACCTTTTCATCCACCCCAGGCAACGGCAACCGCAGGGCCGGCAGTTTCTGGGGCTTGCCAAACAGCTCCTCGATGACTTCCTGGTATTCGTCATCGGCGGACAGCAACTGGTACGCCGACTTGTAGTTGCGGAAAGCCGTCGTCCTCCTGTCCCTGAGCAGGTTCCAGTCGCCCAGGTGCGTCAAGGCCCGGGCGTGGGCGCCCCGGTCCAGCTCGGGATGGGTCTCGTGAATGCGCACAATGTGTTGCAGGGACTTGCCGACGACGCCCAGGCGTTGCCCCAGGGCAAAGTCCTTGCTCTGGGCCTGGCCGGCGTAGTAGTTGGGGTTCGGCACGGAGATGGTGTGGCACACGCGCCGCGAGCCGCCGTTGGGCGCGGGCACGGCGCGACACACCACCTGGGTCCGGGTGGGGCTGCCGGCGCCGCGAAACTGCCCCTGCGGAGTGTTGGCAACCTCTATGGCGTACTGGTAGTTGGTCAACGCCCGGCCGTACAGCGGGTTGACCAGGCTGGGGTCGTTCTCGCCGTATTGCCGTTGCAAAATGCGCACCGTGTCGCCGAACAGCTTTTCGGACTCGGCAATGGTCGTCAACGCGCCGCGGTCCAGCAGGTTCTCCGCGTAGGCTTTCAGCTTCCAGCGTCCCACCAAGTCAATGACGGGCAACAGGCGGGGGTCGCCGGCCGCGTAGTTGCGCTGGTGCACCCACAGCAACTGGCGATAGTTCTGATCGACCGCCTCCCAGCGGGCGGCGGCGATGTTGCCCTGGACCAGTTGCTCCAGCACGGCGACCTGGCCAATGCCGTACAGCCCCTCGTTGACCCGCTTGATTTGCAAGGAGCGTTCGAAAGCCCTGACGGCTTCCTCGTGTTGCCCGTTTTCCTGATACACCAGGCCCGCGGACAGCAGGTACTCCCCCAGCGCCGGGTCGTACGCGCCGTGCTCCGCCTCCCGCTCCTGGATGCGCCGCTGGTACTCGGCAAGGAACCGGTCGCGCTCATCCCGGTCCTGGGCGGCGGCGGGCGCCGCTTCGACAACCGCCGGGTTTTCCACGGCGCCGACAAGGGGAGCCTGGCATGCCATGCAAAAAGCAAGGGCCGGCCCCGGCGACAGTAAACCGGGCTTCATCGTCTTAGCGCGTTACGCAAAAAATCGTCATCAGCAACAACCTCCGGGCGCCGGGCATTGCGCCATGCCTGCAAAGTATAACACGCCCCCGCCCTGCGTTTACGCCCGGCGTTTTAATGGTGTAAGGACAAAGCCAAAATTTCCCTCTTTCCGCCATACTGTGCCGGTGCTTTTACACGAGGAAAAAACCACCATGTTAGTGAACAAAATCAAGCCGGCGCAACGCGCCCGGGACCGGTTGGAAGTAGTGCGCCGGGCGGAGCGCAAAGAGTTGCGCCAACAAAGTTATGGCGCAAAATAACCAGCCAGGCAAGGGAGGTGTATACGTAATACATTGACCGACCGCACGAGGCCGGCCGGCGATGCATAACGGAAAACAGACAAGCCAGGAGTTATGGCGCAAAACAACAAGCCAGGCAAGGGAGGTGTACACCTAGTACATTGACCGACCGAACGAGGCAGGCCGGCGACGCATAACGGGAAATGGGACCAGCCAGGTTCCTGGCGCAGGGATTTTGCGTCAGAACGCGGCGGCGCACGGCTGAACAAAGGAGGTGTACATAAAGTACATTGACTGCGGTGAAGCCGTGCGCCAACAAAGTTATGGCGCAAAAGAACAAGCCAGGTTAGAGGCCGGCGCCGAAATTGAGCATAATGGACTGATCCCTGTGCTGCTGGTTCAGCTCCACGCCGAAGCGCAGTTGCAAGGGGTTTTGCGCGGCCGGCGCCAGCTGCCAGCCCAGGCGCCACTCCGAGCCCGTCTCCGTCATTCCCAGGCCGGCCCAGGGCCTGCTTATGAAGCGGTCGCCGAATGCGCCCAGCCCGTACCCTATCTCGGCGTCCAGGCGACCGCCGGGCAAGCTGCGGCTCACCGACAGGTCGTCGAACTCGCGCATGTTGAACAGGTCTTCGGCGCCGCCGGAAGTGCGCGCTCCGTAGCCGCTGTTCAGCGACAGGGCCAGGCCGCGGTCCGAGGAGAGGTCCAGGTCGTAGCGCAACTCGCCGGACACGCCCCATTCTTGCAGGCTGCCTGCCTTGTGGGTAAGCAGGGAGCGTCCTTTCAGGTCCACCCAGAAACCGCTGCCGGGGTTCTCGTAGGCAAGGGCCAGCCCCAGGTCCGCGCCGGCGCCGCTGGACAGGTCGCCGCCGTCGTAGAGTACGCCCAGCTCCAGGGCGGGGGTCACGGTCGCGCCGCTGTTCAACTCCGCCGGGCGCGACCCCTCCATCGCCAGGCGCAGGCGGGTCGCGTCGCTGGAAACGGCGTCCAGCAAGGCCTCTTCCACCTCGTCCGAGCCCATCTGCACGTAGAGCGCCTCGGCCTTCACCGCCACGGCGAAGCCGCCGGCCGCATCCGGCGTCAGCACCTCGCCGCGCATGCCGCCGGCGCCCATCAGCATGTCGATGTCGGTCTTGATGTGCTCCCGTTCCAGGGGCTTGTGCTTGAGGCTTCCTGCGCCGTAACCGCCGGCCGCCCAGGCGGAGAAGCGCTCCGTGAAGCGGTAGCGCGCGTAGGGATAAACGCCCGTCATGTTGACGTCGATGTCGCCCGACTCCCCTGCCAGATCCGAGTGGTTGAAGCTGCTAGCGCCCATGTTGTGCGCCACGGACAGGCCCAGCAACCAGCGCCCGGAAGACCAGTCGGCTCCCAGCTGGCCCGTCGTCACCGAGCCGTCCACCTCCAGGCCGTCTTCCTTGTCGGTGTAGGAAGAGTAAGAACCGCGTCCCCAGAAGGACACGCAACTGTTCTCCGAGGCCTGCCGCCCGTAGGAGAAGGAACTGCTGGACAGGGCGTTCTGACTGCTGATGCCGTCAAACTCGGACAGCCAGCGCAGGGCGCGCCAGGCGCCTTCCTCCATCTTGTCCGAATCCCAGCCGACGCTCTCGCCCGCCACTGTCAGCTCCGAGCCCGGCGCGCACCGCCCGTCCAGGCGCAACTTGGTTGCGTCCAGCATCTGCCCAGCCGCCGCCCTGCCGAACAGCGCCAGGGACTTCGCCAGGGTTCTCTCGTCTATGTCGGGGTCGATGATCACCACGTCGGTGGCGGCGCTGGTCGCCGTCTCGGGGTTGCGGTCGTTGTCGTTGAAGTCGGCCCGCACCCGGATGCGCCTGTTTTCGTCCTCGGCTACCAGGCGGTAGGTCGCGTCAGTGGCGCCGGGGATGTCCACCGGATTGGAGACGCCGTCTTCATCCACCCGTTGCCACTGCCAGGAGAATGCCGCCGGCGCCGTCGGCGCGCCGTTGGCGTCCATGATCCCCTCGGGGGACGCCGTCAGGCGCCTGCCGATTACCGGCCGGCCGCTGATGGTCGGGCCGCCGGTCGCCGCCTCGTTGGGCTCCGGGGCTATCTCTATCCACTCGCTGCTCAGCATCTCATCGTTGCCATCAGCGTCCTGAAAGCGCGCGACCACCCGCACATAGTTCCACTGGTCGGCTTCCTCGGCGGTGTAGCTGACGCCGACGGCGCCGCGAATATCCGCAGCGCCGGCGCCCATCGCCGAGGAGGCCCGTTGCCACTGGTAGGTGAACGCCGGCGTTGCCGGCAGGCCGTTGGCGTCCGTGACGCCGTCCGTGTCCGCCGTCAGGGT
>CAZDXS010000266.1:0-4354 GCA_964509455.1 uncultured Enterobacteriaceae bacterium | reverse complement strand
CGGGCCCTGGGCGATTTCACCAGCTGCAACAGGGCGATCAGGAACAGGGGAATGATGAACCAGCCAATGTCTTGCAGGATCCGCTGGAAAAAATCCATCCCGCCGGCGGCGGCGACCCGGTTGTCTCCCAGCTTGTAGTGGAGAACATTCCACAGCGTATCGCTGACAAAGTCACGGAGGGAGACGGCGTTGATGTTGATGAGCAACATGGATGCCGCAAAACACAGCAGGAAGAGTTCAATGCGCAGTTTTACCCGGCCCCTCATATTGAATGCCGCGTACGCGAACAACGGCGCGGCAATGAAGACGCCGCTCAGCTTGGCGGACAGCGCAGCGGCGGCAAGAATGCCGGCATAAGCGACCTTGCGATAGGGCATATCACGCTGAAAACACAGAAACACCGCTAAGTTGAACAAGATAAACAGCGTTGTTTCCGTGTAAAACAGCGAGAACTGGGACAGCACGATGTCGGCGCCCAGGACCAGGGCGCCATAGACGGCGGCCGCCGCCAGGTTGACGCGAGTGAACAGTACCCACAGGACCAGGCAGAAACTGACCGCGGCCAGCATGCCGAACGCCGTGCGCATGGCGAAAGCATAATCCTGGACCACAGGATTGTCGGCCACGAGAAAGGAATATCTATCCGTGCGCACGCGCCCTCCTTCTTTCCACTCATCAATGACGCTTTCCTTGTGGAGGCGCGGCAGTGCGCCTTCTTCCTCGCGCCCCACCCCCTTGTAACTATTTACGTAGAACAGCCCAACCGGGTGGAGAAGTCGCACGAACCATCGAGTGGTCTCGCCAACCTCGAAGCGCTCGTTGGGTGTGCCGAACGGATTCAGATGCTCAAGACCCTCGCCCAGGGTAAACCTCTCGTCTTCGTGACTTGCATCAATATGACGGCTGCCGATGTGGACGACATGGGCCGACAGGGCCGTGAAGAACGCAAGAATCAGGAGAACGGCCAGGGTGCGCGACGCCGTTATGCGCTCCGCCGCCGGCAGCCATGCCTGTTGCCGCCCGGTGTGCAAGGAATGAAACCACTTGCGCAACGCCGGCACCGGATTAACCATCGCAAGGAAAGACATCTTCAATCCGGGGAATCAACGGTGAAGCCGGCGCGGCAAGCGGGCATGGCCCTGTGCGCCTCGCAGGAATTCCGCACGTGCGCCGGGCAGGCCGCGGGCGCGGGGACCATCGGCGGCGGCCGCCGACCACCGGCGCCCTGATTCACAGGCATTTGAAGCAATCAACGGGCTCGCGGCAGTCATGACAACGATACAGCGCCTTGCCCGGGGCGAAACCGCACCCGCTGAGACGCTCTGCGGCGGTGGAGCGACAGCGCGGCAAGCGAGCCTGGTCATGTGCGACTCGCGGAAATTCCGCACGCGCCAAGCAGGATGCTGTCTTGCGGATGGAGGACGGCAACGGCTTGGCGCAGAAATCCCGCGCACACCAGACAGAACCGGCGCGGCGGCCGCCGACCACCGGCGTCCCGGCTCACAGACATTTGAAGTAGTCAAAGGGTTCGCGGCAGTCCTGACAACGATACAGCGCCTTGCACGGGGTGGAGCCAAACTCGCTGATGCGTTCCGTGACAGTGGAGCGACAACGCGGACAGGCGATGACGGCAACGGCGCGCGCACCCTCGCGTCCCGCGGCGCCGGCCGGCGGGGCAATGCCGTAGCGCAACAGTTTTTCCCGCCCTGCCGCGCTCAACCAGTCCGTGGTCCACGCCGGGGACAGCCGGGTGACGATCTCCACGGGGCCGCAATCGTTTTCCTCCAGGGCGGCCGCCATGTCCTGCTCTATGGTCTGCATGGCGGGGCAACCGCTGTAGGTGGGCGTAATCACCGCTTGAATCCTGCCGTCCTCCCACGTCACGTCCCGCAAAACGCCCAGGTCGGCGATGGTCAGCACCGGAATCTCGGGATCCGCTACCTGCTCGAGCACCCGCCGGACCTTTCGCACCAGGCGTTCCGGCGCGGCGCCTGCGCTTGCCCCGGCGCCGGCGGCAACGGTTGCCGGGGCGGCCGTCATCCGGTGTCGCGCGGCGGTCACCACTGCAAGCCAGGATACGCCCGTTGCACGGACTGCATCTCCGCCAGCAAGTAGCCAAAATGCTCCGAGTGCAGTCCCTGGCGGCCGCCGCCGCGAGCAAACTTCACCTCCGGGCGCTCCAGGTCGGCCTCTTGCAACACGCGGTCCACCCGCTCGTTCCATTGCTCCGCCACGCTGTCCAGGTCGACGCCGATTTTCCGTTGCCGCAGGTCCTGGTCGATCTCGTCCCCGTCAAAAAACTCGCCCGTAAAAGGCATGAGCTCGTCCAGGGCGCGGGCGGCTCTCTCATGGCTTTCCTCGGTGCCGGCGCCCAGGCGCAACATCCACTCGCTGGTGCGCCGCAAGTGGTACTCGCACTCTTTCAGGGTCTTGACGGCAATGGCGGCCAGGGCGGCGTCCGCAGAGCGTTGCAAGGCCTGGTAGTAGAAATAATCATACGCGTCGATGAAAAATTGTTTCACCGTGGTGAAAGCGAAATCGCCGCTGGGCAACTCCATGATGAGGAAGTTGCCGAACTCCCGTTCATCGCGCTGGTAGGCAAGGTCATCTTCCGTGCGCCCGGCGCCCTCTATCTCGCCCGCGTACGTCAGCAACAAGCGAGCGCGCCCCACCAGGTCCAGGGCCGTGTTGGCCATGGCCAGGTCTTCTTCCAAGAACGGCCCGCGGCCGCACCACTCCGACAGGCGCTGGCCGTTGACCAGGGCGTTGTCTCCCAGCCGCAACACGTACTGGAACAGCCGCGCCTCGGGGGTTGCCGCGTTCATGCCGAAAATGCCGCCGCAGGCACCCGGCGCCGGCGAGCGCTACAGCTTAAGGTCGGCCGGCACATCGTAAAAAGTAGGATGGCGATACACCTTGTCGTCGGCCGGGTCGAACAGGGACGCGCTTTCATCGGGACTGCTGGCGACTATGTCGGCAGACCGGACCACCCAGATGCTGCATCCCTCGCCGCGGCGGGTATAGGCGTCGCGGGCGTATTGCAGGGCCTGCTCGCCGTCCGCCGCATGGATGCTGCCCGCGTGCTTGTGGTCCAGCCCTCTCTTGCTGCGGATGAAAACCTCCCACAGGGGCAGGCGCCGCCGCTTTTCCGCCGCGTCCCGCTCTTTATTCTCAGGCGGCATCCTGGATGGTCTGCTGTTGTTGCCGGGCGGCGTAAGCCAGGGCTGCCTGGCGCACCCATTCGCCCTCCTCGTGGGCCCCGACGCGAGCCGCCAGGCGCTCGCGGTTGCAGGGGCCGCCGCCGGCAATCACCTGAAAAAACTCCTCCCAGTCCAGCTCGCCAAAATCGTAGTGGCCGCGCTCCTCGTTCCAGCGCAACTCGGGATCGGGCAGGGTCACGCCCAGATACTCCGCCTGGGGAACGGACTGGTCCACGAACTTCTGCCGCAACTGGTCGTTGCTCTCGCGCTTGATTTTCCACTTCATTGACTGGGCCGAATGCGGCGAATCGGCGTCGCTGGGGCCGAACATCATCAGGGACGGATGCCACCAGCGATTCACCGCGTCCTGCGCCATTTCCTTTTGCTTCGCCGTACCGCGACACAGCGCCAGCAACAACTCGTAGCCCTGGCGCATGTGAAAGCTTTCCTCCTTGCAGATTCTCACCATGGCCCGGGCATAGGGGCCGTAGGAGCAACGACACAGGGAGACCTGGTTGATGATGGCGGCGGCGTCCACCAGCCAGCCGATGGCGCCCACGTCCGCCCAGGTCAGGGTGGGATAATTAAAAATGCTTGAATACTTGGCGCGGCCGGCATGCAACTGCTCCAGCAACTGCTCCCGGGAGACGCCCAGGGTTTCCGCCGCGCTGTACAGGTACAGGCCGTGGCCGCCCTCGTCTTGCACCTTGGCCAGCAGGATCGCCTTGCGCCGCAGGGAGGGCGCCCGGGTGATCCAGTTGCCTTCCGGCAACATGCCCACCACTTCGGAATGGGCGTGCTGGGAGATCTGCCGAACCAGGGTTTGCCGGTAGGCGTCGGGCATCCAGTCCCGCGGCTCGATTTTCTCATCGGCGTCTATGCGGGCCTGAAAAGCCTGCTCCTGCGTGGTTTCATCGCTCATTTTTCGCACCTCGCGGCGTGTTTCGCTTCACCGTCATAACCCTTGCAGGATAGCCCAGAAAGCGCCGTGCGTCAAGAGCGGAGTGCATCAATGTTGGGGCAAAGCTATAGTTTCCCGATTTCCAAGGTTAAAACATCGTCCCCGGCGGCCCCTTAAAGAGTAGCAGAACCGGGCGGTGTTTGTCGGTTTTTGTACTGTCGCCAGGGGTGGTCGGGCGCGGGTTTCCAGCGGG
>CAZDXS010000265.1:0-6937 GCA_964509455.1 uncultured Enterobacteriaceae bacterium | reverse complement strand
GGGTCCAGCCCACCCCCAACAAGGCATTGCCGCTGCGATGGGCGTAACTCAAGGACAGGCTGGGCGCCATCCCCGCCGTGCCCGGCGGAGCTGCTAACGGGATCTGGTAGTTGGCCGCGCCGCCGCTGTCAACGCTGAACGCCCCGGGGGTTGAACCTACCTCGTAGCCGCTAGCTGCTGGGGCTGCCGTCAACAACCCGCCCGGGTCCGCTACCGGCGCCGCCACCGCCACGGCCGCGCTCTCGATCCAATCGCTGCACGCCTCTCCCCGGCAGGAACGCACCCGGTAACGGTAGGAACCCGCCACTAAGCCCGTGAACGTGGAGCGCAACAAGGGACCGGTATAGACGCCGCGGTACGCTCCCTCGTCCACTTGCCGTTGCAACTGGTAGGACGTCGCACCCGGCCCTGCCGCGGCCGCCGACCAGTTTACTGTGTGGCCGCTCGCCGTGGCCGCCGACACCTTGATGCGCACCGGCGCCGGCAACACCACCGTCATCGTCTCCGTCGGCGACCAGTCTCCGCACCAAGCGGCATTGCAAGCGCGCACGCGATACTCCCAACGACCCGAGCCGCGGCCTGTGAACGCCCGCTCGGCAACCGCCAGGTTGCGGTATGCCGTCCAGGCGGCAACGCCCGAGGCGCGCTCCTCCAATTCATACCAAGAGGCGCCTGGGGAGGGGATCCACGATACCGTGTACCAACCCGTCGTGCTGCCGCCGTAGCCCGCCCGAATGCGTGGGGGCGGCGGTTGCCGTACGATGACCGTGATGGGGCCCTCCTGGGTCTTTGGGAGAGACCTTGTTTTACGTATTCGATATTGATGGATGCCGGCGGCCTTGCCGCGAAACTCATTAGAACGGGCGGCAGGGGTCACCGGCAACTTGGTCCAGATTCCCGCCCCCGCTTTCTCCTGCAACTCTATGCATGGATAGGGGAGTTGTGGGGGCCGCCACCATCCTCCGCCCCAGCCCCATGAAGTCAAGCATTCCATGGGGCGCCCCCAGCGCACCGTGTAGTTGCCGTCGTAGCTGACGGAGGGACGCACAAACAACGGCGTGTGCACCGTCAACGCCGCTGTCGCCGTCCGGGTCTCACCGTTCAATCCCGTGCATCGCAAGACACCGGTCCGCCCCGCTACCATATCCGTGTACGCCACGGCGCCGCGGCCGCCGCCGTTGGCATCCAGAGTCAGTGCCGCTCCGTCCAGAGTGCAACTGCGTGCGTACTTCACTTCCCAGCGTAGCGTGGAGTTCGCCTCGTATTCCACTGTGGCCGGATCCCAGTGCAAACTTATCTCCAGCTTTTGCACCTCCACGGTTACCGGCACCGCCGCGTCTTGACACGAATACCTGCCTCTAGGCGCCCCTGTCAACAACAACCACCAACTAACATTCGAGGGTACCCAAACGCAATGTCTTGTCTTGTAGCGATACGCGCCTATCGCCCTCTCCCGAAATGATCTGGACGTTGACCTGTATCTACCCAGTTGCGACCACTCACCACCGTCCACCTGCTCCCATAACTCCGTGCTGGCCGATGCATTTTGGGGAGCGCCCCAACTCACCGTGTAACTGCCGTTCAGGCTAGGGGATGGGGATATGGTGAGCGCCTGGGTGATCTGCCACGGCGCGAGCCACGCCAGGACCAGCAGGATGATGGAGCGGGGAAAGTTCATCGGGGCAAGCGAGCGCCCACGGCCAACCCGGCCGTAAAGAAAGCAGGAGAGTACGTTTTTCGAACCATTGCTATGCCCCCGGTCAACGTAGATGCAATGCTACCTGTTGCTATTATAGCACACTGCATCTTTGTGTGCAAGTTTTTGTACTACTAGTTGTACAAGCCCATAAGGTTGTTCACAGGAAGACCTGCTCGGCTGATGGGTGGTTGATATGTCCAATATCAGTATGAGGACGATGCCGGTTGTACCGGTGTATTCAGAAAGGCGAATGCTCGGCTCGTTGCCTGGACTGACTTCCGAAAAATAGCTGGTACAAGGGGGTAGTCGTGTGCAACGCAGGATGTCGCGCTCTCGCACAAAACTCCGTCGCCGGAAGCCCGGCTCGCCTTCCAGAAAACATCCGTCGCCAGGATACTTGGCTTGCTATTTTGCGTCGGCCTGGTTGCGGTAGGAGACGGCCTCGGCCAGGTGGTTCGCTTCTATGGTCTCGGCGCCCGCCAGGTCCGCCACGGTGCGCGCCACGCGCAGGATGCGGTAGCCGGCTCGCGTTGACAGCCCCAGTCGCTCCGTGGCATGGCGCAGCAAGGCGGCGGGTTGTTGTCCCAGCGGGGCATGCGTTTCCAGGTCCCGGTTGTCCAGCAGCGCATTTTGCTTGCCCGCCCGTTCCAGCTGGCGCTGGTGCGCCGCGACGACCCGGCGCCGCACCTGGGCGCTGGTTTCCGGTGATTCTTCCGGGCGGCGCCCCAGGATTTCTGAGGAGATGTTTGGCACCTCCAGGTGAATGTCAATGCGGTCCAGCAGGGGGCCGGACAGCTTCGCCCGGTAACGCCTGATTTGTTCGGCGGCGCACCGGCAGCGGTCGGTCTTGTCGCCGTAATAACCGCAGGGACACGGGTTCATGGCAGCAATCAACTGGAACCCGGCAGGGAACTCCGTCTGGCGCGCGGCCCGGGAGATGACGATCTTGCCCGCCTCCAACGGTTCCCGCAACATTTCCAGCACGCGGCGGTCGAACTCCGGCAACTCGTCCAGAAACAGGACGCCGTTGTGCGCCAGGGAGATCTCTCCGGGACGGGGATGGCTGCCGCCGCCCACCAGGGCAATGGAGGACGCCGAGTGATGGGGCGTTCGCACCGGCCGCCGTCCCCAGTCCCCGGGCTGAAAGCCCTGGGCGCTGATGGAGTTAACGGCCGCCGTGGCCATGGCTTCCGCTTCCGTCATGGGCGGCAGGATGCCGGGCAGGCGCTGGGCCAGCATTGTCTTGCCGCTGCCGGGCGGCCCCGTCATCAACAGGTTGTGCCGTCCCGCCGCGCAGATCTCCAGGGCGCGGCGGGCGAAGTGGTGCGAGTACACGTCCGCCAGGTCCGGATATTCCGGCGCTTTCGCAGCCAGCGGCGCCGCGTTGACAAACGGCGTCAACGGCTCGGCGCCGTTGAGATGGGCGCAGACGGCCGTCAGGTGCCTGGCGGGCAGCACGTTCAATTCTCGAATCAACGCGGCTTCCGCGGCGTCCTGCTCCGGCAACACCAGGGAGCGCCCCGCCTGGTGAATGGCGTAGGCGCCGGGCAGCGCACCGGGGACCGGCCGCAACTCGCCGGTCAGGGCCAGCTCGCCAATGAATTCATGGTCGCGGATGGCCGCCTTGGCCACCTGGCCGGACGCCGCCAGGATCCCCACTGCGATGGCCAGGTCGTAGCGCCCCCCTTCCTTGGGCAGGTCCGCCGGCGCCAGGTTGACGGTGATGCGCTTTAAGGGGAACTGGAAGTGGTTGGTGATGATGGCGCTGCGAACGCGCTCCTTGCTCTCTTTCACCGCCGTCGCCGGCAGGCCGACAATGGAGAACTGGGGCAACCCCCGGGACAGGTGGATCTCCACCGTGACCTGCCGGGCGTGAATGCCCGCCAGCGCTCGTGAATGTATGACTGCAATTTCCATTTGTCCTCCCTTGCGGACGACCGGGCGGCCCCGTCAAGCGGGACTTGCCGGCGCCGGCATGTGTATGGTTGTTTAGTGAATTTTGAGTTGTCTGCTGTTGGCGCGGTTGCCTGCTACGGGCGCGGCGGTTCGCCGTCGGCGTTTTCCAGCGCCGCGATTTTGCTTTCCAGCTCATCCAGCGCCCTGCGCGTGTTGGCAAGCAGTTCCGCCTGCACGTCGAATTCTTCCCGGGTGACCAGGTTCATGCGGGCCAGGGCGGCGTTCAGCACGGCGCGGGCCAGCTTTTCCAAGTCCTGCCGGGAGCGCCCCAGATCCTGCGGCAGGAGCCGCAACAGATCCTGCACGAAGCCGTCAAACTCCCGCGCGTCATTCCGCGTCTTGTTTTCCTGCGTACCTGGATAGTCATCCATGTGGCCCACTTTACACGTTTTCAAACAACCTTGCAAGCATTATCGTCCTTGCCCCGTTATGGTGCAATTCTCCCTTTGTTTGCACCCCCGTGGTGCATGGCGCCGCGACGCCGCCCTGCCCGGCGCCGGTCTGCCCTGCCTTGACTGCTGTTTCGCCACAATAATTCCAGGGTTTTGCGGACCTGGCACGGCATTTGCTTATTACTCCAGCAACAGCCATGCAACCATTCTTACAGGAGCGAAAAAACGTGAGAAAGCACATCATCAGTACCTGTTTCACCCTCGCGGCCCTAACGGTCGGCGGCGCAACGGCGGCGGCGGAAGAATCGCCCCACCAGTTCAGCGCCAACATCGCCCTGACGTCCGATTACTTGTACCGGGGCATTTCCCAGACCAACGAGAATCCGGCCGTGCAAGGCGGCATGGATTACGCCCACGGCCCCACCGGGCTGTATGTCGGTACCTGGGCGTCCAACGTGGATTTCGCCGAGAGCCTGGAAATTGACGTCTACGGCGGCCTCGCGGGGGAACTGGCCAACGGCCTGGGCTGGGACGTGGGCGGGCTGTACTACATTTACCCCGGCTCGGATGCAGAGCCGGAGGAGAACTTTGTCGAGGCCTACGCCAACGCCGGTTACACCTTGCCGGTCCGGTTTGATCCCGCCATCGGCGTCGGCGTTGCCTGGTCGCCCGACTTTTTTGGCGAAGACGGCGACGGCGTTTATCTGCACGGCTCCCTGGACTTGTCCCTGCCCCAGGGCTTCGGGTTGTCGTTCTACCTGGGCTGGCAGGACGTGTCCGGCGACAAGACAACGCCGGCCGGCTTCAACTACATGCACTACAGCATCGGGCTCAGCAAGTCCCTGGGGCCCCTGGTGCTGGCGGCGTCCTGGAATGACGCACAAGATGATTGCGGCGGCGATATATGCAAAACGGCCGTATTCAGCATTTCCACCAGTTTCTAAGGAAATCGGGGATATGCAACAGGTTTTTGTTATGATTCACGGGGGTCGCGCCGCAACGGCGACCGCCGGCACCCGCCGCCCGGCGCCGTTGCCGGGGCGGGCGCTGCGGGTTTTTATCACCACAGGGCAGGCTGTCCGAATACGTAGAGGAGAAACCTATAATGAAGCGTGCTAACTACTTGATGACCGGAAAAAAATTATTCCAGCGGGCGCTGGGGGGCGGGGCAACAGTCCTTGGCAGGAGCGGCGCCGCGGCGCTGGCCCTGCTGGCGCCGTTGCCGGCCGCGGCCGCTGAACTGAGCGCCGGCGACACCGCCTGGATGCTGACCGCAACAGCCCTGGTGTTGTTTATGACGATTCCGGGGCTTTCCCTGTTTTACGCGGGGATGGTCAGGAGCAAGAACGTCCTGTCCGTGCTGATGCAGTGTTTCGCCATCACCTCGCTGATGACCGTGCTGTGGGTGCTGTACGGTTACAGCATGGCGCTGGGCGGCCCCGGCGCCTACTGGGGCGGGCTGTCCAAGGCGTTCTTGCAGGGGGTGAGCGTGGATTCGCTGACTGGAACCATTCCGGAGTCCGTGTTCATGACGTTCCAGTTGACCTTCGCCATCATCACGCCGGCCCTGATCGTGGGGGCGTTCGCCGAGCGGATGAAGTTCAGCGCGGTGTTGCTGTTCATGACGCTCTGGTTGACCGTGGTCTATGCCCCCGTGTGCCACTGGGTCTGGGGCGAGGGCGGCTGGCTCGGCGACAAGGGCATACTGGATTTTGCCGGCGGCACCGTGGTGCACATCAACGCCGGCGTTGCCGGGCTGGTAGCAGCCGTCGTTCTTGGCAAGCGCAAAGGTTACCCGACCACTCCCATGATGCCTCACAACTTGACGTACACGGTGATTGGCGCTTCCATGCTGTGGGTGGGCTGGTTTGGCTTCAACGCCGGCAGCGCACTGGCCGCCGACGGCGCCGCGGGCATGGCCATGGCGGTTACGCAGGCAGCCACGGCGGCGGCGGCCCTTGGCTGGATGTTCAGCGAGTGGGTCAGTCACGGCAAGCCCAGCGTGCTGGGGATTGCCTCCGGCGCCATAGCCGGCCTGGTGGCGATCACGCCGGCCGCCGGCGCCGTTGGCCCCATGGGCGCCCTGGTGATTGGTTTTGCGTCCGGCGTGGGTTGCTTCCTGGCGGCGGTCAGGCTAAAGCGCATGCTGGGCTATGACGACTCGCTGGACGTGTTCGGCGTGCACGCCGTGGGCGGCATTATCGGCGCCTTGCTCACGGGCGTGTTCTGTGCGGAGTTCCTGGGCGGCTCGGGGTTTGGCGTGGAATCGGGCGGCATCACCGCCCAGCTCAGCGTGCAGACCATCGGGGTGGTCGCCACGGCGCTCTACACGGCGGTCGTCAGTTTCATCATCCTCAAGGCGCTGGACCGGCTGATCGGCCTGCGGGTGACGGAAGACCAGGAGCAGGAAGGGCTGGATATTGTGCTGCACGATGAGCGCGGCTATATTATCTGAGCAGGCGCCGGCGCCCGGGGGCGGCCTTGCGCCGCGCCCGCGGTTGCCGGCGGCCGCAAGACAACGGCGGCCTCATTCCAGAAAACAGACCAGGAAACAGAACAGTCAAACCATTCAACGACAGGGTACCTGACAATGAAATTAATAACGGCAATCATTAAACCATTCAAGCTTGACGACATACGCGATGCGTTGTCCGAAATCGGCATCAAGGGCCTGACCGTTACGGAAGTAAAGGGCTTTGGCCGCCAGAAAGGGCACACCGAGTTGTACCGGGGGGCGGAGTACGTGGTCGATTTCCTGCCCAAGGTGAAGATTGAAATCGCCGTGGACGACGCCCAGTTGGAGCCCACCTTGGAGGCGATCTGCAAGGCGGCCGGCACCGGCAAGATCGGCGACGGCAAGATCTTCGTCGTCGACCTGGCGGACGCCATT
>CAZDXS010000264.1:0-2560 GCA_964509455.1 uncultured Enterobacteriaceae bacterium | reverse complement strand
ACTCTGGGCGGCCGGCTATGAGTGCGCCTTGAGTACCGGCTTCCTGCGCCGCTGATCGACCCCGTCCGGCGCATCCCAGCGCCCGGCTTGCTCTCCACACGCGGCTCTTCTCCTGGCGACTGGCTATGAGTGCGCCCTTGGCACCGGCGTTCCACGACGCCGAGCGTCCCCGCCCGGCTCGTGCAAGCAAAGTTCCCGCCCCCGTCCGCCGCGTCCCCAGCAACCGGGTTACGGTGTCGCCGGCCGCGGCGTTATCGCGCCACTCCTCCTGAACGCAACGCCGCTATCGCTACAACTCCTCCTGGCGCAGGAATTTTGCGTGAGAACGCCCCGGCGCACGCCCGAAGTCCTGGGGCCGGCCAGGAGTTATCGCGCAAAACAACGAGCCAGGTTCCTGGCGCAGGAATTTTGCGTGAGAACAAGGCGGCGCACGGCTGAAGTCCTGGCGCAGGATATTTTCTGGAAGGCGATCCGGGCAACGAGTAAGGGAGGGAGATGTATGTCTAATACATTGACCGACCGAACGAGGCGGGCTGGCGATGCATAACGGAAAATAGACGCGCCAGGCAAGGGAGGTGTACATACGGTACATTGACTGCAGTGAAGCCGTAGCGCCAACAAAGTTATCGCGCAAAACAACAAGCCAGGCATGATACACTCTTCCCCGCATGCAGGTTTCCATGGCGGCCGTCTCGGCCCTCATGGATTAAACGGGAAGTCCGGTGAGTTCCTTGTAGCGAATCCGGCGCTGCCCCCGCAACGGTGATCGGTTTTTTCTGAACGCAACCACTGTGCTTCGCATGGGAAGGTGTTCAGAAACCGACCGCGCCTGGCAAAACCCCGAGCAGCAGGGTGAGCCGGTCCTGGTCGAAGCCGTCAGCCCGGAGACCGGCCTGGACGAAGCCTGGCGACTATGCCGCCGGGCCGGCCCCGGGCTTTGTCCTGGGCCGCCACAACTTGTTGCGGAGGGCGGCAAGAGGGCGTAACCCTGCTCTCACCCCCTCTTCGCTTACTGTTTGAACGCGCGTTCGCGCCATTCTCACGGGAGTGAAGAAATGAAAAACACCTTGTTCACGGCGTTGCTTGTCGGCGCCTGTTGTTGTCCGCTGGTCGCCGGCGCTGTTTCTTTCGAAGAGGTTGTGGTGACCGGCGCACGCTTCCCAGTACCGGCGGGTCGCCTGCCGGCTTCTGTCACCGTGCTTGACCGGGCAGACTTGGACGCCTTGCAGATCAGGACCCTGCCCGAGGCGTTGGGCGGCGTGGTCGGCGCCGGCATGACGGTCAGCGGCGGTTACGGCGCCCTGACCGGCCTCGGCCTGCGCGGCACGGCGTCCGACCACGTGTTGACGCTGGTGGACGGTTTTCGCCTGGGCTCGGCAACGGCCGGGCAAACGGCTTTCGAGCACCTGCCGCTCTCCCAGGTTGAGCGGATCGAGATCGTGCGCGGCCCCCGCGCCGCCTTGTGGGGCGCCGACGCCTTGGGCGGCGTGGTCCATCTTTTCACGCGCCGGGGCGAAAGCGACCAGCCCCGGTTCCGGCTGGACCTGGGGGGCGGCTCCTACGGCACGGTTGACGCGACCGCAGGGGTGGACGGCGCCTACCAGGACTTCGATTACAGCGCGGCGGCGTCTTACTTCGATTCCGGGGGCATAGACGCGCGGCAACCGACGCCCGGCCCTTATGGCCTGGACCAGCCGGACCGGGACGGCTACGACAACATCTCCGGGCGTTTTCGGGGCGGCTACCAGGCGGGCGAGGCCGGGCGGGTGGAAGTCTTTTTCCTGCGGGCGCAGGGGACCAGCGAGTACGACGGCAGCTTCCAGGATGAAACCGACATTGTTCAGCAGGCGGCGGGAGGCGTCCTGTCGTGGCGCCTGCCGGGCGACTGGCGCACGCAGTTGCGCCTGGGCGAGACCCGCGATGAAACGGAAAATTTCACTCCGGCGGGCGAGTTCGCCTCGCGGTTCGACACCCGGCGGCGGCAACTCTCCTGGCAGAACCGCGTGTCCTGGGGCGAGGCCCACGCCCTGGTTTTTGGCGTTGACCACCATCGCGACAGGGTCGTCTCATCTACGGACTACTTGCGCTCCGCCCGAAGCAACACGGGCCTTTTTGCCCAGTACGGACTGGGCGGCGGCGGACATCACCTGCTGGGCGCGGTGCGCTGGGACGACGACAGCGCTTTTGGCTCGAAAGTCACGGGCGGCGCCGGCTGGAGCTATGCGGGCTTCGAGGGCATGCGCTGGTACGCCTCCTACGGCACGGCCTACAAGACCCCGTCGTTCAACGAGTTGTTTTTCCCCGGTTTCAGCAACCCGAACCTGGACCCGGAAGAGGCGGAATCCTGGGAAATCGGCCTGGAGCGGCAAGGAAACGGGGTCGGCTGGAGCGTGCGCGGCTACCATACCAGGGTGAGGGATCTCATCTTGTCCACTGCGGCGTCCGACTGGATACCGTACAACATCGGCAAGGCCCGCATCACGGGCATCGAAGGCGAGTTCACGGTGCGCCGGCGTTATTGGGACCTGTCGCTCGGGCTTGAGTACCTGGACCCGAAAGA
>CAZDXS010000263.1:0-7609 GCA_964509455.1 uncultured Enterobacteriaceae bacterium | reverse complement strand
TCGCCGCCGTCGCGGCGCACCCCCACCCCCAGAGCCGGCCGCAACTTGCCGCCGTTGCCCAGCAGGAGGTCCAGGCTGCCCTCCAGGGCCACGCGGGCGCCGTTGATCTTGGATTCCACTTTCTCAATGTTCTCCCCGTTCCCGTCCAGGTCCAGCCACGACGTCCACAACTCCGCTTTCAGGTCCAGCGCCGGCCCGCAGGCGCACCGGGGCAACAACAACAGGCTGCCGCCGGCCGCCGCCGTGGCCAGGGAGCTGTCGCTCTCGGCCCGCAACAACGAACCTGCGCTAAAGTCCTCCAGGTCCGTCTCGCCCCAACTGTAACCGCCCATGGCCCACACGCGGGCCTGCCCAGCCCAGGACCAGCCCAGGTAAGGATGGATCCCCAGCATGCGCGTTTCGTGCTGACTCTCCGCACCGACCCCGCGCCGGTCCCGGTAGTCGATGCGCCCGTCAAACCAGGACACCGCGGCGCCCAGCACCAGGCTGTCTTTCAGGACAACGCCGCCGCCCGCGTGCACCGACCTCATCAAGCCGGACCAGTCCACCGGCGCAGCGCCGCTGTCAGCATGCAGGTCCAGGTACTCGCCGCCGCCGCACAGGGCGATGCCGCCGCCCGCCGCGGCCGCATCCCGCCGCTCCCCGTCCCGTGGAGAAGAGACGCCGGCCAGGGCTTCATCAATGCAGGTCGCTGCTGCGGAACGCACACCGGAGTTCATCGCACGCGCCGCCTCCGGCATAAGCGTCTTGTTGACGTCCCGCAACCGCTCCGCTGCCGACAGGCTCCGAAAAGCCGCCGCGCCGGCGCTCGTATTGGCGCTCTGGGCATGGGCGCCGGAGCCAAACCCCAGCAACAAGAGCGCGACCGGGGACAGGCGCCGACACAGGGCGCGCATCCATCGGAAGTCCGGCAGGGAGGAAAAGCAGGAAGAAAACCTGTTCATCGTTTGTGGGTTCATATCGGTTGGCATGTTGTTTGACATGTTGGTTGACATGGACAATGCGCCGCGAAAGGGCTGCCGGCGTTTCGCTCATTATACCCCATCGCGCCGGCCGGGGCGCCGGAATTCACGCCGCTGGAACAGCACGCGCAAGCGGGCAGGCATCGCCTGCGCGAGGCGCCAACAACTCCGCCTGGCGCAGGAATTTTGCGTGAGAACGCGCAAGCGCACGGCATTGCTGTTGTAACTCCCCCTGGCGCAGGATATTTTCTGGAAGGCGAGCCGGGCAACGAGTGCGGGCGGGAAGTGTACAGGTAGTACATTGACCGACCGAACGAGGCGGCCGGCGATGCATAACGGAAAATAGACGCGCCAGGCAAGCCAGGAGTTAAAAGTCCATAACTGGAACTCTCTCCGGCACCACCAACTCCCCCGCCGTTTTCGCCGCGATCTCATCAACGCCAACGCCGGGCGCTCTTTCTTTCAGCCAGAACCGCTCGTCCTTGATTTCCACGAACGCCAGGTCTGTTACCACCTTGCGAATGCAACCGACGCCGGTCAGGGGCAGGGTGCAGCGGGGCAACAACTTCGATGCCCCGTTCTTGTCGGCGTGGGTCATGGTGACGATGACGTTCGTTGCGCCCGCCACCAGGTCCATGGCGCCGCCCATGCCTTTCACCAGCTTGCCGGGGATCATCCAGGAGGCGATGTTGCCTGCCGTGTCCACCTCGAACGCGCCCAACACTGTCAGGTCCACGTGGCCGCCCCGGATCATGGCGAAGGACTCGGCGGAGTTGAAAACGGCGGCGCCGGTGACCGCCGTCACGGTTTGCTTGCCGGCGTTGATCAGGTCCGCATCCAGCTGTTCCTCGGTGGGAAACGGCCCCATGCCCAGCAGGCCGTTTTCCGATTGCAACATCACCTCCATGCCGGTCGGCACGTAGTTGGCCACCAGGGTGGGGATGCCTATGCCCAGGTTGACGTAGTAGCCGTCCCGCAGCTCGCGGGCCGCGCGCATTGCCAGTTGTTCTCGGGACAGCGCCATGGGATTGTTTTCCGGTTATTGCGCGATGGTGCGTTGTTCTATGCGTTTTTCGAAGACGCCTTGCACCAGCCGGTCCACGTAGATGCCCGGAGTATGTACCTGGTTCGGCTCTATTTCGCCCGGCTCCACCAGCTGCTCCGCCTCCACCACCGTGATGCGCCCGGCGGCGGCCGCCAGGGGATTGAAGTTCTGCGCCGTGTGCCGGTAGACCACGTTGCCGTAGCGGTCGGCTTTCCAGCCCTTGACGATGGCGAAGTCGCCGGTGACGGCCTCTTCCAGGATGTACTTGCGCCCGTTGAATTCCCGCACTTCCTTGCCGTCGCCAACGGGGGTGCCGTAGCCGGCGGCAGTGTAGAAAGCGGGAATGCCGGCGCCGCCGGCGCGCATCTTCTCCGCCAGCGTCCCCTGCGGCGTCAGTTCCACCTCGATCTCGCCGTTCAGCATCTGCTCCTCGAAGCGGGCGTTCTCGCCCACGTAGGACGATATCATCTTGCGCACCTGGCGCCCTTGCAACAGCAACCCCAGGCCGAAGTCGTCTATGCCGCAGTTGTTGGAGACGATGGTCAGTTCGCGCACGCCCATTTTCCTGATCTGGGCGATGCACCCCTCTGGGATGCCGCACAGGCCGAAGCCGCCGGCGATGATGGTCATGCCGTCTTGCAGTCCGGCCAGCGCTTCTTCGCAAGAGCCTACTGTTTTATCGAAACCGGACATGGGCGCAGTGCCGTTCAGGCGGCGTCCGCCTGGTTTTCCGGCGCCGCCCGTTGAAACGCTTCCAATCGCATGCAGGCGGCGTCAATCTCCGCCAGGGTGGGAAACTCGTCCATGGGGACATCGAAGCGGCGGGCGTTATAGACCTGCGGCGCCAGGCAGGCGTCGGCGATGGTGGGTCGTTGTCCCAAGCAGTACGGCCCCTGGCGCTCTTGCTCGCCCAGCAGTTTTTCCAGGGTGCGCAAGCCCTCCGTTGCCCAGTGCCGATACCAGGCGTCGACGGCCTTCTGGTCCGCCTCCAGGGTGTTTTTCAGGTAGCCCAGCACGCGCAGGTTGTTCAGGGGGTGCGTATCGCAGGCAATGACCAGAGCCAGTTGCCGGGCCCGGGCCCGCTGGGCGGGCGCCTCGGGATACAGGGACGGGTGCGGGCAACGTTCCTCCAGGTAGTCAATGATGGCCAGCGATTGCCCCAGCCGCAGCTCGCCGTCCACCAGGGCGGGCACCAGCCCCTGGGGGTTGATGGACCGGTAGTCGGGCAGGTGTTGCTCGCCGCCGTTTTTCAGCATGTGCACGGGGACCAGCTCATGTTCAATCCCTTTCAGGTTGAGGGCGATGCGCACCCGGTAGGCGGCCGATGAGCGCCAGTAGCTATACAGTTTCACGGCGCCGCGGCCGGCGGGAACAGGGCGACTGGAAACATCACGGCCGGCGGCGTTGCCGGGGCGGCTGGTAAGGCGCCGCGACCTGGTCGATGCGGCCAAAGATGGAGGCGCCGTTGCGGTCGAACATCTCGATTTCTATGCGGTCGCCGAACTTCATAAACTCGGTGCGGGGCTTGCCCTCGGCAATGGTTTCCAGGCAACGTATTTCGGCTATGCAAGAGGAGCCGTCGCGGCTGCCCTTGTTGGCAACAGTGCCGGAGCCGATGATGGTGCCCGCCATCAGGGGGCGGGACCTAGCCGCGTGGGCGATCAGTCGCGGCAGGTCAAAGGTGTTGTCCACGCCGGCGTTGGGAGCGCCCAGCCGCACGCCGTTCAGGGTGGAATGCAAGGGCAGGTGCAACTTGCCTCCGTCCCAGGCGTCCCCCGCCTCGTCCGGCGTGACCGCCGCCGGTGCGAACGACGTCCAGGGCTTGGACTGGTAAAAGCCGAACTGCTTGGCCAGCTCCGCCGGAATCAGGTTGCGTAGGGATACGTCGTTGAGGATGGTGAGCAACTTGATGTGCGACCGCGCCTGCTCGGGCGTGACTCCCGCCGGCACGTCGTCGGTGACGGCGCCCACCTCGGACTCGAAGTCTATGCCCCAGTCCTCGTTTTCCACCAGTATGTCGTCGCTGGGGCCGATGAAGGCGTCGGAAGCGCCCATGTACATCAGCGGGTCGGTCCAGAAGGATTCCGGCATCTCGGCGCCGCGGGCCCGGCGCACCAGCTCGACGTGAGTTACGTAGGCGCTGCCGTCGGCCCAGTGGTAGGCGCGGGGCAACGGCGCGGCCGCCTGCTTCGGGTCGAAAGGAAAGGCGCCCGCGGCGGCGCCCTCTTGCAACTGCTCGAAAATCTCGCGCAGGGCGGGCTCCGTTTCCGCCCAGCGGTCCAGGGCCGCCTGCATGGTGGGCGCGACGGCGGGCACTGCTACCGCCCGTTTCAGGTCGCGGCTGACGACCACCAGGGTCCCGTCGCGCCCCCCTTGCTTGAGACTGGCCAGTTTCACCAGGTGATTACCCCCCTCGAATGAAATGCCGGGTTTTCGCCCGCCCGCGCGGCGGCAACAACCCGAAGCTAGTGAATTTAGTTACATTTGTAACTATAATGGATTTCTGTCAGTAAAGTCAAGCAGGAGAAACACGATGGCGGCAACCAGCAATCCAAAACCGGCGGCAGAACCCGCTGAGGCGTACTCGTACCTGGCCGGGTTCGGCAACGAGCACGAATCCGAGGCCCTGGCGGGGGCCCTGCCCCGGGGGCGCTTCTCGCCCCAGCGCCCCCCTTACGACCTGTACGCAGAGAAGTTCAGCAGCACCGCGTTCACCGCGCCCCGGGACAGCAACCGACGCACCTGGTTTTACCGCATTCGTCCCTCGGTGGTCCAGGGCGACTTTCGCCCGGTGGAAAACAAGCGCCTGCTGAACGGCCCCGTCGGCGCCGCGCCGCCCAACCAGATGCGGTGGGACCCGTTGCCGACACCGGACGCCCCCACTGACTTCATCGATGGCCTGGTCACGTTCGCCGCCAACGGCGATGCGGCCATGCAGACCGGTTGCGGCATTCATTACTACCTGGCGAACCAGTCCATGCAAGGGCGCTGGTTTTACGATGCGGACGGCGAGTTGTTGCTGGTCCCCCAGCAGGGGCGGCTGGACGCGCACACGGAATGTGGTCGCCTCTTGGCGGCGCCCGGCGACGTGTTGCTGATTCCCCGCGGCATGAAATTTTCGGTAGCGTTGCCGGACGGGCCCAGCCGCGGCTACGTCTGCGAGAATTACGGCGCCCCCCTGCGCCTGCCGGAGCGCGGCCCCGTGGGCTCCGACGGGTACGCCAACGCCCGCGACTTCCAGGCGCCCGTCGCCGCCTACCAGGACGAGGACGGCGAGTTCGAGCTGTTGTGCAAGTTCGGCGGGCGGTTGTACGCCGCCTCCCTGGGGCATTCGCCCCTGGACGTAGCGGCCTGGGTGGGCAATTCCGTGCCGTACCGCTACCCCCTGGAGCGCTTCAACGCGATGGGCACGGTCAGCTACGATCATCCCGACCCGTCCATCTACACGGTGTTGACTTCGCCTTCCGACACGCCTGGTACCGCCAACGTCGATTTTGTGATTTTTCCGCCCCGCTGGATGGTGGGCGAGGACACTTTTCGCCCGCCCTGGTACCACCGCAACGTCATGAGCGAGTTCATGGGGCTGATTTACGGCAGCTACGACGCCAAGACGGAGGGTTTTGCACCAGGCGGCGCCAGCCTGCACAACTGCATGTCCGCCCACGGCCCGGACGCCGCCGCTTTTCGGGGCGCTTCCGCTGAGCAACTGGCGCCGGTCAAGCAGGAAGGGAGCATGGCTTTCATGTTCGAGTCCCGTTACGTAATCCAGCCGACAAAGTTCGCCCTGGAGTCGGCGCAACGCCAGAAAAATTATGTCGCCTGCTGGCAGGGACTCGAAAGACAGTTCTGACCCGGCGCTCAACCTGGGGGAGTTCCTGCCCTACCAGCTCTCCGTCGTCACCAACAAGGTCAGCGCCGCCTTGTCCCGGCTCTACTCGGAGCGGTTCGACCTGGGCATTCCCGAGTGGCGGGTGATGGCGGTGCTGGGGCAGCAGCCCGGCCTGTCCGCCGACGGGGTCTGCGCCGCCACGTGCATGGAGAAAGTGCCCGTTAGCCGCGCGGTGGCGAAACTGCTGTCCCGGCATCTGTTGGAACGGGATTTTTCCGGGCGCGACCGGCGGCGCTCGGTGTTGCGCTTGTCCCGACAGGGGGACGCCGTCTATCGCCGCATCGTGCCGCTGGCCCTGGCGTTCGAGGCGGACCTGAAAACCGCCCTCAGCCGCCGCGAGCAACGGCAGTTGCGGGAAATACTGGCCAAGCTGGCCGACTGGCGGGACGAGGGCCGGCCCGGTCCCGCTTGAGCGTTCCTGCGCTCAGCCCGTGGTCGCGGGCAACGAGAGAAAGCCGCGAAAGCGGGCCCGCTTGTCCCGCACCGGCGCCCCGGCCAGGGCCAGGCGCGGAAAACGCTGGAACAGGGCGCCCAGGGCCAGGCGGGCCTCCAGTCGCGCCATGCCCAGACCGGCGCAGGTGTGTATGCCGCCGCCGAAAGCCAGGTGGTCCCGGGGGTTGCGGGCGATGTCCAGCCGGTCCGGGTCGGGGTAGGCCGCCGGGTCCCGGTTGGCCGCGCCAATGGAGAAAGTCAGCATCGTGCCGGGGTCAATGGTGATGTCGTCGAAGCGCGTTTCCTCGGTGGTGACCCGGTTGCCCAGTTGCACCGGCGCCTCGTAGCGCAACAACTCCTCGACGGCGGAATCAATCAGCCCGGGATTCTCCCGCAACAGGCGCAACTGGCGCGGCTGGGCAAGCAGGCAGTAAACGCCGTGGCCGATGAGGTTGGCGGTGGTTTCGTGACCGGCGTTCAGGATGAAAATGCACTGGTGGTGCAGCTGTTTCTCGGAAAGCGAGAAGCCGTCGGCTTCCCACTTGAGCAGGCGGCTCAGCAAGTCGTCGTGGGCGGCGGAGAGGTTGTTGCGCCGCTCGCGCACCAGCGCGGACAGGTAATCCAGGAACTCCCGCACGCAACGGTTGCCGTGCTCCAGTTTTTCCCGGGGCAGGTCAAACTCCAGTGCGCCCAGGATGGCGGCGGCCCAGCGTTGCAACCTGCCGCGGTCTTCCCGGGGGATGCGCAACAGGTTGCCGATGACCTCAACGGGAATGAGCGCGGCGTAATCCGCCATTGCATCGAACTCCCCCTGGTCGGCGATGCGGTCCAGCAACCCGGCAATGAAGCGGCGCAACCCCGGCTCCAGGGCGACCAGGGTTTTCTGCGACAGGGCGTCGCCTATGGCGCGGCGCACGTGGGTGTGCAACGGCGGGTCGTTGAACACCAGGCTGGTGGTGTGATGCTCGTACAACAAGGTGTCGCCAAACAGCGGCCTGAAGATCTTTTTCTTATCGGAGCTGAATACCCTGGGGTCGCGGTAAATGCGATGCAGGTCGGCGCGGCGGGTGAAAAAATAACTGCCGTCGGCAAAACGATGCACCGGGGCCTGCTCCCTCAGGGCGTGGTAGTACGGGTAGGGGTCCTCGTAATAGTCGTCCGGCAGGGCGTTGAGAGAGAAGTCGGCAACGGATATGTCCCGTTTTGCAGCGGCCATGTCGTCATGATACCCCAGGCCCGGCGCCCGGACTACGGGAGCGCGCTTTCGCGGATGGCGTCATC
>CAZDXS010000262.1:0-2087 GCA_964509455.1 uncultured Enterobacteriaceae bacterium | reverse complement strand
GCCCGGTAGCATACGCCGCCCAGGGCGTACAGGTCTGTCCAGGGGCCTTGCCGACCGCGGGTGGAATACTGCTCTATGGGACTGTAACCCGGCATCACTATTGTCGTCATCGAGCGAGTGCGGGCGCCGGTCGCCTGGCGCACCGAGCCGAAGTCCACCAGCACGGGGGAACCGTCCGCCTCCCGCAACATGATGTTGGCGGGCTTGATGTCCCGGTGCAACATGCCCACTGCGTGCACCTGCGCTAGGCCGTCCAACAACGGCAGCAGGATAGATTTCAATTCTTTTTCGTCCAGCGCACCCTTGCGCTTCAAGTACTCCGCCAAGGTTTTGCCCTCCACGTACTCCATAACAATGTACGCCGTGCCGTGGGCTTCGAAATAATGTTGTAGCTGGACGATGTTGGGGTGCTTGAACCGCGCCAAGGCGCGGGCCTCGTCCAAGAACCGGTCCAGCCCCCATTGGAACGTCTCCTCGTCCCCGCTGGCGCGGGGCGCGACGGAGTGGTCCCGCTCGCGCACTGCCAGCTCCACCGGCAGGTATTCCTTGACGGCCACCGCCTTGTCCAGATTGTGATCATATCCCAGGTAGGTGATGCCGAAGCCGCCGTGTCCCAGCACCCGCACCAGCTCGTATTCCTGCAGGCGATGCCCCTTGGGGAGTGCGTTCAGATGATGCTCGGTCATGTTATGGGCGGGCGCGACAAGAAAAGCTCGCCAGGCGCTGGAAAGGTAAGCAGGCATTCATAATGGCGATAAGCATACCATACTGCCGGGGAGGCCCCTTGCCTTGGTTCAACCCGCCATGCGTACCGGACAACGCAACAACCCCTGTCCCCTGATTAAGCCCTTTGAAAATTTCTCCTACCGGCCAGCCTCCTCGAGAATGTGGGCAACACTCCAGTTTTTCAACGCTCGCGCCCAATCAAACGGGGTCATGCCGTGTTCATCCATGGCATTCACATTTGCGCCGCCGTCTATTAGCGCCTTGACAGTTTCCGGGTTTTCGATATTCATTGCCGCCCGGTGAAGCGGAGTGCAATCATGGTTATTCCGGGCATTCACGTTAGCACCGCCGTCCAACAATGCCTTGATGATTTCCGGGTTTTTGGCATTCGTTGCCGCCCGGTGAATCGGGGTCGCGCCATCTTCCGCCCTGGAGTTCACGTGGGCGCCGGCAGCCAATAGCGTCCGGATGCTTTCGGGGTTCAAACTACTTTCTGCCGCTTGGTGAAGCGGGGTGCCAGCATGGTTATCCCGGGCATTCACGTTGGCGCCGCCGTCCAGCAATGCCTTGATGATTTCCGGGTTTTCGGTATTCGCTGCCGCCCAGTGAAGCGGGGTCGCGCCATCTTCCGCCTTGGAGTTCACGTGGGCGCCGGCGGCCAACAGCGCCTGGATGATTTCGGGGTTCAAACTATTTTCTGCCGCTTGGTGAAGCGGGGTTGCGTCATGTTTGTTCCTGGCGTTCACGTCCTCGCCCCGTGCGATTAACGCCTGTATGGTTTCGGTAGCGGCATCGCTTTCGCTCAGTGCGTTGAACAGGGCAACCGGCGCGGTGCTGACCGGGTTTGCCGTCCCCATTGCGGCGGCCACCACACCGAATAATCCTATCACCGCCGCCCCTTCCGTGGCACCTCCCGCGAGCAACAACAGCGCCACGATGAAAAAGAACAGCGCAAGGTTGTCTCCGACGAGTAGGAACGTGGAACGCTTGGTCGCTGGCGTGGTCATGTCCGCCACTGGTGGGGGCTGGCTGGCAACGTGCGCCGGTGCCTCATCCCCCAACAGGGCCGCCCGCCATGCCGCCACGTCCTGGGGGCGGTCGTCCTCGTTCACTTGCAATGCCCAGTCAATCGCCTGCAAGAAAGGCACCCCCGCCTTGCCGCGGGTAGCCGCCACGGCGGGGACTTGCGGGTCATTGCGCACCCGCTCCATTGCCGCCTCGGGCGCGTTGCCCGTCAAGGCCCGGTAGCATACGCCGCCCAGGGCGTACAGGTCCGTCCACGGGCCTTGTCGGCTGCCCTTGGTGGAGTATTGCTCTATGGGCGCATAACCCCAGGTCGCTATCGCCGTCAGGGAGCGACT
>CAZDXS010000261.1:0-3307 GCA_964509455.1 uncultured Enterobacteriaceae bacterium | reverse complement strand
CTTCCACGGCCGCATCCGCGCCGTGGCGCCCCCAGAAGTTGAGTATCTCGAGTCGTTTTTGGGCTGTCTTGTTCATGGGCGTACTTTGCCCTAACCGGGCAAGCCTGTAAAACCCTCATGCGGTAGCCCAAACGGTGGATTCGCAGGGATCTCTCCCTGTGGAAAAAACGACAGATGTGTTTGAGCTTATACAGCAGTTTTTCGGATTCACTAATGTGAATTCATAATATTTGAGGCAAACTCAGCCGCCGCCGCGAAGTTGCTCAAGGCGCTCCATCGGGGTACGTAAATATCGACCCGGAGTCACGAATGAACCATCATCACAATTTCCGACTGACATTCCATAACTGGGTTTTGCTGGTAACGCCCGTCATCGAACAAAGTCAGCGGCCCACTGAGGCAATCCGGTCCATGGGGGCGCTAGGCGCACTTCTCATAGATGGTTGAAGCGGTTAGCGCGAGGAAAGTGAGGCTGGGTTGCACAATCGATCCTCCCGCCAGCGACACAGCCCGCGGGCCACAGACCCCGCCGTCGGCGAGGCGGTGGCAGAGTTTCGCCATCAGCGACAGACCTACCATCAGATCGCCCGGATCCTGGGCGTGTCGACCAGCACGGTGGGGCGCGTGCTCAAAAAACGCGGCTTGAACCGCTTGTCCGCGTTGGAGCCGGCCCCGCCGCCTAACCGCTACGAATACCCGGCGCCGGGCGACATGTTGCACCTGGACACGAAGAAACTAGGGCGCTTTGAGCAACCCGGACACCGCGTCACCGGCCGCGGCAAGGGACACAGAAACACCGGGGCCGGCTGGGAATGCGTACACATAGCCGTCGACGACCATTCGCGCCTCGCGTTCGGTTCCATCCACCCGGATGAGACGGCCCGAAGCGCTTGCCTCGCCATGGTGCAAGCGGTCCGGTACTATGCCCCTCTGGGCATTCGCTTCACCAGGGTGTTGACCGACAACGGCTCCTGTTACAGGTCGCAGCGCTTCTGGCGCTTATGTCAACGTCTGGGGTAAAAGCACATCTACACTAAACCCTACTGTCCCCGAATCAACGGCAAAGCCGAGCGGGTCATACAGACGGCGCTCCGCGAGTGGGCGTAGGCACGCAAATACGAGAGTTCAAGGCAACGGGCCGAGCATCTGCCCCACTGGTTGCACCGGTACAACTGGCATCGTCCCCATGCCAGACTCGGACATCAACCTCCCATCAGCCGGGCAGGTCTTTCCGTGAACAACCTTATGGAGTTGCACAACTAACACAGCAACAAAGCTATCGCACAGAACAGGCAAGCCGAGGTTGAAGCCCCGGGCCTTGGCGTCTCTTGAGCAACGCCCGAATTCCAATACGTAGTGAACCCGGCACGCGCACTTGCATTTTTCGCCGGGTTCGTTATAGTTTCCCCTATGGAACGCACTGATTTTTCATGTCATCCCGTTGCAATCCCGCGCACGGCGCCCGCCGGCGCTCCCCTGCGCCTGTTCCTCCTGCCCTGCTAAGGGCGGATAATCACACACATTCACGTTTTATTTTCTTTGTTTACAGGCAAAATGCACCTTGATTCGGGAGCAACGACATGACGGACAGACTGATTATTTTTGATACTACATTGCGCGACGGCGAGCAAAGTTGCGGTGCCTCCATGACCGGCGGCGAGAAAGTGCGCATTGCCCGGGCGCTGGAAAAACTGCGGGTGGACGTCATCGAGGCCGGTTTCCCGGTGGCCAGCCCCGGCGACTTCGCGGCCGTCAAAGCCGTGGCGGAGACCATACAGGACAGCACTGTGTGCGGCCTGGCGCGGGCCGCCGCCAAGGACATCGACGCGGCGGCAAAAGCCCTGAAGCCGGCCCGGTCCGCCCGCATTCACACGTTCATCGCCACCTCGCCCATTCACATGGAGCGCAAGTTGCGGATGCGCCCGGGCGAAGTCGTGGATGCGGCGGTGAAAGCGGTAAAAAGAGCGAAAAAATACACGGACGATGTCGAGTTTTCGCCGGAGGACGCAGGGCGTTCGGAACTCGATTTTCTGTGCCGGGTCGTCGAAGCCGTCATCGATGCGGGCGCCGTCACCATCAACATTCCCGATACCGTGGGATACGGCGTGCCGGAGCAGTTTGGCCGGGTGGTGGGCGCTATTCGGGAGCGGGTGCCCAACTCGGACAAGGCCGTCTTTTCGGTCCATTGCCATAACGACCTGGGGCTGGCCGTGGCGAACTCCCTGGCGGCGGTCGTCCACGGGGCGCGCCAGGTGGAATGCACCATCAACGGCCTGGGGGAGCGCGCCGGCAACGCGGCGCTGGAGGAGATCGTCATGGCGGTGCGCACGCGCCAGGATTATTTCCAGTGTGAAACGGGCCTGGACGCCACCGAGCTGGTGAACTGCTCCAAGCTGGTATCGAACATCACCGGCTTCCCAGTGCAGCTGAACAAGGCCGTGGTGGGCGCCAACGCGTTTGCCCACGAGGCCGGCATTCACCAGGACGGCGTCATCAAGAGCCGGGAGACCTACGAAATCATGCGCGCCCAGGACGTGGGTTGGTCGGGCAACCAGCTGGTCCTGGGCAAACATTCGGGGCGCAACGCGTTTCGCTCCCGGTTGCGGGAGCTGGGCTTTGAGTTCGACAGCGAGGAGGAGCTGAACAGCGCGTTTCACAGGTTCAAGGACCTGGCGGACAAGAAACACGAGATCTATGACGAGGACCTGCAGTCCATCGTCACCGACAATCTGCAGGGAGAAGAAGAGCGCATCAAGCTCGTTTCGTTGCGGGTCACCTCGGAGACGGGCGAGACGCCCACAGCGGAGCTGACCCTGTCCGTTGACGGCAACGAGATGTCCGGCCGGTCCCGCGGCGACGGCCCCGTGGATGCGGTCTTCCAGGCCATAGAGTCCCTGGCGGCCAGCGGTTGCGAGTTGCAGCTGTTTTCCGTGAACAGCATCAGCGCCGGCGCCGACTCGCAAGGGGAGGTAACAGTGCGCTTGGGCAAAAACGGGCAGGTGATCAACGGCCGCGGCTCGGACACGGATATTATCGCGGCCTCGGCAAAAGCCTATATCAACGCACTCAACCGGGTGCGCCTGGCCGCTGACAAGATTCATCCCCAGGTATGAAGCCCGCTTTGGCGCAACGGCAGTACCTCAATGCCCTGGGCATAGAAATCTGGGTGCGGCGGCAACCGGGCGCCGGAGGAGACGGAGCGGAGCGGGGAGCCGCCGTTGCCGCGCTCGGCCCGGACATCGCCGCCGCTACCGTGCCAGACCCAAGTGTCGCCGCCCCGCCCGACCCGAGCGCCGCCGCGCCGCCC
>CAZDXS010000260.1:0-4416 GCA_964509455.1 uncultured Enterobacteriaceae bacterium | reverse complement strand
TCCCTGGTGGCGCACGAGGCGGGCAGTTTGAAGGAGTGGGGCGTGTCCGGCGAGTTGCGCTACGACCTGGACCTGTCTTCGGAGCGCGGTTTTGCCCTGTCGCTGAACAGCGGCTACGGGGGCCGGGCCAGCGGCGGCGCCGAGGCCCTGTACAACCTGCGCGATGCGGACCGCCTGGGGACGAAGCGCGATCTGCCCGGCGGTCGCCTGGGCGCGGAGGTCGGCTACGGGCTGGGCGCGTTCGGCGACCGCTTCGTGAGCCGGCCCTGGGCGGGCCTGGGGATGACGGAGACGGGCTCGGAGTGGCGCCTGGGCTGGCAGCTGGCGCCCGCCGCCGCGCACAATCCCCTGCGCTTGAACCTGGGCGTGGAGTTCAACCAGCGCGCCGGCGAGCAGGCGTTGATGTTGAACGTGGGCGCTGGTTTATAGGGCAGTCCCGCCAACAACTTGGTGGAGTCGGCCGGCGCCCGCCGGCCGACCTTGTACTTCTGAATGCAGTGCTTTGCACAACTTGGTAGCGATGCCTGATTTTGTTCCGTATGTTATGAGTCCATGCACGGCATGCCGCGAAGAGCATTGAGAGAACCGATTCCTGCCTGGCGCGGCGCTGTTGCGCCCGTAGCGCAAGCGCCCGGCGGTTGCCGGAGTCTCCCCCGGGGCGCCTCATCCGCCCCGCCCAGGCCCGTTGTGAGATTGTTCCCGGGTCGGCGGTGAGCATGGCGGCTGAAGCCGGGTGCGCCAGGGAGGGCAACGATTTGCAACGCTACCTGGAAAATACCGAGGTGCGCCCGCTGTTCCTGCGGGGCGATGCGGCGGCGTTGCTCAAAACTTTCCCCCCGAACAGCATCGACGTGTGCATGACCAGCCCCCCGTACTGGGGCAAGCGCGAGTACAGCAACGGCGGCATTGGGCTGGAGAAGCATTACCCGGAATACATTTCGAACCTGTTGCGAGTCTGCGGCGAGGTCAAGCGAGTGTTAAAGTCCAGCGGTTCTTTCTGGCTGAACCTAGGCGATTCTTACGCGGACAAGAAACTGCTGGGCATTCCGTGGCGCACCGCGCTGGCGCTGACGGATGAACAGGGCTGGGTCATGCGCAACAGCGTGGTCTGGAACAAGGTGAAAGGCGGGCCGGACAACACGAAAGACAGATTGCGCTCTGTCCACGAGAATATTTTCCACTTGGTCAAATCCTCCGGAGGATATTATTACGACGTGGACGCCATTCGCTCCACCCCGGCAAAAACCAGGCTGGTCAACGGCGCGGTGGTTTCGGCAACGGGCGTGACCGGCGTCCGCTACAAACGCCAGGTGGAACTATCCACCGAGTTGAGCGAGGCGGAAAAAGAACAGGCCCTGGCGGCCTTAGAGCGCATGCTCGCCGACGTGTCCTCGGGCAAGGTTCCCGATTTTCGCATGATTATTCGCGGTCGGCAACGCGCCACCCACTCCAATTCGGAAAAGTTGTCCGGGCGGGCGAAAGAGTTGCGGGACAAGGGGTTTTATTTCCTGAAGTACCACCCGAACGGCAGCAAGCCGGGCGATGTGTGGGACGTCATGCCGGAGGATACGCAACGCAGAAAGGCCCACTTCGCTCCTTATCCCGAGGAGTTATGCCGGATTCCCATCCTGGCCACCTGTCCGCAAGGCGGCATCGTGCTGGACCCTTTCAGCGGGGTGGGCAGCACGAACCTGGCCGCTCGCAACCTAGGCAGAAAATCCATCGGCATTGACCTGTCCGCCGAGTATATCCATATTGCCGAGGAGCGTTGCCGGTCGTTGCTATGAGTAAAGTTGCAGAACTTTTCGGGGCGTCCACCACGGCGAAAAAGCATACAGGATGGGGTACGCTGATAAAAAAGCAAACATGTGTATGGACTCATAACATATGAGACAAACTCAGGCGCCGTTGTTGTGCTGTTCAAGGTACTCCATCGGGGTACGCAAGTCAAGCGTCCGGTGCGGGCGGTAGTGGTTGTACTGGCGTTGATGCTCGGCCAGTCCGCGATTGACCGAGGCCAGGTCCGTTCCCCCTTGGTATTGTGAGTAAAATTCCTCGCGCACGGTGCGGTTGACCCGCTCCACGCAACCGTTGTATTGGGGGCGGCGGGGAGGCAGCACGTAGAGGGCAATCTGCAACTCTTCGCAGGCTCGTTCGAACCCGGCCATGAACTCGCTGCCGCCGTCCACCTGGATGCCGGTCACGGGGAACGGCATCTGCTCGATGACCCGGTACAGGAAATCCTTGGCGGTGTTGGCGGTGGCACGGCGGTACACCCGTTGCACGAGATGCTTCGATATTGGGCAGATCGCCTTGAAGTCCTTGACGGCGGTGCCGTCGTGCAGAACGGCCGTGAGATGATCCATTTGGAGCTTTTGTCCGGGTTCTTGTGCGGGCATGCCTTGTTGCCAACGTTGGGCATGTCCGTTGAGTACGCGCTTGCGTTTGGGTTTGAGCTCGCCCCGGGCATGGAATGCGCAGGTCTGAATGCATCCTTTCTTTAGCCCTTTTGCCAGGATCCGCCCCACGGTCCCGGCGCTGGCGGTGAAGCGGTAGTCTCGCACCAGGATGCGCCGCAACGGCAACCGGCCGTAGGTCGGGTGTTGCTTGCGCAACTCCAACACCAGGTGCGCCTCCTGGGCGGTGTAGCACGGCCGGCGGACACGGCGCGGGCAACGACTTTGCGGCACTAATCCGCCAAGTCCGTAGCGCCGGTAACGTCGTCTCCAGCGGTAATACGTCGCCCGCGAGACGTCTTGCGATCTGCAGGCGACAACGACCTTGTTCCCTTCACTCAACAAGTCTTCGATGGCACGGAGTTTCTTCTCCCGGACGAGCGCCGCCGGCGGGATATCGTCAGGGTGTCCCGCTACTCTCGGCAGGTTTTCTATTTGCATGGTTCAAGCTCCTGTGGTTGGGTTTTACCAGGCGGCCTGAATCATGCCCGATCCGGCGTTTTACTGGGCCGGAACGAGTGGTCGTGTTTGTCTCATATCTATCTGATTCCATACACATGCCCTTTCCTCGAGCGCACTTGCGTCAAGGTCAGAAAAAGTCAGCCGGCGGTTTCCATCGGAACATGCACGGTTATCCATGGCCAGGAAAAACGTCCGGTGATTATCTGTCCCTACCGGCTTCTTCAGCGCAGGCAGGTATTTGTTGATTGCCTTCATTTGCTCACTTCACATGAACCCGGGAACGAATTGCATGTAGTCTCAGAAATCCTGGTACCGGGCGGGAGCGTTGATTATTTTCTGGTTTCAGCGAAAGGTGAAGATATAAGAGACTTTGTCGGCATTGAATTGCAAACACTGGACACCACCGGAACCATCTGGCCGGAGCGACAGAAGTGCGTTCGCGCTCTCGACGTTCGCGCCTCCTACGAAGATGCCGGCCCCGTAAAGCCATTTGGCATGAATTGGAAGATGACCGCCAAGACTATCCTTGTTCAACTCCATCACAAAATCAATACATTTGAGCATATAAATAAGCGCTTGGTGCTGGTTATGCAAGACTGCCTGCTTGCCTACTTTCGTAAGTCATTTCAATTCGACCACATAAGCGGAGCGCGCCTTGGTGACTCGATGCATTTTCACTCTTACCAAGTGAAGCAAAACAAAGACATGGCATGGTTATTGGGGCTGGATTCCCGCTTAAGTACGGACTCGAACGGCATATCGCAATGCCTGGGATTGCGTGCGGAAACAAAAGTGGACCCCGAAAACCTCAAGCGACAACTCCAGAAAAAGATGTCGGGCAACACGGTTTTGAAAATCACCAATGCGGACTTGGGACGGCCCGCATGATGCGCACTTGCGGGAAATCAGGACGCGCTGACCCCTGCTGGACGGCAACTCGCGTGAAGCGGCGGGAAAGAAAGGCGCAGACGGTACAGGGTCGCAGTTGGCGAGTATAGCCACAGAGTTATGGCGCAAAAGAACAAGCCGGGCAAGGGAGGCGTACACGTTAGTACATCGACCGACCGAACGAGGCAGGCCGGCGATGCATAACGGAAAATAGACCAGCAAGGGTTGCAAAAAAAACGATATAGTGTAAAAATATCGAAGTTTTCACTGTTGCCAACCCATCAACTGAAAGCGGGGGGATACATTTATGCTTATCAGCGATCATGCCGGGCGGGGCGTTCCGGTTCACTCATGCGTTGCCGGCGCCCTGCACCGCCGCGCCGGCGGCCCCGGCCTGCCCGTCCTGGCGGCGGGCGCCGTTGCGTTCCTGCTTGTCGCCTTGGCGCCGACGCCGGCCCAGGCCTGGAACTCCCGGGACGGCACCTGGACGGTGCACGGCTTCATCGACAACACCTACCACAACCGGGACGACTACGGCATCACCAAGCAACGGGTGCGCGGCCAAGTGGAGTGGTCCAAGCGCTTCAAGCCCCAGGGGTTGTTCTCCGAG
>CAZDXS010000259.1:0-1717 GCA_964509455.1 uncultured Enterobacteriaceae bacterium | reverse complement strand
GCCGTTTGGGGTGCGCCTTTCTGCGGCGTTGTTAAGGCGAGGGAGGCGTCGTTCAGCCGGGGCGTTGTTCCGCCGGATCGCCGCTGTTTCGTCGGGTCGCCGCGGGGCAGGGCGGCGTATGGCGGGGCGGCCGTTTGGGGTGCGCCTTTCTGCGGCGTTGTTAAGGCGAGGGAGGCGTCGTTCAGCCGGGACGCTGTTCTGCCGGATCGCCGCCGTTCCGTCGGGACGGGGCAAGGCGCCGCCGTTCAGGTGGTGCGCCGCTTAGGCGGAGCGCTGCTCCGGGTCGCGGGTCCAGCGGCCGGATTTCCCGCCGGATTTTTCCAGCAGGCGGACGGACTCAATGATCATGCCCCGGTCAACGGCCTTGCACATGTCGTAGATGGTCAGCAGGGTTATCTGCACCGCGGTCAACGCCTCCATCTCAACGCCGGTGGGGCCGCGGGTCTCCACCCTGGCCCGGCAGTGAATGCAGGCGGTCTCCGGGTCGGGTTGCAGGTCGATCTCGACATGACTGAGGGACAGGGGATGGCAGAGCGGCACCAGTTCCGCCGTCTTTTTCGCCGCCATGACGCCGGCCACCCGGGCGACGCCCAGCACGTTTCCTTTCTTGTGGTCTCCCGTCATGACCAGGGACAAGGTGCGCTCTGACATGCGAATGCTCCCCGCGGCCACGGCCACGCGATGAGTCGCGTCCTTGGCGCCCACGTCAACCATGCGCGCGTCCCCCTTGTCGTTGAAGTGTGTCAGTTTCGCCATGATGTTGTGCTGTCGGCGGCTTTTTCCGCATCGGGCAACTCGTTACATGGTACAATAATACGCAGGTAAAAAGCCACGAACTCGCGCACCGCCACTCGCGCACCGTCGTTCGCCCGTATTCGCGCCAGGCTGGCGGTTCTGCCGGCAACGGGCGCGGCGGGCGTCATTGCCTGCGCTCGCGGCGGGGAGACCGCCCGGCGGGGTCGGCGCGGCGCAACGCACCCTGGGATTATCACAGTGTCCATAACAGTCAAATTTTTTGCCCGCATCCGCGAGGAAGTGGGGCGCGAACAGGACCGCGTGGAATATGCGCCCGGCCTGAAAGTGTCCGACGTCTGGCGGCAAACCGCCGGCGCGGCGCCGATGCCGGACGCCCTGCTGGTGGCGGTCAACATGGAGCACGTCAAGGGCGACCCGGAGTTGAAAGAGGGCGATGAAGTCGCTTTTTTTCCACCGGTCACCGGCGGCTGAGGGCGTCCTGTGATGAAAGTGGGGCTGGAACCGGCGCCTTTCGACGCCCTGGACGCCCTGAAAGAGTACCGGTCGGCGGTCGGCGGCGCGGGCAAGTCCGGCGCCTCCTGCGTGTTTATCGGCGCCATGCGGGATTTCAACGAAGGCGAGGAAGTCCAGGGCATGTACCTGGAGCATTACGCCGGCATGACCGAAAAACACCTGGAGCAAATCTGCGCCCGGGCCCAGGAGCGCTGGCCCATTCTGGATTGCCTGCTGTTGCATCGCACCGGCGAGGTAACGCCGGGCGATGACATCGTGTTGGTTGCGACCTGGGCCGCCCATCGCGGCGATGCGCTGGACGCGACCCGCTTTATCATCGAGGACTTGAAGCACAAGGCGCCGTTCTGGAAAAAGGAAAAGCTGAAAAACGGCGAGCGCTGGGTGGAGCGCAACACCTCGGGCTATGCGGCCCGCTAAATCTCCAATGCCGAGGCCGGCGGCGCAGGGC
>CAZDXS010000258.1:0-2790 GCA_964509455.1 uncultured Enterobacteriaceae bacterium | reverse complement strand
GATAGCCAGCGGCGGCGACCTGAAAGCCGGACTGGTGAGCGCCATAACGGCGGGGGCGTTCGACTGGGTGGGCGGCATCAAGGACCTGTCGCTGGCGGCCAAAGCGGCGGCGCACGGCGCAATCGGAGGTCTGTCCTCCCTGGCGCTGGGCGGTAGTTTCATCAGCGGCTTCGCCGCCGGCAGCGTAGCGCAGGCGGTGGGCGGCGGCAAGGCGGTACAGAGTCTGGGCAAGGCGGGCCAGGCCATAACCCGCATCATGGCGGGCGGCTTGGCGGCCATGGCCGGCGGCGGCAAGTTCGCCAACGGCGCAATCACCGCCGCTGCTGCCTACGTCTTTAATGACTTGCGCGAACGTTTTACGAATCCTACGGGAAAAGAAATCCGAGGACGCGATAGGCAAGGTTGTGGAGAGTTTAACGCACGTAGAGGGAAAAACCCGGATGGAACCCCAAGATACCATAAGGGAGCGGATTATGTTTCAGTCTCCGGGCAAGACGTTTATGCGATTGCAGATGGGACGGTAGTGAGACACACGCAACCCGATCAATATGCCGGGATTGTCGTGGATATTACGGGAACAAACCTGAGCTACAAAATTCTATACATAAATGTGGATGCCGCAGTAACAGTAGGTTCAACCGTCACGGAAGGGCAAGTTGTGGGAACGGCGCGGGATATTACCCCATGGTACGGTAGCGGTATAACCAATCACGTGCACGTGGAAATCATAAAACACCGTGGAAGCGATAGTCTCCGCGAACATCTTGACCCTGCAAAGTACATCAAAAATTAGTAGTCCTGGAGAAGACGAGTGATAAGAAAATTTTTCGTTTTGCTTTTGCTTAGTGCTAATGTGCAGGCTTTTGACGTAATTAAACTGGACCAAGCAGTTTCGGCTTTTTTGCGTCAATGGTACTCCGAGTGCGAGAATATAGAGTACTCCTACCGTGAAATAGTCTATATCGGACTTGCCCGGGAAAGGGGGTATTACGGTGATTCTGAACCTACCGCCTCAGTGCCTCCGACGTTCCTTAAGGATGTGGATGTTGAGATCACGACGAGTATCTGCGGTTGGGACGACGGTTATTTTCTATCGATGAGGAAAAACAAAGATGGGAGTTATCGGGTAGTGGGTTACTCATCTTTCACCCAGTCGCGAATCTACCAACTACATGACGAGGAAGCTTGGTGAGTTACCTGTGCAACTCCATAAGGTTGTTCACGGAAAGGCCTGCCCGGCTAATGGGTGGTTGATGTCCGAGACTGGCATGAGGACGATGCCAGTTGTACCGGTGCAACCAGTGGGACAGATGCTCGGCCCGTTGCCTTGAACTCTCGTATTGGCGTGCATACGCCCACTCGCGGAGCGCCGTCTGTATCAGCCGCTCGGCTTTGCCGTTGGTTCGGGGGCAGTAGGGCTTGGCGTAGATGTGCTTTAGCCCCAGGCGTTGACATAAGCGCCGGAAGCTCCGCGACCTGTAACAGGGGCCGTTGTCGGTCAACACCCTGGTGAAGCGAATGCCCAGGGCAGCATAGTACCGGACCGCATGCACCAGGGCGCGGCAAGCGCTTCGGGCCGTCTCATCCGGGTGGATGGAACCGAACGCGAGGCGCGAATGGTCGTCGACGGCTATGTGTGCGCATTCCCAGCCGGCCCCGGTGTTTCTGTGTCCCTTGCCGCGGCCGGTGACGCGGTGTCCGGGTTGCTCAAAGCGCCCCAGTTTCTTGACGTCCAGGTGCAGCATGTCGCCCGGCGCCGGGTATTCGTAGCGGTTAGGCGGCGGGGCCGGCTCCAACGCGGACAGGCGGTTCAAGCCGCGTTTTTTGAGCACGCGCCCCACCGTGCTGGTCGACACGCCCAGGGTCCGGGCGATCTGATGGTAGGTCTGTCGCTGGAGGCGAAGCTCCGCCACCGCCTCGCAGACGGCGAGGTCTGTGGCTCGCGGGCTGTGTCGCGGACGGGAGGAGCGGTTGTGCAACCCCGCCGCGCCTTCCTCGCGGTAGCGCTTTAGCCATTTATGCATCGTGCGCCTGCTGATCCCCACGGACCGGGCCGCCGCCGTGGGTGATTGGCCTTGTTCAATGACGCGCCTTACCAGCAACTCTCGGCTATGGACTGTCAGTCGTGTATTGCGATGATGGTTCATGTGAAACTCCGGGTTATTTGTCGGGCAACCGCCAATTATCCGGATATGCCCCGAGAGAGCAACCATTTGGTAAGTCACACCCATCGCTCACCAGCACGATGGTATCGGCGGCGACGACCTCCAGGGGTTCTGCGGCATGCCCGGCGGGGCGGCGTTCCTTGTTCTGCTTTTTGGCGGTTTTCGGCCGTCCCCGGGAGTCGATTCGCGCGGGCGTGATGCGCATCTTGTCCTCGGCGGCCGCGATGATGCGCCCGATGGTGGATTCACTGGGCAACGGCAGGCGGAGCCGTCGGCACCAGGGTTCCAGCAACACCCGCAAGGGTTGCTTGCCCATGTTCGGGTGTTGCCGGCGCAACTGGCGTATCTTCTTCACCACCCTGAGCGGCCAGTTGCGGCGGCGCCTTTTCGGCGCACGGCTGCCCGGTATCAATGCCGCCGGGTTGCCGCCCGTGTCCTCGAGGGCGCGCGTCCATCGTTGCAGGGCGCGAAGGCTGACCTGGTGCGCTTCCACGGCCGCATCGGCGCCGTGGCGCCCCCAGAAGTTGAGTATCTCGAGTCGTTTTTGGGCTGTCTTGTTCATGGGCGTACTTTGCCCTAACCGGGCAAGCCTGTAAAACCCTTTTATGCGGTAGCCCAAACGGTG
>CAZDXS010000257.1:0-3964 GCA_964509455.1 uncultured Enterobacteriaceae bacterium | reverse complement strand
CCACTACAAGCTGGGAGACAACCGGGTCGCCGCCGCCGGCGGGATGGATTTTTTCCAGCGGATCCTGCAAGACATTGGCTGGTTCATCATTCCCCTGTTCCTGATCGCCCTGTTGCAGCTGGTGAAATCGCCCAGGGCCCGTCTTGTCCCGGCGTACGTGCTGGGTGCAGGCATTGTTTACCTGGTTTGGAGCCTGACGGATACCGCTTTTTACTTCACCAGGAACCTGGCTTCCACCTACATTTTCATGAGTTTCATTATCGCTCTTGCCGCCGGCGACCTGGCGGGAAACGCCCTGACGCACCGGCCGGCCCTGCGGGCGGGCGCCTCCTTAGGGGCTTTGTTGATTTTCCTGGGCGCCGCGGCGTCTCTTGCGAACGCCATGCAACCGTTGCGCGACGTCTTTTACGAGAAAACCGCGAAACGGGCGCAGGCCTGCGACAGCATTGGCGCGGTCGGGTTGGCGGAAGCTGATTTGCGCGCGTTGCGGCAAACCGCCGCGGGCGCCGTTACCGCGTACCCGGGCATACGCCCGCCGTACCAGACCTATAAACAACCGTTGCCGGGGTGGCTTGCCTGGCACTTCCTCAATGGGAAAGAACCCGACTTGGTGCTTGTGGAATGGTTTGAGAATCTGCGGCAGCATGACTGCTTGGTTGCATACCGGCAGGGGCATACCAAGCGTCTGACGAACTTTTTGGCCCTGCGGGACTACCGCTTGCGGGGCCGCGTGGGCAACCGGTTTTTCTTTGTCGAAAAGCCCGGCGGCTAGACGGGGATGCGCGGCAAACATCGCCGGCCGCTGAGCGATGAGGCGCCCGCGCGCGGTTGCGGGCGCAGGCGCAAGCGGCGCCTGACGGCCTGAAAGCGCCCGGGCGGCAGGCCCGCCGCCGGCCGAGGACGGCGGCAAGGGGCCGGCGAATAGTTAGTTGTTGACTTGCAGGCGCTGATGGCGTATCATCCCCCGTTTATGAATGAGGCGGCCGGGGTTGCCGGTCGTCTTCGGCAAGCCGGGAACCAACAAGACCTTTCCCACTCCGGGGAGGCGGGGACGTCATTACCAGCATGTTGCGCGATACATCAGAAGCAGAGGCTCAAGCGGAAGCGGACGTGGGAGTGTTTCCCTCGCCCGGGGGCGAGCAGGCCGTATTCCACGATTTTTCCACGGCGGCGGCAGGACCACCGCGCCTTAAAGACAGTTACAAGCGCGTCTTTGACCCCGTTTTCGTGGCGGCGCTTCACCTTGTCCTGTTTCCTTTCTTCCTGGTGCTGTGGACGGCGGCGCCGCTGGCAATACGGCTGGAGAGCCGGGGGCCGGTGTTCTATCGCCAGCAACGGGTGGGCCGGGACGGCGAGGTTTTTGAACTCATCAAGTTCCGTACCATGTTTGACGAGGCGGACAGCGAAGCCCCCCGAATGTTGCTGACCCGGCAGGGCGACCCGCGGGTTACCCGGGTGGGCCGGTTCCTGCGGCGTTTCCACCTGGACGAGTTCCCCCAGGTGCTGAACGTCGTCAAGGGCGAAATGAGCCTGGTGGGGCCGCGCCCGAAGCGGACGGAAATCGTGAAGCAGCACGAGAAAGAGGCCCCGGGCTTTTCCACCAGGCAACGGGCCCTGCCGGGCATCACCGGCCTGGCCCAGTTGCGCGGCAACTACGACTGCGGTGCGAAACAGGTGTTGCGTTACGACAACTTGTATATTGACAGCCTCAACCCCCTGCTGGACCTCAAGCTGTTGTTGATCACGCCGTTCGTGGTGCTGGCCCGCAGGAATCGCTGAGCCGCAAGCGCCGGGCGGGCGCATCATGGTCGCCACACTTTCCCAGGCATTCCTGCCTCAGGCATTTCCACTTCGCCATAACGCCGGCCGGCGGCGCCCCGGGTAAATGTCGGACTTCCATCCGCTGGTCGTCAGCGCCGCCGGGAAAGAGACGGAAGACGCCGTCCGCCTGACGTTCGCCGTGCCGGAGAAGTTGGCGGCTGCTTTCCGTTTCACCCAAGGCCAGTACCTGACCCTGAAAGCGGAAATCGACGGCGAGGAGGTAACGCGCTCTTATTCCATCTGCTCCGCCGTAGATGACGGCGTCTTGCAAGTCGCCGTCAAAAAAGTGGAGGGGGGCGTCTTCTCCACGTTCGCCAACGAAAAACTGGCGGCGGGAGACGTCATCCAGGTAATGCCGCCCCAGGGAACTTTTTTCACGCCGTTGCGCACAGACAGCGAACGCGAATACCTGTGCATCGCCGCCGGCAGCGGCATCACGCCCATCCTTTCCATCATCAAGACCACCCTGGCGCGGGAGCCGGCGTCTCGCGTCACCTTGTTGTACGGCAACCAGCGCGTCGCCACGATGATGTTTCGGGAAGAGTTGGAGGCCTTGAAAAACCGCTGCATGTCCCGCTTCCAGTGGCTCAACATTCTCAGCCGGGAGCGCCAGGACGCCGAGATCCTGAACGGCCGCATCGACAACCGCAAAGGCGCCGAGTTAACGAAGCGCCTGCTGGACCTGCACGCCGTCGACGAGTTCTTCCTGTGCGGCCCCGAGGCCATGATCTCCGAAGTTTCCCGGGGGTTGCGCGCCGCGGGCGTCAATGAGGAGCGGATTCACTACGAACTGTTCGCCGCCTCCGCCGCCGACGCCGCGGTGCGCCTGGCGCGGCGCGAGGAACGTGCCAGGAAACTGGCGGGCATGGTGGCGCAGGTAACAGTCACAGTGGATGGAAGGGAAACCCATTTTGAGTTGACGGCGGACGGCGAGAACATCCTGGACGGCGCCCTGGACAACGGGCTTGACCTGCCGTTCGCCTGCAAGGGCGGCATCTGCGCCACCTGCAAAGCGAAGTTGCTGGAAGGCGAAGTGGATATGGACATCAACCACGCCCTGGCGCCGGAGGAGCTGGAGGCGGGCTATATTCTCACTTGTCAGGCCCATCCAGTTACGGACAGGGTGGTGGTGGATTTCGACCAATAAACCCCCCTGGCGCGTTATTTTGCGCGATAACTTTGTTGGCGTCACGGCTTCACTGCGGTCGATGTACTACATGTACACCTCCCTTGTTCAGCCGTGCGCCGCCGCGTTCTGACGCAAAATCCCTGCGCCAGGACTTCACTACACACAGCGCCGCGCTCTCACACAAAATCCCGTCGCCAGGGGAAGTTGTAGCGGTGGCGCCGTGCGGTCGCGCAAAATCCCTGCGCCAGGAACCCGGCATGTCCTATTTTCCGTTATGCATTGCCGGCCTGCCTCGTGCGGTCGGTCAATGTATTAGGTATACATCTCTCTCCCTCACTCGTTCTGACTTGTGGTTTTGCGCGATAACTGTGTTGGCATCACTCCCTTACTGCAGTCGGCGTATTACATATACGCCTCCCTTGTTCAGTCGTGCGCCGCCTTGTTCTCACGCAAAACTCCGTCGCCAGAAGCCCGGCTCGCCTTCCGAAAAATATCCTGCGCCAGGGGGCGTTGTAGCGGCGGCGCCGCGGCGTTCCGGCGCAAAAGCCCGGTGCGAGAGGAGGGGAGTGTGCGTGCGTTTGTGCATTCTGGCGAAAACTCTTGTGCCAGGGGGGAGTTGTAGCAACAATGCTGCGCGCTCCCGCCGAATATCGTCGCCATTCAGGCTAAGCCCCGCCCCGGCGCCTACGTCCGCAACTGCGCGCTCCAGCCGAATATCGTCGCCATTCAGGCTAAGCCCCGCCCCGGCGCCTACGTCCGCAACTGCGCACTCCCGCCGAATATCGTCGCCATTCAGGGGAGGATGGTCGGCCACGGGAAATAGATAAGCCGGGTCAGTCGGGGTAGTTTGGGCCAGTCGGGTCAGGTCAGTCGGGGCAAAGACGGTCGGCGTACTTCTCCTGGAATTGCTCGCAACGCCCAATGAGTTCCCGGGTGGTGTTGGGCATGGGGATCCGGTAATTTGCCAGGTCCTCGATGAGGGCGCCGCAACTGTGAAAAACGGCGATCCCGCGC
>CAZDXS010000256.1:0-8712 GCA_964509455.1 uncultured Enterobacteriaceae bacterium | reverse complement strand
CCGCGGGGCGTCGCGGCGGCGGTTGGCGCGCCCGGCTATTGCAATTTCGGGGCGCACCCGCTACCCTGCGGGTATGATTCCGATGAAGACGGCACCAGCAGGCATTGTAGCACTACTGTGGTTTCTGGCGTTGGGCGCCTGCTCGGAGTCGCCTGCGCCCGCCGCGGGGACGGCGCCCGTGGTTGCGCCCGTGTCGCCTGGTGCGGGCGGGGAGGCGTCCCGCACGGCAACGCCGGTGCCTGCGCCCGTTGCTGAAACTGCGCCTGTTGCCAAGCCCGCTCCCGCCGCCGACGCCGCGCCTGCCATGGGGACGGCGCCCGGTAGCGATACCAAGCCCGCGCCTGTTGCCGACACCGCCCTCGCCGTGTTCAAAACCCCCACCTGCGGGTGTTGCAACAAGTGGGTATCGCACTTGCAGGACAACGGCTTCGCGCCCACGGCGCATGATCGCAACTCCCTGGCGGCCATCAAGCGGCAGTACAACATCGCCCCGCGCCTGCGCTCCTGCCATACCGCGGTGAGCGCCGCGGGCTTTTTCTTCGAGGGGCATATTCCCGCCCGGTACATCGCGGAGTTCCTGGCGAACCCGCCGGCGGACGCCGTGGGGCTGGCGGTGCCCGGCATGCCCCTGGGCAGTCCCGGCATGGAGGCGGGGGAGCGGTTCATGCCGTACGAGATCACTCTCGTCAAGGAGGACGGCGCTGTGGAGACCTACGCGGTAATCTCCTCTCCCGGGGAGCAGTACTGAGGGCGCACGCCCATCCCCGAACCGGAGCGCGTCTCCCGTGCGCCGCTCTGGTCGGCGTCCTGGCCGCCGCCCTGGCGGGACCCGCGCCCGCCGCGCCCTACACCCTGGAAGAGGCGGTGGCCGCGGCCCAGGCGCAGGACCCGTGGATTGTCGGCAGCCTGCGGCGCCAGGAGAGCCTGGAGGCCTTGAGCCGGGCGGCGGGCGCGTTGCCGGACCCGCAGCTGAGCCTGGGGTTGGCGAACCTGCCGCTGGACACTTTTGACTTCTCGCAGGAGCCCATGACGCAGTTCAAGGTCGGCGTGAGCCAGGCGTTCCCCCGGGGCAGAACCCGGTCCCTGCGCCGGGAGCGCCTGGCGCGCCTGGGCCGCATGCAACCCCACGCCCGCGAGGACCGCAAGGGCCGGGCGGCGGCGGCCGTCTCGCACCTGTGGCTGGACGCCTACCGCAACGAGCAGACCATTCGCCTCATTGAAAAAGACCGCAACCTGTTCGAACACCTGGTGGACGTGGCCCAGTCCAGCTACGCCGCGGCGTCCGGCCACACCTTGCAACAGGACCTGGTGCGGGCGCAACTGGAACTCACGCGGCTGGACGAGCGGCTGGTGCGGTTGCGCCAGCAGCGCGACATGCATCTGGGCGAGCTGGGCGAATGGCTGGACGACCCCGCCATTGCCCTGGCGGCGCCGGGCGGCGGCCGCGACCCGTCCGCGCTTGTCCCGCCGCGCTTGGTCGCCGGCGCGAACCCTGCCGCAACCCGGCAGGCTCTGACGGAGACATTAAGTAGGCACCCGAAGATCAAGAGCCTTGACTGGAAGATCAACGCCCTCGCCGCGAGCGTTCAACTGGCGCGGCAGGGATACTGGCCGCAGTGGACGCTCAATGCCGGCTACGCCCACCGCGCCGCGGCGCCGGCGGGCGCGGACCGCCCCGACTTCTTCTCCGTGGGCGTGACGTTTGACGCGCCCCTGTTCACGGCCGGGCGCCAGGACCAGCGGGTGCAAGCGGCGCAGGCGGAGCTGGCGGCGGCCAGGACGGAGCGCGCCCTGGAGTTGCGCCGGTTGCAGGCGGGTTACGAGTCCGCCGCGGCCGCCTATCAGCGGTTGGCAGAGCGCCGCGCCTTGTTCGCCTCGCGCCTGTTGACGGAAATGGCGCAACAGGCGGATGCCTCGCTGGCGGCCTACACCAACGACACGGGCGATTTTGCCGAGGCGGTGCGCGCCCGCATCGCGGAGCTGAACGCGCGCATCGAAGCGCTGGACATCGATATCGACATGCAAAAGAGCATCGCGCGGCTGAACTATTTTCAACTGGGCACCGGCGCGCCCGCGCCCGGCGGCGCAACGGCGCCCGCCAATCCGGCGCCGGCCAGTGCCGCCGCAATGCCGGTTGCCAACCTGACGCCGGTCGGCGCTGCGGAGGCATCCGCTGCCGCAACGGCGCATAGCCCCGCAACAACGCCCGGCGGCGCAACGGCGGCCGCCAATCCGACCCCGGTCGACACCGCCGCGGCATCCGCCACCGCCGGCGACGCCAACGCGGCGCACCGGTAGGAATCTAACATGCGCCCCGCCGCACTGTGGAACCCGGCGACCCTGGTCGCCCTCATCACGGGCCTGGCGGTCGGCAGCGCCCTGACGTTCGCGCTGGGCGGCCGCGGCGATGCCGGGGAAAAACCCGCCGCCGCCCCCAAGGAACCGTTGTACTGGGCGGCGCCCATGGACCCCGGCTATCGCCGCGACCGGCCCGGCAAGTCCCCCATGGGGATGGACCTGGTGCCCGTGTACGAAGACCGCGGCGCGGCGGCGCCCGGGGTGGTGCGCATCGACCCGGTCGTCGTCAACAACCTGGGCGTGCGCACCGCCCGGGTCGAGCGGGATGCGTTGCGCGAGGAAATCGCCACCGTGGGCTACGTGAAGTACGATGAGAACCGACTCACTCACATTCACCCGCGCGTGTCCGGCTGGATAGACAAGTTGTACGTAACGGCGACCGGCGACCCGGTCAAAAACGGCGCCCCCCTGTACGCCCTGTATTCGCCCGAGCTGGTGAACGCCCAGGAAGAGCTGGTGCTGGCGTTGAACAGGAACAACGCGCGCCTGGTACAAGCCGCCGCGGCGCGTCTGCGGGCCTTGCAAATATCGCCCGCATTCATCCAGGAGCTGAAAACCAGCAAAGCCGTCCAGCAGACGGTCACGTTTTACTCGCCGCGGGACGGGGTCGTTGACAACCTGAGCATTCGGGAGGGGTTTTACGTCCAGCCCGGCAACACCTTGTTCAGCATCGGCGCGTTGGACCGGGTCTGGGTGGAGGCGGAAGTCTTCGAAAGGCAGGCCTCCCTGGTGCGGACGGGCGCAAACGTCACGATGACCCTGGATTACCTGCCGGGCGTTACTTGGGAGGGGGAAGTGGACTACGTTTACCCCACCCTGGACAGCCAGACCCGCACGGTGCGCTTGCGCTTGCAGTTTGACAACCCCGGCAACCGGCTGTTGCCCAACATGTTCGCCCAGGTGGTGATTCACTCGGGCAACGACGCGCCCGCCCTGCTGATACCGCGCGAGGCGCTCATTCGCACGGGAAGCCAGGACCGCGTGGTGTTGGCACTGGGCGCCGGCCGCTTCAAGTCGGTCGCGGTGAAGGCCGGCAGGGAAAGCCGGCATCGCGTGGAGATCCTGGAAGGCCTGCAAGAAGGCGAGGAGGTCGTTGCCTCCGCGCAGTTTCTGCTCGATTCAGAATCCAGCAAGACCGCCGATTTTCAGCGTATGCACCGCGAGTAGGGGGCGCCGGCGGCGCGCGCGACGGTCCGATTGTCCACCATGGCGAGGAATACGCAATGATTGTCCCTGCGGCGCGGCGCCGGCGATGATTGCCGCCGTCATCCGACGGGGGTTTGCGGCGCGGCCCGGCGCGCCCGGCGGCCCGATTGTTCGCCATGGCGCGAAGCAGGCGATGACCGCCGCCGCAGCGAGGCGCTGGCGATGATCGCCGCTGTCATTCGGCGGGGGTTTGCGTCGCGGTCTGGTGCACCCGGCGGCCCGATTGTCCCCGCGGCGAGGCGTCGGCGATGACCGCCGCCGTCATTCGGCGGGGATTTGCGGCGCGTCCCGGCGCGAGCGGCGGCCCGATTGTCCGCCATGGCGAGAAGCAGGCGATGACCGCCGCCGTCATTCGGCGGGGGTTTGCGGCGCGGCCTGGCGCGCCCGGCGCACCCGGCGGCCCGATTGTCCGCCATGGCGCGAAGCAAGCGATGATTGTCCCTGCGGCGAGGCGCCGGCGATGATTGCCGCCGTCATTCGGCGGGGGTTTGCGGCGCGGTCTGGTGCGCCCGGCGGCCCGATTGTCCGCCATGGCGCGAAGCAAGCGATGATTGTCCCCGCGGCGAGGCGCCGGCGATGATCGCCCCCCAAGCGGGAAGCAGGCGATGATCGCCGCCGTCATCCGCTGGTCCCTGGCGAACCGGCTTTTTGTCCTGTTGGCCGCCGCCGTCCTGGTCGGGCTGGGCTTGTTCTCGCTGCGCCGCACGCCCGTTGACGCGATCCCCGACCTCAGCGACGTGCAGGTCATCATCAAGACCTCGTATGCGGGACAGGCGCCGCAGGTAGTCGAAGACCAGGTGACCCGCCCGCTGGCCAGCGCCATGCTGTCGGTGCCGGGCGCGGTGACCGTGCGCGGCTATTCCTTTTTCGGCGATTCGTACGTCTACGTCATCTTCGACGAAAAAACCGACCTGTACTGGGCGCGCAGCCGCGTCCTGGAGTACTTGAGCCAGGCCGCGCCCGCGTTGCCTGCCGCCGCCCGCCCGCAACTGGGGCCGGACGCCACCGGCGTCGGCTGGGTCTATATCTACGCCCTGGTCGACCGGAGCGGCCGCCACGACGTCAGCCGGTTGCGCAGCCTGCAGGACTGGTTCCTGAAGTACGAGCTGCAGACGGTGCCGGGGGTGTCCGAAGTCGCCGCCGTGGGGGGCATGGTCAAGCAGTACCAGGTCACAGTCAGCCCGGAGCGGTTGCGCGCCTTTGGCATGCCGCTGTCGCGCGTGCAAGACGCCGTCCGCCGCGCCAACCAGGAGGTGGGCGCCTCGGTCATCGAAATGGCGGAAGCGGAATACATGGTGCGCGCCTCGGGCTACCTCCGCAACCAGGACGACCTGGCCAACATTCCCCTGGGGTTGAACGACTTCGGCGCCCCTCTGCTCCTCAAGGACGTCGCGGACATTCAGCTGGGGCCGCAGATGCGCCGCGGCATTGCCGAGTTGAACGGGGAGGGGGAGGCCGTCGGCGGCATCGTGGTGATGCGCTTCGGCGAAAACGCCCAGGCCGTCATCGACGGCGTGAAGGAAAAGCTGGAGCAGCTGGCGAAGGGGTTGCCGCCGGGCGTTGAAATCGTGCCGGTGTACGACCGCTCCGGCCTGATCCAGGGCGCCGTCGGGAACTTGCAACGCAAGCTCATCGAGGAGTTCGTCGTCATCGCCCTGGTGTGCATGCTGTTCCTGTTCCACGCGCGCTCCGCCCTGGTCGCCGTCGTCAGCCTGCCCGTCGGCGTCCTGGCGGCGTTTGCCGTGATGCATTTCCAGGGCATTAACGCCAACATCATGTCTCTGGGGGGCATTGCCATCGCCGTCGGCGCCATGGTCGACGGCGTCATCGTGCTCATTGAAAACCTGCACAAGCACCTAGAGCGCACCCCCGTCACGCCGCAGAACCGCTGGCGGGTGGTGGGCGATGCGGCCGCCGAGGTGGGGCCGGCGCTGTTTTTCGGGTTGCTGATCATCACGGTCAGTTTCCTGCCGGTGTTCGCCCTGGAGGCCCAGGAGGGGCGCATGTTCCGCCCCCTGGCGTTCACCAAGACCTACGCGATGGCGGCGGCCGCGGTCCTGGCGGTGACCCTGGCGCCGGTGCTGATGGGATATTTCATTCGCGGCCGAGTGTTGCCGCAACAGCGCAACCCGTTTGCCCGGCTGCTCGCCCGCGCCTACCTGCCGGTGCTGAGCGCCGTGTTGAAGCGCCCGGCGGCCACCGTGCTGGTCGCAGCGCTCCTGTTGCTGAGCGCCGCCTGGCCGGCCCTGAAAATGGGCAGCGAGTTCATGCCGCCCTTAGACGAGGGCGACCTGATGTACATGCCGACCACCTACCCCGGCATCTCCATCGGCAAGGCCCGGGAGCTGTTGCAGCAAACCGACAAGCTGATTGCCTCCGTGCCCGAGGTGCGCAGCGTTTTCGGCAAAATCGGCCGCGCGGAAACGGCAACAGACCCCGCCCCGCTGACGATGATTGAAACTTTCATTCAATTGAAGCCGCGAGCGCAGTGGCGGGACGGCGTCACCACCGAGTCGCTGAAACGGGAGCTGGACGCCCTCGTTTCCTTGCCCGGCGTCGCCAACGCCTGGGTCATGCCCATTAAAACCCGCATCGACATGCTGGCGACCGGCATCAAGACGCCCGTGGGCGTCAAGGCGGCCGGCCCCGACTTACAGGTCATCGAGGCCATCGGGCGCCGGCTGGAGGACATTCTGGCCGGCGTGTCTGGTACCGCTTCCGTCTATTCCGAGCGCACCAGCGGCGGCCGCTACCTGGACATTGACATTCAGCGCGAAAAAGCGGCGCGCTTCGGGCTGAACATCGCCGACGTGCAACAGGTGATCGCTTCGGCCATCGGCGGGACGAACGTCACGCAAACCGTGGAGGGACTGGAACGATACCCGGTGAACATTCGCTATCCCCAGGCCTACCGGGATTCGCCCCGGCAACTGGCGCTGCTGCCCATCGTGACGCCGCGCGGCGAGCGCATCGCCTTGGGCGACGTAGCGCACATCACGGTCGCGGACGGGCCGGCCGGCATCAAGAGCGAAAACGCCCGCCTCAACGGCTGGACTTTCGTCGACATCGAGGACGTTGACGTGGGAAGCTACGTAGAGCAGGCGAAAAAGGCGGTCGATGCCGCGTTGACCCTGCCGCCGGGCTATTCCATCAGCTGGTCGGGGCAATACGAGTACATGGAGCGGGCCAAGGCGCGGCTCGCGTACGTCATTCCGTTGACGCTGGTCATCATCGTCATCCTGCTGTATCTCAATTTCAGAAGCTTCGCGGAAGTCGCCATCATCATGGGCACCCTGCCCCTGGCCGTCGTGGGAAGCGTCTGGATGATGCACCTGCTGGGGTTTAATTTATCAGTCGCGGCGGGCGTCGGGTTCATCGCGCTGGCGGGCGTTGCGGTGGAAATCGGCATCCTCATGCTGGTCTATCTGAACCAGTCCCTGGCCGCCGCCCGGGCGCAACGGTCGGGGGCGGGCGTCATGTCCCTGGACGAGTTCCGGCAGGCCGTCCTGGACGGGGCGGTGTTGCGCGCCCGTCCCGTGGTGATGACCGCCGCGGCGACCATCGCCGCCCTGTTGCCCGTCATGCGCGGCGACGGCGTCGGCTCCGAGGTCATGCAACGCCTGGCGGCGCCCATGGTGGGCGGCATGGTCAGTGCGCTGGCGCTGGCGTTGCTGGTGTTGCCGGCCGTGTATTACCTAACGTTCAAGCCTAGGGCGTAACGCTCCAGTCCGGCGGCGCGGGCAACGCCCGCCCGGTGCGGGCGGAGGCGGTAGGGAAGCGGTAGGGAAGCGGCGGCGGCAAGGCCGGGTCTGCGGGGGAGTTCGCGGCAACCCGCGCCGGTGCGGCGCAACAATGGCGTGGTCAATGTCGGCTGGCAAGGGAGTGCGGCGGCGTTCGCGCCAATACGCCGGCGCCGGCCGCAAAAAAAGGCCAACCGGTAGCGGTTGACCCTCTTTCAAGGTTGGTGGAGGCGGCCGGAATTGAACCGGCGTCCGCGAGCCCTCTGCCCTTGGTTCTACATGCTTAGCCGTCTCTTTGATTTGATTGCCTGCTACCCGAGCGGCAGGGACAACAGGCAACGAGTCCGTAAAGTTTTTAGCGCTTCCGCTCCGGACCGGCTTCGGCGCGAGCTTGCGTATATGACCTTCGGGTTTGACGGCACAAGCACCGGTCAAGCGAAGGCTGGCTGCGTCTAAGCAGCCAGGGCGTAGTTGTCGTCGTTGGCAACTATAAAAGGTCGCAGCTGTATTTACGAGGTGATCTGCTCCTCGGCATGCCCCTTGGGTGTCGGCGCCCTCGTCGAAACCAGGTACGCCCCCGAAAATCAGGGATACACTTTGAGCCATCCGGCTCAAAGTGTTCGCGTATTATAACACACGAATCAGAAAAACAACAAAACTTTTTTCGTCCTTGCAGTTGCGTCTGTTTTGTTGGACAGGCGGGAGGCGGAATGGTTCTGCCGCCGCCCGCCGCGCTGTCTGCGCCGCTCGTGGTCTGCGCCGTGCGCAGCCGCCCGCCGCCGTTGCCTGCGCCGCTCGCCGCACCCTCGCGTCGCCCGCCGCCGTTGCCTGCGCCGTGCGCGCCTCGCGCCGCTCGCCTCGCCGCCGCGCCGTCCGCACTCCGCGCCTCGCGCCGTGCGCCGTGCGCCGTGCGCCGCCGTGTGCCGAGTTGCTCGCGCCGTCCGCGCCGCTCGCCTCGCCGTTGCGCCGCTTGCGCCGCCCGCCGCGCTGTCTGCGCCGCCGCCCGCCGCCGTTGCCTGCGCCGCTCGCCGCACCCTCGCGTCGCCCGCCGCGCCGCCCGCCGTCTGTGCGCTGCTTGCGCCGTGCGCCGCTCGTGGTCTGCGCCGTGCGCCGCTTGCGCCGCCCGCCGCACCCTCGCGTCGCCCGCCGCCATTGCCCGCGCCGCCCGTTGCGCCGCCGCCGTGCGCCGTGCGCCGCGCCGCTTGTGCCGCCGTGTGCGTTGCCCGCGCCGCCCGTGCGTCCCGCCGCACTCCGCACCGCCCGGCCCCATGCACCGGGTTGCCCGCGCGTCCCGCGCCGCCTGCGCCCCACGCCGCCGCCACGCCCGCAGCCTCCCCCGCCGCATTCGAGTGTAAGGGCAAAGTTATAATTTCCCGATTTCCGCCATACTATACCGGTACTTTTGCAC
>CAZDXS010000255.1:0-20487 GCA_964509455.1 uncultured Enterobacteriaceae bacterium | reverse complement strand
GCGCGGCGGGGGCGGCGGACGCGGCAGGTGCGGCGCTGTCGTCTTTGGGGGGCGGCGCGGCGGGGGCGGCGCCCTCGCTCTGGACGCCCGGCGCGGCAGGTGCGGCGCTTTCGCTTTGGGCGCCCGGCGCGGGTTTGCCGGCGCGCGCCAGGTAGTTCAGCACGTCTTGCTTGGTCAGGCGGTCGCCGCTTGCCGGAACGGCGGCGGCGTCCAGGTTGTGCTCCGCCAGCATGGCCCTGACGGCCGGGCTCAGCTTGACCTGGGCGGCCGCCGCGGGCCGCGGCGCGGCTTCCGGTGCGGATGCCGCCGGCGCTTCCGCAACGGCTTCCGCGGGCGGCGCGGGTGTTGCCGCCGGCGCGGTTTCTGCTTTCTCTAATGTAAACGCCGCTTGTTCTTCCGCAACGGGCGCGGGCGCCGCCTCTTCTGGTGCGGCTTCCGGTGCGAGCGCGGCCGCCGGCGCCGCATCTTCTGCCGCGGCTTCCGCCGCAGGCGCGGGCGCAGACGCCGCCTCTTCTGGTGCGGCTTCCGGTGCGGGCGCAGACGCCGCATCTTCTGCCGCGGCCTCCGCCGCAGGCGCGGGCGTTGCCGCATCTTCTGCCGCGGCCTCCGCCGCAGGCGCGGGCGTTGCCGCTTCTTCTGCCGCGGCCTCCGCCGCAGGCGCCGCCGCGACCGCCGCGGCATCGGTCTCAATGCGGGCGATCAACTCGTCGCTTTTCACGTCCTCGCCGTCCTGCCGCAGGATCTCGCTCAGTACGCCGCTGTCGGGCGCCACCACCTCCAGGGTCACCTTGTCCGTCTCCACGTCAATGAGGGGGTCGCCGAACTTGACCGGCTCGCCGGGCTGCTTGCGCCACTGCATCAAGGTGGCTTCGGCAACGGACTCCGCCAGCGCCGGCACGCGCACTTCCACTAACACGGCGTCTTGCTCCCGGGGCGGTTCAACGCGGCGGCGCCGCCTGCTCGCCGCGGGCCTGGCGCAGGTGCGTGGTGACTTCCATCTTCTCCAGCTGCAGGGCGTCCTCGACCAGGCGCCGTTGCTGCGCCAGGTGCAGGCTGGCGGCGCCCGCCGCCGGCGATGCGGAGTAAAAACGTCCGGCGTATCCAAACGTGTGGCGCGCCTCCAAGCATCCGATCATCGTCCCCCGGGACTGCATGTAGTACCACCCCCCCTGGTTCTTGGGCTCTTCTTGCACCCACACCACCTCGTTGGCGTTGGGGTACGAATCCACGATGCGGCGCATCTCCCGCTGGGGAAACGGGAACAGCTGCTCCAAGCGAATGATGGCGATGTTGTCCACCTGGGCGCCGCGCCGCGCCTCCAGCAGGTCGTAATAGACCTTGCCGCTGCACACTAAAAGGCGCGTTACCGCCTCCTTGTGAATGTAGCTGTCCGCCTCGTCCATGACCAGCTGGAAGCCCTTGTCGGTGAGATCGTCCAGGGTGGAAGTGGACAGCTTGTGCCGCAACAGGCTCTTGGGGCTCATCACAATGAGCGGCTTGCGGTAGGGGCGCAACACCTGGCGGCGCAACAGGTGGAACATCTGCGCCGGCGTGCTGGGCTGGCACACCTGCATGTTTTCCCGGGCGCACAGTTGCAAAAAACGCTCCAGGCGGGCGGAGGAGTGCTCGGGGCCCTGCCCGTCGTAGCCGTGGGGCAGGAACACGGTGAGCCCGCACAGGCGCCCCCACTTCGCCTCGCAGGAGCTGATGAACTGGTCAAACACCACCTGGGCGCCGTTGGCGAAGTCGCCGAACTGGGCCTCCCAGATCACCAGGGCGTTGGGCTCGGAGCTGCTGTAGCCGTAGTCAAAGGCCAGCACCGCCTCCTCGGACAGGATGGAGTTGATCACCAGGAACGAGGGTTGCCCGTCGTGCACGTGCTGCAAGGGCAGGTAGGTGTCGCCGTCCTCCTGGTTGTGAATCACGGCGTGGCGATGAAAAAACGTGCCGCGCGCGCAGTCCTGGCCGGAGATGCGCACCGGAAACCCCTGGTCCAGCAAGGTGGCGTACGCCAGGGTCTCGGCGTAGCCCCAGTCCATTTCCAGCTCGCCGGCGCCCATTTTCTTGCGGTTCTCGATGATTTTCGCCACCGTGGGGTGCAACTTGAAGTGCGCCGGCATGGTGGTGAAGCGCTCGGTCCAGCCGGCGATGGAGGCCGGGTCCACGGTGGTATCTACGGGCGCGTCCCAGGCGGTGTTCCGAAACGAATCGTAGTTGATCAGGTAGCGGTGATCGGGATAGCTGGCGCGGGCGCCCGCCACCATCCTGTTGGCCTCCAAGGAGGCGATGTAGGCGTCCTGGGTGGACTGAATCTGCTCGTCGGTGACGATGTTCTCCTCTTTCAGGCGCTCGCAGTAAACGTCCAGCACGTTGGGGTGCTGCCTGATTTTCTGGTACATGAGAGGCTGAGTGGCGGCCGGCTCGTCCGCCTCGCTGTGGCCGTGGCGGCGGTAGCACACCATGTCGATGACCACGTCTTTTTTGAACTCCATGCGAAAATCCAGCGCCAGTTTCGCCACCCGCGCCACGGCCTCGGGGTCATCGCCGTTGACGTGGAAAATGGGCGCTTGCACCATCTTGGCCACGTCCGTGCAGTACAGGGTGGAGCGCGAGTCCAGCGGGTCGCTGGTGGTAAAACCGATCTGGTTGTTGATGATGACGTGCACGGTGCCGCCGGTGCTGTAGCCGCGGGTCTGCGACAGGTTGAACGTCTCCATCACCACGCCCTGCCCTGCGAACGCGGCGTCGCCGTGAATGATGACGGGCAACACCTGGTTGCGGGCCTTGTCCTGGCGGCGGTCCTGGCGGGCGCGCACTGAGCCTTCCACCACCGGGTCGATGATTTCAAGGTGGGAGGGGTTGAACGCCAGGGTCAGGTGCACCACCCGGCCCGAGGTCTGGATGTCGGAGGAATAGCCCAGGTGGTACTTGACGTCCCCGGCCTTGTCGGAGTCGTCGTCGGCCGCCTGCCGGCCCAGCCCCTCGAACTCGCCGAACAGATCGCCGGGCAGCTTGCCGACGATGTTGACCAGTACGTTCAGCCGCCCGCGATGGGCCATGCCCACCACCACCTCGCGCAGGCCGGCGCGACCGCCCGACTGGACAATCTCGTCCAACATGGGGATGAGGGACTCGCCGCCCTCCAGCGAAAAGCGTTTTTGCCCCACGTACTTCTTGTGCAGGTACTCCTCTAAAGCATTGGCGGCGATGACGCGCTCCAGAATGCGCCGGCGCTTGCGCGGCGAGAAGTCGGCGCCGCCGCGGGTCTCCTCCAGCTGCTGCTGAATCCAGCGCTTTTGCTCGGTGTCGTTGATGTGCATGTACTCGGCACCGATGGTGCGGCAGTAGGTGGTCTTGACGATGTCGATGATCTCCGCCAGCGGCAACTCGTCGGGCGCGAACAAGGAGCCCGTGTTGAACGCTAGGTTCAGGTCCTCGTCGGTCAGCCCGTAGTAGGCGGGGTCCAGCTCCGCCGTGCCGGGACGCTCGCGCAGCTTCAGCGGATCCAGGTCCGCCTGCTGGTGGCCGCGAAAGCGATGGGCGTTGATCAGCTGCAGCACGGAAGCCTGCTTCTTGTTGTCGACGTTGACGGCCGCGGGCGGCGGCGCCGGTTGCGCCGGTTGCGCCGTGAACAGCTCGTCCTGGTTGTGGTTGTTGAGGGGCGCGGGCTTGTCGCCCTCGTCCGGCTCCGGCTCCGGCGCCTCGCCGGCGTCGCTGTCGCTGTCGGCCGCGGCGGCATCGGCATCCAGAGCGTCCTGCTTCAGGTCTTCAAAATAGCTCCGCCACTCGGCGGCGACGTTGCCCGGGTCGTCCAGGTAACGCTCATACAACGCCTCGATGAACGAGGTGTTGGCGCTGTACAAATGGGGTAATTTCAAGGCGCTCATTGTTTTTCCAGGGCTCTGCGAACCCGCGGGCGGTTGCTCAAGATGCGGTGCGTTGTGGTTCAGCCCGGTGCGTCAGTCCGCATGATGCGGGGATTATACATTATTATGAGGGGAAGTATCCCGCAAAGTTGCGGCGCAACATTCGCGGCGGGCGGCGCGGCACAGGAAGCGGCGCGGTAAGCGCGGCGCGGCGCGGGCGGCGCGGCGGCGCGGGGAGCGCGGCGCAGGAAGCGCGGGCGGCGCGGCGCAGGAAGTGCGGCGCGGCGGGCGGCGCAGGAAGTGCGGCGCGGCGGGCGGCGCAGGCGCACTCAGGCGGCCGGTTTTTTCTTGCGCGCCCTCAAGTCAATGCAGTCCCCCTCTCTCACCAGTTGTCCCGCCAGGGTCTTCAGGTCGCCGCGCCGCACCTTCTGCGACGCCGTCATGGGCAACTCGGGGCGGAACAGGTAATAGGCCGGCGTCTTGTAATACACCAGCTTCTCGCCGCAGAAAGCGAACAACTCGTGCGCGAGGTCCGGCCCGGCGACGGCGCCGTCCCGCAACACGAGGCAAGCGCCCACTTCTTCTCCGCGCAACTCGTCATACACGGGCGTCACCGCGCAGTTGGCCACCGCCGGGTGCTGGAACAGCACGTTCTCCACTTCCACGGCGGCAATGTTCTCGCCGCTGCGCCGAATGATGTTCTTGCGCCGGTCCACGAAGTGAAAAGAGCCGTCCGCACTGACGCGCATGACGTCCCCGGTATGAAAATACCCCCCTTCCCAGGCCTGTTCCGTCGCTTCCGGCTCCTTGTAGTAGCCGGAGAAAAAGCCCTTGCGAGGGTTGTCGCCGCGAGCGCGAATCAACAACTCCCCCGGCTCGCCCGGCGCTGCGTCCTCGCCCTGCTCGTCCGCCAGGCGCCATTCCACCACCGGCGGCGGGCGGCCGATGCAACGGGTGCCCAGGTGGCGCGGCTCCTTGTTGGCGGTGATGCAGACGTGGGTGCCGGTCTCGGTCATGGCCCAGCCTTCTACCAGGGGGAAGCCGAAGCGTTGCTCGAAGCGTTGCAGGTGCTTGGGGTCGACGCCGGCGCCGAAGCCGAACTTGACTTGCCCCCCCAGGTTGTCGTCGGGGCGCGGCGGCTGGTTCAGCAGGATGGCGGGGATGACGCCCAGGTAATGCAGGCAGGTGGCGCGGGATTCGCGCACCGTCTCCCACCAGCTGGAGGCGTGAAACCGGTCCAGCTGAATGATGCAACCGCCGCTCATGATCATGGCCATCATGGTGCACAAGGCGTTCATGTGCACCAGGGGCAGCGGGGTCAACATTCTTTCCTTGCCGTACTCCAGCGCACAGTAGCCGTCAATGCCGGCGTACCACTCGCCCATGCAGGTGAAATACTCGTTGCTGAGCATGCACCCCTTGGGCGTGCCCGTGGTGCCGGAAGTATACAGCACCGCGGCCTCGGCGGCGGCGCCGGGCGGTGCGGCGGGTGCGCCGGGTGCGCCGGGTGCGCCGGGCGGCGCGGCGCAGGGCGGCAGGCGCTCTAATGACTGCGTGTCCGCCACGGGGACGTCCGCGCTCTGGGAAGCCAGTCCATCCTGCGCTTTTTGCCGATATTGCGGCAGGCACAGCACCAGGCAGGCGTCGCTGTGGTCGATAATCCAGCCGATTTCGTCGGGGAGGAAGCCGGAGTTGACCGGCACGACGGCGGCGCCCAGCCGGTTCAGCGCCAGGAAGTGCAGAAAAAACTCGGCGCGGTTGTCCAGCAACATCGCCACGCGCCGGCCGGGGCCGTAACCGGCGGCGGCATAGCCCTCGCTCAACTCCTGCGCCGCCGCCAGGGCCTGGCCGTAGGTATAGTCGACGGGGTGCGGCTGGTAGTCCCGGGTCGCCTGGCGCGGAATATGCAGGAATGGCCGGGAGGGCGCCTGCCGCGCCGCATCCTGGAACGCGGCGAATGCCGTGCTCATGCCGCCTTGCTGCGCCGGCGGATGCGCCGCGCCGGCCGGAGGGCGCGAGCCGCCGCGATTACTGTCATCGTGTGCTCCGGTCCCCCGCTACGCCGGACCAGCCGGGAGGGCGCCTGCCGCGCCGCATCCTGGAACGCGGCGAATGCCGTGCTCATGCCGTCCCGGTGCGCCGCGCCGGCCGGGGGCGCGAGCCGCCGCCGCTGTCGTCGTGCGCACCGGCGCCCCCGCTACTCCGCGCCCGCCTGGGAGCGCACTTGCTGGGCGGCAAAAGCGTCCGCCTCGGCCGCGGCTCTGGGGCTCTTGTCCGTGACCGAGAAAAACCAGGCGCACAGGAAACACGCCCCCATGGAAAACAGGGTCGGGTAGGCGTAAGGGAACCGGGGACGCTCGAAGCCCAGCACGCCCACCCACACGGACGGCCCCAGGATGATCAGCCCCAGCGCCAGCAACAGGCCGGTGTAACCGCCGTACAAGGCGCCGCGGGTGGTGAAGCCCTTCCAGTACATGAACAGCAACAGGACGGGAAAGTTGGTGCTGGCGGCAATGGCCAGGGGCAAGGTGGCCAGCACCGCCACGTTCTGTCCCTTGAACAGGATGGCCAGCAACACGCTGACGGCGCTCAGCAACACCACCGTAGCGCGGGAGACGCGCAACTCTTCTGCGTCGGTGCAGCGGCCGCGGCGAATGACGCCGGCAAACAGGTCGTGGGAGATGGTGGCGGCGGCCGACAGCAACAGGCCCGCCACCACCGCCAGGATGGTGGCGAAAGCCACCGCGCAGATGAAGCCCATGAAGATGTCGCCGCCCATGACCTGGGACAGGTGAATCGCCGCCATGTTGTTGCCGCCGCGCAGGTTGAGGCCGCCGTCGGCGCCGGTGAACGCCGGATTGCCTGCCAGCATGACGACGGCGCCCAGCCCGACGATCAGCACCACCACCTGGAAGTAGCTGATGATGCCCATGGCCCAGGCCGCGGAGCGCCGCGCCTGCGCCCCGTCCGGCACGGTGAAAAAGCGCATCAGCACGTGCGGCAGGCCGGCGGTGCCGCCGATGAACGCGAGGCTCAGCGAGACCACGGAAATAATGTCCGGGTAGAGCAGGCCCGGGCGCATCAGGGCGATGCCCTGGGGATGGGCGTCCACCGCCAGGCGCGCCAGGCGACCCAGGTCAAAACTGAACGCGGCCAGCACCATCACCGCCAGCACGGTGCCGCCGCCCACCAGCAGCGCCGCCTTGATGATCTGCACCCAGGTGGTGGCCAGCATGCCGCCGAAAGTGACGTAGACGACCATCAGGACGCCGACGATGAGCACGCCGTGGGCGTAGTCCAGGCCGAACAGGGACTCCATCAGGGCGCCGGCGGCCACCATCTGCGCCAGCAGGTAGGGAACGGCGACGGCCAGGGTGCCCACCGCCGCCAGGATGCGAATGGGACGCGCCGCCAGCCGCACCGACACGGCGTCCGCGAAGGTGTAGGAACCCAGGTTGCGCAACTTCTCGGCGACCAGGAACAGCACCACGGCCCAGCTCAGCACCAGGTTGATGACGAAATAAAGGGTGTCGTAACCGCTGAGAAACAGCAAGCCCACCAACCCCAGGAAAGACGCCGCCGACATGAAGTCGCCGGAAATGGCGACCCCGTTCTGCAGGCCGCCGATGGCGCTGCCGGCCACGTAGAAGTCCTTGCGGGAGCGGGTGCGGCGCGCCGCGTAGTGGGTGATGAACAAGGTGGCGGCGATGAACAGCAGGAACGCCGTGATGGCCGGCGAGTTCAGGGCGTCGGCGGGGTCGGCGGCGGTTGCCGCCGCCGGGAACAGCGACAGCGCCGCAACGAGGGCGGGCGCGGCGGCGAGGGCGGTGCGGCAAGCGCCAGCGGCGCACACGGCGCGAGCCATAACAGCGGCCGTGGCGGCGCGGGCGATACGCACGGTGCCAGCGGCGCGGACAGCACGGGCAACGCGAGCAACAACGGCGGCGGTGCGGCAAGCACCGGCGGCGCACACGGCGCGGGCGATACGCACGGCGCGGCAAGCGCGAGCGGCACGAGCACTGCAAGCGGCGCGGATGGCGCCGGCGATGCAGGCGGCACGGGCGCCGCAAGCGGTGCGGAAAGCGCGAGCGGCACGAGCACTGCAAGCGGTGCGGAAAGCGCGGACAGCGCGGACAACGCAGGCAACAACGGCGGCGGTGCGGCAAGCACCGGCGGCGCACGCGGCGCGGGCGATACGTACGGCGCCAGCGGCGCGGGCGGGACGCGCAGCGGTGTGGGCGGCGCGGGCGGTACGCACTGCGCCAGCGGCGCGCGCAACAACAGCGGCGCGAGCGGCACGAGCACTGCAAGCGGCGCGGACAGCGCGGGCAACGCGAGCAACAACGGCGGCGGTGCGGCAAGCACCGGCGGCGCACGCGGCGCGAGCCATAACAGCGGCCGCGGCGGCACGGGCAACGGCCGCTGCGAAAATCAATCTTGTCATGCCGGGGAAGAGTCGAATGGAGATGTTTCAGTCCTCGTCCATGACCTGGCGCAGGCGCAGGTGGGCGGCGTTGATGCGCCGCACGTAGTACAGGGCCGCGGCGATGATGAGCAACAGGACGAACAATGCCGCGATGATGCCGTTGGAGACGACGCCGCCCTCCCGGAACGGCGCACCCATGAAATCCCTGGCGTAAATGCTGAGCGCATTGAACAGCAACACCACGCCGATGAGCGCGGCGGCCAGGGCCCGGGACAGGCCGTCGTGCACCCGCCGAAATTCCTGGTAGGCGGCGGAGTCGACGAGTTGCCGGCGCGCGTCCGTCACTTACAGATAAATGAGTATGTTCTCCAGGGGCGCGTCGCAGTTGAGCAGGTCAACGCGCTTGGAGGCGATTTTGAAGCCGGCAACGTCGTCGGCCCCCACCAGTTCGTGGGTGTAGGCGCCGGCGAACAGGTCCTGCTTTTCGCGCCGGTACTGCAACATGATGAACCTGGAAGTCACCACGCAACGGCCGCTCGCTTCGTCGAAGTCGTCCAACATCACGTTGCTCACCAGGTGGGCGCTGCGCGGCTTCGGCTGCAGGGAAAAGGCGTTGGGATGGCGATAGCGCTTGATGCGCACCGCCCGCAACAGGCCCGTCTCATAGACAAGGGAGACGTGGTTGTGCGGATCCGGCTGGTCCGGCGCGGCCGGCGCCCAGTACGCCGCGTCCTCTAAATACAGCGCGTTCCACTCGTCCCAGCGCTGCTCGTCCAGCAGGCGCGCCTCGTGGAACAGGAACTGCTCGATGGTCTCCTGGGCGGGCGGGCTGTGCGGCCGCGCCTTCGGGGCGGCGCTCACGGACGCCCCCGCTCGTTGACCATGTAGTTTTTCCAGGTCTGGAACTGGTGGCGAAACACCATGTCGGAGGTGCCGGCGGCGTGGCGCGTGCCGTCCTCCTCCAGCTCGTCCTGGCCCAGGTAGCGGTGGTGGCTCACCCAGTCGTTGCCGTCCTCGGCTTGCAGTCCCTGTTGCAGGCGATGGTAGGCCTCGTAGTCGTCGGGCCCCACCAGGTTGGCGTGGGAGTTGATCAGGTTGCAGTAGGTGATGGAGCGCTGGAACATCTCCTCCGGGGCGCCCACTTGCCGAAACACCCAGGATTCGATCACCGTCTTGTCAACCGCCACGGGCTTGACGATGCGAATGGAGGTGATGGCGCCTTTCAGGGTGAAGCTGGGATACACCACGGTGTTGTGCCGGTTCACCGACAGGATTTCCCGGGCCTTGCGCTCGCCGTAGCGCTCCACCATGGCCTCCATGTAACCAGGCACCGGGGAGTAGGCGGAGTGGATGCTGATGCGCCCGCCGGTGACGCTGTGGCCGTAGTCCCAGGCGGTCAGGCCCATCTTTTCGAAGAACTCGTAGTTGTTGGTGAACGGCGCCAGCATCTCCAGCTCGAACGGCACCGCGTCCCCCTCCTCGTGGCGCTCGTCAAACACCCGCTTGGCGGTGCCGCTGGAGGACTGGTGCACCACCATGGGGTGCATGGCGTCGTTCAGGTTCTCGACGAACATCTTCCAGTTGGAGTCGTGCAGGTAGCGAAAGCAACCGCCGGCGATCTCGATGCGCCCCTCGGGGGAGCGCTCCACCAGGTTGTCGATGGAGGCGGCGGCGCCGCTCAGCCAGGCGGCAAGATCTGGGCCGTCCGGCGCCAGGCTGGCGAACACCAAGCCGTGGTAGCTTGCAACCCGCGGCGCTCGTTGCAGGTTGTACTCCGCCTTGCCCTTGCCGAAGTCCTGGCCGGCGTAGCCCTCCTCCTGGGGAATGTGAAGCAGGGTCCCGTCGGTGTCGAACACGTAGCCGTGGTAGGCGCAACGCAACTGCTGGGCGCGACCGCAACCGTCCCCCACCAGTTGCGCCCCTTTGTGGCTGCAACGATTGAACAGCACGTGGACGGCGCCGTCCTTGTGCCGCGTCATGATGACCGGTTGCCTGCCGATGGCGGTGGCGAAATAATCGCCCGGCTCTTTCACCTGGCTGTCGTGGCCCACGTAGACCCACGCCCGCCCCCAGATGCGCTCTAACTCCAGCTCAAAGATGGCCGGGTCCGTATAGACGTTCTTGTGGACGGAATCCTCCCGCACCAGTTCCGCCAGTTGCGCCGCGGTGTAATGCGCCATTGTGAACCCCCCAGGTTGCGTTGCCGTTGCTGTTGCTGTTGCTGTCGCCGTTGCCGTTGCGGCTGCGTTGCCGTGGTTGTCGGCGACTGCGCTGGGTCAATTATAACGCATCCGGCGCACGATGGCGGCGCCGATGCGGCGGGGGCGCTTTGCCGGCGGCGCCCAGCGATACCCCCGACTCGAGCGGCGGGCACAGAGGCGCCCCGCCGTTCATCGCGGGCGGCGGCGGTTGCCGGCAAACGGCAACGGGGCTACGAACCCTCCTCCGGGACATCCTCTTCATCATCAACGCTGGCCGCCATCTTGCCATCGATGTCCTGCGGGATGATCTGCTCTCGCAGGGCGTCGCTCAAGGCCCGGGCGCGGTTGTCAAAAAACGTGTTGAAGTCATCCTTGCGCGCGCCGTCTTTCTCCAGGTCGATGAAGTGGCTCTCAAGCACCGCGGCGAAATCGACGTCATCCCCCGCCTTCGCTTCAATCTCCGCAAGGTAATCAGACGGCGCCTTGGCGCGGATGACCCGCTTGTTCAGGTAGTCGTCAACCAGGGTGATGTTCACGATGTGGTTGACGCGGCGGTCGTCCACGCCGGGTTTCTTTTTCTTCATGTAGGCGCGGGGGAAGAAGTGATGGTAGTTCCGGGAGTTGACTTGCTTTAGCCAGTCGTTGTGGACGCGCACCCGGTTGCCGCTGTTGAACGACTTGGGGTCTTTCGCCGCCATCAGGCACAGGAGCGCCTTGATGAAACTGCGCCCGGTTTGGAAATGCCCGTGTTCCTTGATGAAGTCCGGGGAAGGGTCAACAGCCCATTCGTAGGCCGCCGCCCGTCCCTCGATGAAGTCGTCCATCTTTTTCAGGTCCTGGCCGATGCGGGAGTCCGCGCTGGCGGAATAACGCCCGCCCAGGGACGCCCGCCAGAAGAAGTCCCGGAGCCGCTTGCGCTGTTCGGCATCGGGACGCTCGCGCCCGGACTTGTAAAAGAAATAAGCGAACGCCACGACCAGGCTGGGGAACGGCAACAGGCGCGAGGCCGGTATCTTGAACCCGTCCCGCAGGTACTCAATGGCGGTGAGGATCGCGTTCTCGACCGCCTCCCAGTGGTCGATGACGTCATTTTTGTCCAATCGCAGGATGGACTTTCGGGAAACATCCTGCGCCAGGGCCGCGGCCGCGGCTTGCAGGACGGTAATGTGCGGGATTTCGCCAAAGTTGCTGTCCCGCAGGCGCTCGTCCAGGGCTTCCACTTTCTCCAGCAGGTCGAAGCCGCGCTCATGATCGTACGTTTTCGCCACCATGATCTCGAAAACGGTGAGGGCCCGGCCGCCGATATTCAGCCGGGTGAAAATCTCGGTGGCGACCTCGATGGGCGCCTCTTGCGCCTCGATCACCGAAAACTGGTAGCTGTTGAAGCGTTGCCGGTACAACCTGATGTTCTCCTGCTGTTTCGGCGGAAAAGACGCCAGGTACTGAAAATCGCCCTCCAGAAGCTTGCTCAGCAGGATGTGGTCCTGGTCTCCCTCCGCCACCTCCCCGATATGGACGATTTCCTCATCTTCCGCCGCGAGCAGGTTGACTTGCATGTTGCCGTAATCCCGCACGCCCTCGTCCATCTCCAGCGTCAGGGCCTTCATCGAAACAAACAGGCTGGTCATGCGTTGCTGGCCGTCCAGCACGTAGGAAATCGGCTCGTCCTCGCGCGGCTTGGGCAGCTCAATGCCGCCAATGCTCCGGATGTCCCGCAGTCGCTCCCGGGTCCTCCAGAAAATGAACGTGCCGATGGGATACCCCTTGATGATGCTGTCCAGCAACTTGGCGCTCTGTTGCCGCGTCCACACGAACGCCCGCTGAAACTGCGGAATTCTGACGTTGCCTTTTTCCACGTCGCTAATCAGGGTCGAAAAGGATACTGCTCTGGGTTCGGGAAGTTTCATCCTGGCGCTTACTCCTGCTTGTTGTTATGGGCATTTTGGTGGCCGGGGATTATACCACAGGGTTGCCCGCGCCCGGCCGCGAACTTGCCTGCACGCGAGCGCGGGGTTGCCTGCGTTTAACCTGCGCCTTGCTGACGGGCATACGTCCTCAAGGGAACTATCTGCGTAAAGCGTGAACTGCTTTACCGTACGTAATGATCTGATTGGCGGTCCTATGGCTGGGCGTGATGTTGTCGATTAGGACTTTGAGGATTTTGGCGCTGTTGAGGCGGAATTTGGCTTCGCGGTAGTGAACATCGCTGTCAGTTCTAATCTCAAACTCGCCACAGTTGATTCCGTTGATACGGAATAAAACCTTTTGCGCGTCGGTCTGCCCTGCGCTGCGCGCCGCGGAGTTCGCAAGGTCCAAAGCTTTGCACAAGGCGGCCACGACATCGACGCGGGCAAAAACATGAAAAATCTTTTGATTGAACGGCGCCCGAGTCAGATCTTCAGGGAGGATGCTGAGATAGTCAACTTCACCGGCATTGAAAACCGCTTTCTCCAGGAATGCAGGCAAAACGCCGGGCTTGAGCATTTCAGATAGAAGGTCGCGCATCGGCTGCTGCAGGCGCAACTTGGCGGATATTTTGTCGGCAAGATAATCTGCCCGGTCTTCCGGGAAAGCATCAAGGCAGGCAATCATCAGTTCCGATACATTACGCATTTCCCGGAAAGTGGTGTTGGTCTCCAGCCGATTGCGCCTATAGAGGAAAATCTGCCACCAAGCGCCGCTCTTCACTGAATAACTACGTCCTTCTGAATCGCGCACATCCGTTTTGCCTGTGTGGGGCAAATGACTGTCATCGCCGTTTATCAAACTAGCGAAATCTCGTTCGATCCCGTGCCCGCCGACTTTCTTTTGAGAAGCCGCATCGGAGGACATCGCTCGCCTTTTAGGCACAACTACACCCCCACTATTAGCAGTTCGTGCGATTTTTTGACGTGGTGGTTTGTGCCGTTTTCAATGCGGTTCTTGCCGATGCGAGTCTCGCCTTGCCCCAACGTATACTGCCACGACACTTCCACTATCTGGAAATCTGCATACCAATCGCGGATGGTCTCACAGTCGTTGTAGGACAAGATGAAGCCGCCCTTATGCCGGCACAATAAATCTCTCAACAACTTGTGGTCGAAGCCGTTGTGGTGCACCGGGAAATTCCGTTGCGGGTAGATGCCGCGGAACATCCGACTGTTTCCATCCAGGTAATAAGGCGGGTCGCAATACAGAAAATCGCCCTGATGGTTTGGGATCGTCTCTTGGAATGTTCCTTGTTCAACTGAAAGGTTGGGGCAGTCAAAATCCCTGACCTTGCTGAGCAGTCTGTGAAAGCGCGCCGGCTCTTCGTATATTTTGGACATCCAGCCCAGAAAGCCGGGGCCATAGGAAAGGTTGTGGTTGAACCAGTAATGAGCCGCCAGATTCAGACGGTCGGTAAGCGGTTCGTCTTTTGTCCAGTGCTGCTTGAGTCGTGCTTTGACGGCACGGTAGGTTTCCTGGGTGGGTTGCCATGCGGCGATGCGCTCTGCCAATAGTGCGGGGGATTCCAGTTGCACACTCCAGTAGGCGACCAGAATGTCAAACAAGTCATAGCCCACAACGCTGATTCCGAGTTCTTTGGCACAGGCTATTTCAACGGAGCCGCCGCCAATGAAAGGCGATACCAGGGTGTCGACATGGCCAGGCAGATGCTCTACGACATGCCCCACGGCAAGGGATTTGCCGCCCGCATAGCGTAGCGGCATCCCCGCATAGCGACGGTACTTGTAGCTGCCTTGGCTTGTCAGCGATTTCAGAAATCCGGCTTTTGTCTGGACAAAACTGAAGAGCTCCAGCGGCTTGGCGGTTTCAGTTTGCATGTGCGCGGCCTCCCCTCTCTCGGTTCAAGTGTGAGAGTACCACAAGCGGTCGCTGGAGTGCAGGTGCGGGTCGTCGCCAAGTTCGGATTCGGTGAACGGGTCGCGAGCGGCCAAGAACCGGTTGCGCAACAAAGAGAGGCAACTGGGGATGTTCCTGCGCTTCGCCTCCTCGCAAGTATGCGCCGCAACGGATGTACGGGTTGCCTGTCGCTGGCTTTTGGTCATGCCTCGTTCCCCTTGTCGGGCGCTTGTGCGAACAGGCGAACGGTGAACCGTTCATGTTGTTCCACCAGGTCGGGTTCCGTCCCGTTGTGTTCTTTCATCCCCCCGATGACGATCCAGCGAACCCCCATCCCCACGCCTTTCAGGTAGCCATGGTTGCGTATAACGCCTGCTACCAGCTTGTTTCTTGCAATCCGCCCTCCCTGTCGCATGCGTTCAGGGGTCATCTTGTGCGGCAGGCGTCCGGGCGAGACAACCTCCAGCCGGTCGCTGTATATGGACAGATCAATCTTCGTGCCGGACAGCAGGTAGTCGCGATGAATGATGGCGTTGACGATGGCCTCGCGCAACACTTCGGTCGGGTAGGTCGGCCGCTCCGCGCGGCGCGGCCCACTTTCAAGAGCGGCGGCCGCGGGCGTGTTGCGCTTGACGAATTCAAGGGCTTGTTCGACAAGCCCCGCTTTCGCGGACTCTCCGTTTGCGGACTCTCCGTTCGCGGACTCTCCGTTTGCGTCCCGAAGCGGGAGCAACGGCCCGCGCAACGTCGCTCGTTCTATGACCTCGTAGTCTTTTTCCGTTCCGGGGTAGGCGGCGGCATAGATGCCTGCTTGCGGCAGGAAGCGATTCGGCTTCAAACCGAACAACAGCATGCCGCCCACGGTCGCGCTTCCGTCCACCATAAACTCCGTGTTCTCCAGCAGGATCTGCAACTCGCTGTCGTCGTTTGGGAACTCGACTCTGCGAATCTCCAGGAAGTAGTTTCGCAACTTTCTGCGGTCCAGGTCTTCGATGGTCGTGCCTGAAACCGGACGTAACTCGGCGCGAATCGCGCCTTTTTGCTGAAGGACGCGGGCCAGTTCTTCCTGGCCGGCCTCGCGGCTCTGTGCGCCGACGCGCACCAGATAGCGATGGCCGTCGTCGTCCCAAAGCGCGCGCACGCCGTCGGTGCGCGGCACGCGCACGACGGCGACTCCTTTCTCACCCTGTACCTCGTTAAACACGTCAAACGAATGGGTGATTGCCGGCCGAATCTTGTCGCGGCAAACGTTCATGACCCATTCTTCCAGCTCACGGGGCGAGCGGGTCAAACCCGACACCTCGCCGTTGTCCTCCACGCCCAAAACGACCATGCCGCCATCCAGGTTCGAGAAAGCGACCAGCTCCTTGGCCAGGGATCGCGCGTTGACGTCATCCCGCTTGAACTCCACTCCGGAGTTTTCGCCGTTGGCAAGGATGTCCAGCAATTCGGTTCGATTCATCGTCGTTCAAAAGTTGTGCCGGGCGCGGCGCATCTCGCACGCCCGCCGTTGGAATGTTCCTGCGTTTCGCTTACCTGCGGGCAAGCATCCCGACAAGTTCATGGGTTGCCTGCCGCCTCCTTTCGGTCGTTGCGGGGGATTATACCACCAAGTCGGCGGCCCCGCACGTATTTCTGGAACAGTATTTCTGAAACTACAGGCGGGGCTACGCCTTGAGGATTTTCATTACTTCGTCGCCCAGGTGGTTGATGACCTTGACGGCGATGCGGCCGGACGGCGGGCGCGGGAACGGGCGCGAGACGTCGCTGTGGAGGGTGGCCCAGGTTTCCTGGTCAATCTCGGCTTTGAGGGTGGTTTTCAGCTTCTTGTAGGGGTCGTCGGCACCCAGGAAGTAGGCGTGGCGCACGAAAAAGCTTTCCTCGTTGTAGTCCGTGTCGATGAACCAGCAGGCGATGCCGTCGGCGCCGTCGCTGTGAATTTCGCCGGTCTGGGGGTGGAACACGTCCACGCCTTTGATCTTGATTTGCACCTGGTCTTCCTCGGCCTCGAGGAGTTCAATGTCCGGCTCGCCGAAGATGACGAACAGGTTGCCGGCGCTGGTTTTTGCGAAGTTGTCCGCTAGGTGCAGGTCAGCGTTCATCCGCGCTTTCAGCACGGGGATGCGCCCCAGTTTCTTGATTTCGGTGGAGCGGGCGTCGTAGTTGAATGCGCAGGCGACCAGCACGTCGAAGCCGGCCTCGGCGGCTTCCGAGGCCGCCGCCACCAGATCCGGCCGCGACACCGTGCCGAACTCGGGGCCGATGAAGACGGCGGCGCGTCTCTCTGGGCCGGCAGCATCTTCCTCGTCCTCGGCGGCGCCCTCCGTGTAGCGCCCCTCGGCGCAGACCAGCTTCCCCGGCCAGGGGGCCAGGGAGGTGAACCGGATGCGGTCCTCCTTGTGCGCCTGTTGCACGCCCGCTACTTTCAGGTTTTCCAGGATCATCGTGGAGAAATCGGCCTCGCCCTGATAGCCCGGCGGCTGGTAGGCAACGCCTTCCACCAGCTCATCGTTTTCATCCACGCCCAATGTCCGGTGCGGGGAGATGCTCTCCACGGTGAACGGCCCCGCCACGCGTACGGTCTTTTTGTCCTCGTAGGGCTTGTCGTAGAGATACTCGTAATCCGCCCCGGCGGCGATGGAGGTATCGATTTCCCGTTGCCGGGCGATGCGCCCGTCCCACCACTGCCCGTGCGCCGTCTGCGCGGCGGCGGGCCAATCCTCTTCCGCCTGCCGGGGGATCTCCCACTCCTCCCAGTTCTGCTTCAGGGCTTTGTTCAACTGCCCACGCAACGAATCCAGTGTTTCCTGCCACTTCCCCCAGATGACGTCGATCTCGGCGTTGTTGGCGATGGACTTCAAGGTGATGTGCGGCACCCGCTCATAGACGAAGCCCTGGCGCAAGTCGCCGTAGGTCTCTTTCTCGGACGGCGCCTTGCCCGTTATCTCCGCCTCTTTTTGTTGCCCCGCCGGGCTGTCCGCCAGCAGGTAGTAGGGGTAGCGAGCGCCCATGATGCGGGCGCGCGCCAACGCCAGGGCGACGCGGGAGGTGTCAATGGTAATCCAGCGGCGGCCCCATTGTTCGGCGACGTAGGCGGTGGTGCCGGAGCCGCAGGTGGGGTCGAGGACCAAGTCGCCGGGGTCGGTGGTCATGAGGATGCAACGCTGGACAATCTTGGCGGCCGTTTGAACGACGTAAGATTTTTCTTCTCGGATACTAGCAGTGTCGGTCCATTGATTGGTATGTGCAATACCGGGTCTTTCATCTGCCAAAGATATATACCCCAGTGAGTTGCCCGACCGTTGCAATCGATCTGCTTTGGCAAGACGTTCGATCCCTTTGAAACTTGCAGCCCACCCTCTGCCCGGAGGCGGCCGAAATGCCTTGCCTTGATAATCATAGGCAAGCATCGCGCTGTCCGCCCTGGTTTGAGAAGAGAGCGAAACAATTCGGTACCTTCTGGCGTTATCTGTCAAAATTGCCGGGTTATTTTTTTCACTTTTCGACATGGTACGCCTGAGTCCGTCAGGCAAGTAAAGGTAACTGAAAGGAGCCATTGACGGGTCGGAACTTTTCGGGTCAACTGCCCTGTATAACTGACGGTACTTTATCGCAACTCCTTTTTTAAACCACAGTAGGCAGTCAGCAACATTGTCTAAGCTTTTTGTGCCCGTTCCCCTTGCGGCTGCTCTTGAAAATGTAATCTGCGAAACAAAATTCTCCTCCCCAAACACCTCGTCCATCAGCGCCCGCACGCGGTGCACGTTCTCATCGCCTATCTGCACGAAGACGGAACCGGAGTCGGTGAGCAGGTCGCGGGCGGCAATGAGCCGGTCACGCAGGTACGATAGATAACTGTGGATGCCGTCGCGCCAGGTGTCGCGGAACGCCTTCACCTGTTCTGGTTCGCGGGTGATGTGCTCCGCCTTGCCGTCTTTCACGTCGCGGCTGGTGGTGGACCACTGGAAGTTGCTGTTGAACTTGATCCCGTAGGGCGGATCGAGGTAGATGCACTGCACCTTGCCGCGCAGCCCTTCGCGTTCCGCCAGGGAGGCCATCACCTGCAGGCTGTCTCCCAGGATCATCCGGTTCGACCAGTTGGCGTCGTGCCGGTAGAACTCGGTCTTTTCGGCCCCGTCCGGCAGGCCGTTGAAGTCCGCGAACAGGTCGGGCTGCTCCGCGCTTTCCTGTTCATCGATCTGGCTGCGCCTTTGCAGGTCGTCGATGAGCACCTTGGGGTGCACCTTCTCCTGGATGTAGAGCGGCGCGGCCTGTACCACCAGCTCCGACCAGCTCTGCATGTCCTTGCCGCGCCAGACGAGCTGCGGGTCCACGTCCGGGTTACGGCGCTGGTAGGCCACCCGGACGGGCGCCTGCTCGTCCGGGCTCATCACGGACTGGTGCTCCGCGGTCGGGATGTTCGTCCGCTTCGCCGAATCGTGGGTCAGCGCCTTCACGGACTTCCGGGGTGTCTTCTTCCTGGCCATATCCCCATCCTAGCTTACCCGCCCGGCCCCTGTCCACGCCCCTGTGGACGCCGCCGGCGCACGAACTCGGCCAGCGGGACGACCTTCCGGTTTCTCACCTCGTACCGGGCGTCGAAGCCGTCGCCTCCGGGCCACTCCAGCAGAGCCCCCGGGCCTGAATCCTGCGTAAAGCCCAAGCGCGTGGACCCTTCCATCGGCCTCCACACGATCACGCTGATGTAGCAGATGTCGGTCGCTTCCGGTATATGGCCGTGCCGCACGCACAGGCTCACCAGCCACCGCCAGAACAACTGCCCGTTCACGAGTTGTTTGCTCGCATCTTCTTTGTGCGATGACTTCATCTCAATGGAAAAGAGGTAAAGCCTCCCTTCTCTCGTAAACGCAACCATGCCGTCGCAGACCTTCGCCAGATCTCTCGGCGGGCTTGCGCTGAAGAACGCCAGGGGCGAACGCTCCGGGTGATCCAGGGAGAAACCGAAACTATGCCTGGTGGGAACGCGCAACTCCACGCGATGCGCATCATCTCCCAGCAGCCAGTTCCTCTCGCGTCGCTCCAGGTGGTAGTTCGGGTTGATGGCCCGCGCGATCGTGTCAACAATCATCGCCGAACTCGATGCGATCCTGGAGGGTGTAGTAGATGTCTTCGCTGGACCGGTTCAGCTTATCTATTACCTCGTCAAAGGCGGGGACATAGATTCCGGCGTTGGGGTTTATCCTGCAGGGGGTGATCTTCTGATCGTCAAACAGGTAGGCGCCGACGCGGTCGGGATGCAGAATCTCGTCGTCGTCGTAGTGGTGATCCTTCTTCAGGTTGCCGACCTTGTCCTCGTTCAACATCAGCATTTTGTTGAACTCCCTGACGATGTAATCGCTGTGGGTGCTGATGACGACATTCAGCCCTGCGTTGACCAAGCGCGCCAGCAGGCGCGCCAGCTTCAACTGGTTCTCCGGGTGAATGTTCAGCTCCGGCTCGTCGATCATCAGCAGGTCGCCCCGCCTGGCCTGGTTTTCCAGGTAGAACCAGAGAGCGAACAGGTTCTTGGCCGTGCCGGATGCTATGTGCAGGCCCATGGCCTTGCCGCCCTTGCCGTTTTGCCTGCCCTGGTAGGGCTTGAATGTAATCTCCCCGGTGGTTTTGTTGACTCGGTAGGCGCCCCTGACGATGCGCTTCTGTATCTGCTCCGCGAAAGCGTGAAAGTCGCCCGGGCCGCCGCGCTGAATTTCGATCAACTGGTTCAACCAGTCGATGTAGTGGGCAATGGGGCTCGCGTAACGCGAGTGGATGACGTTGCTCAGAAGTTTTTCGAGGTCGATGTTGTCCCGGGAGGCGTGGTGCAAAAGCGCGGTTCTCTTGGTGGTGAGCTCCCGGAAAAACAGGTTCAGCCCGTTCCGCTCCGCTGGGACAAGGAAGGTGTTCTTGCGGCCTTCCTTTTTGAGCAGACCGTGGAACTTGTCAGCGCCGACGCCCGCAACCTTGACCGAGGCGCCTTCCAGCAGCTCGGGCCGGGCGTTGAACAGGTCGCCCAGGCTATTCCGGATGTGGCGGTTGAAGGCGCCCAGGGCGAGCATGTCGGCCTCTCGAACCTTGCCGCCGCCGGCGCCCTGCATGCAGTTCGCCATCAGGTAGTGGCAGTGGTAAAGGGCATACATGGCCCAGGTTTTGCCGCCGTTGTTCGGCCCGC
>CAZDXS010000254.1:0-47889 GCA_964509455.1 uncultured Enterobacteriaceae bacterium | reverse complement strand
CGTGGCCGCCGACACCGTGATGCGCGCCGGCGCCGGCAACGCCACCGTCATCGTCTCCGTCGGCGACCAATCCCCGCACCAGGCGGCATTGCAAGCGCGCACGCGATACTCCCAGCGGCCCGAGCCGCGGCCCGTGAACGCTCGCTCGGCGGCCGCCAGGTTGCGGTATGCCGTCCAAGCGGCGCCCGGGACGCGCTCCTCCAGCTCGTACCAGGCGGCGCCCGGGGAGGGAAGCCACGACACCGTGTACCAACCCGTTGTGCTGCCGCCGTAGCCCGCCCGAATGCGCGGGGGCGGCGGCCGGCGCACGATGACCGTGACGGGGCCTTCCTCGGTCCTCATGAGGTATCCCAATCGTCGTATCCGGTATTGATACACGCCCACCGCCTTATCGCGGTAACTGCCGGCCCACACCGCGCCGCTTAACGGCACAGCGGCCCAGGCGCCGGCGCCGACTTTCTCCTGCAACCGCAGGCAATACAGACGAAACCCAAAATACCAATAGAGCCGACAACTCAGGTAGTGTCTCCAACGCAGGGCGTAACTGCCGTCGTAGCTGACGGAGGGACGCGCGAACAGCAACGGCCTGCGCACCGCCGCATCCGCCGTGACCGTCTTTGTCTCGCCGCGCAACCCGGTACAACGCAGGGTGCTGGTTTGCGGCGCCGTCAGGTCTTCTTTCACCACGACGTCGCGGCCGAAACCGGCGTCCAGGGACAACGCCTTCCCATCCAGCGTGCAACTGCGCGCGTATTTCACTTCCCAGCGCAACCAGGAGCGCGCCTCGTACTCCACTGTGGCCGGGTCCCAGCGCAGGCTCAGCGTCAGCGTCCGCACCTCCACGCTCACCGGGCCCGCCGCGTCAAAACATCTGTAAGGCACGCCTCTGAATCCTGCGCAATGGCGAGTCTTGTAGCGATAGACGCCGGCGTTCTTGTTGCTGAACGATGCCGAGGTCACCGTCCAGGCGTAACTGTTCAGTCGGCGCCAATCGCCGTTGTCCGCCTGCTCCCATAACTCCGTTCTCCCTATCCTTGCCCAGGGCGCCGTCGACGGCGCCCAACTCACCGTGTAACTGCCGTTCAGACTGAGGGATGTCGACACGGTGAGCGCCTGTGCAACTTGCCACGGCGCCAGCCACGCCAGGATAAGCAAACTGATGGAACGGAAAGGGGTCATCGGGCCGGCAAAACGCTCATCCCGGCACGGCCGGGCGAGAAATAAGAAAACAGGATGTCTGGCGCAACACTTGGTTTCCCCGTGAAGTAGAGTGTCGCCATCGTACAAAACCCTCCGCGTGGACGTCAATGCGTTATTCAGGGCGATAAGGATAAAAATGCGGCGGTTCAGACGTTGCTCGCGGCGGCGCTCGCCTGCTCCGCGACGTCCAGCGCCCCTTGCAAGGCGGTCAGCACGGCGCACTCGCGCACCCGGCGGCGGTCGCCCGGGAAGCGAACGCGGGTGGTGCGGACAGCGCCGCCGCGCACGCCCCAGCCGAAGCAGACGGTGCCCACCGGCTTGTCCGCCGTGCCCCCGTCCGGGCCGGCGATGCCGGTCACCGAGACCGCCAGGTGTGCGCGGCTGTGGGCGAGTGCGCCGCCGGCCATGGCCGCGGCCGCTTCTTCGCTGACGGCGCCGCACCGCTCGATGAGTTCGGCGGCAACGCCCAGTTGCTCGCGCTTCGCCTGGTTGGAGTAGGTGACGAACCCGCGTTCGAACCAGGCGGAGCTGCCGGGCAGGCGGGTCAACGCCCAGGCAATGCCGCCGCCGGTGCAGGACTCGGCGGTCGCCAGCATCCAACCGCGCCGCAACAGGCTTTCGCTCAGGGAGCGAAGCAAGGCCTCAAGAGGTGCGTCCGTCATCTTTCAGGTTCCCGCGCCGTTCCCGGAAGAACTCTCGCAACAACTCCGCCGCTTCCCGGTGCAAGACGCCGCCGCTCAGCTCCACCCGGTGGTTCAGTTGCTCGCATTGCAACACGTTGAAGACGCTGCCGGCGGCGCCGGCCGCCGGGTCGGCGGCGGCATACGCCAGCCGCTGGATGCGGGCCTGGACGACGGCGCCGGCGCACATGGCGCAGGGCTCCAAGGTTACGTACAGGACGGCGCCCGGCAGGCGGTGATTGCCCAGGCGTTGCGCGGCGGCGCGCAGGGCGACGATCTCCGCGTGGGCGGAGGGGTCCCGGGCCGTGATGGTCTGGTTCCAGCCCTCGGCGAGGAGCTCGCCGTCCTTGACGATGACGGCGCCCACCGGCACCTCGCCCAGCGCCGCCGCTTGTTGCGCCAGCGCCAGGGCGCGGCGCATCCAGTCCTGATCGTCGGTTACCGCGTTCATGGTTGCTCAACTCCGCCGCCCGGCGGGGTTTGTCGCAGGCCCCCCGACAGGGCTTGTCGCACGGCCCCCGCCGGGGCTTTGCACACCGCCCCCGGCGGCTGGGAACGACCCGTTCAACTCATGTCCAGAACTTGCTTTGCCGCCCGCTCGCCTTCTTCTGCGGCGGTGGTCCACAGCTGGGCGCCGGTCAGCTCGGAATGACCGAACGCGATGCGGCCGAACGGCTCCCGAATGACCTCCCGGGGCGCTTTCTGCCCGTTTTTGCCGTAGTAAAAGCCCGGCGGCGACACCACGTAGGCATGGCCCCAGCGGTTGGAGATGATGCCGGCGATGTCGCGCGCCGCGTCAAACCCGTAGGGCGAAAACATCTTGGTGAACTGCTCGCGCACGCCGCGCTCCACGTCCTCAAAAGACAAGTTGAACAATTGCATGCGCGCCAGGGCGGCCTGTTGCGGCATGGGTACGCCCGGGTTGCAAAAGGAGTTGTACATGGTGATGGCGATGGGGCGGGACGGGTCCAGGGGCATGGGCTCCCTGCCGTCGATCAGCATCTGGCGGCGCAGGGAGAAGAACCAGCCGAAGCCCTCGAACCAGCGCACTGCCGCGGCGCCCAGTTTCTCCAGAAACTTCCAGTTGCGCAGGGCCACGTTGATGGTGTGCATGGGCGCGTGATGGAACGTGCTCATGGCCTGGCGGTAGGCCGGCGGCAGGTCCTGGCACACCAGGCGGTTCACCCATTGCCCGGAAGCCATGACTACGTGCCGCCCCCGGACCCGGTGCAGCCTGCTGCCGCGGTAATAAATCACCGACACGGCGGCGGCGGACTCGGGGGCGCCGTCGTGCATGACCCCGGCCGCGGTGCTGGACAGGCGCATCCGCACCGGCTGGTTGGGGCGGTCCAGCCGTTCGAAGTCGATGGGGTTGTTCAGCACGTCGGTCAACGAGCCGTCGCCCTGTATCGCTCCGGGAATCATGGCCTTGACAAAATGCCGGGCGATGCCCGTGTTGCCGCCCGGGAAACTGGCCAGGTAAACGTACTCGGAGGGGTCCTCCATGCCGGCAAAGCGCTTGTAACTGATGACGCCGGGTTGCACGAACTCGTAGGCGGAGTGAGCGGAAATCACGTCGGCGCCCAGCCCGCAACCCATGGCGGCGGTCTGCGGGTTCAGGTAGGGAGCCACGGCGTCGGACACGCCCACGTGCCGGGTGAGAAACTCCTGGTAAGTCATGGTATCCAGCCAGTGATGCCAGTCGTGCTTTTGCGGCACGCCCTTGTAGGTCTCCATTTGCAGGTATTCGCGCTTTAGGCTGTCTGCGATGGGCGCCTTGCCAAAGCCGTCGTTCCAGGGGTTCATCACCATGCCGTGGTTGTCATAGTAATAGGCCTGGTCCGCCCGCTCCCAGGCGATGTGCATGGGGCTGTAGATGTCCCTGGGGATGGTGACGTCTTTTTCCAGGCCGCGGGCCGCCTGGTACTTGAACTCCTGGGGCAGACCCAGCTGGTCCCAGAAATGGTGGTGCCAGCCGATGGGCTTGGTGCGGTTTGGCGGAAACACGCAGCCGTTGGAGCCCTGGGGCGCCCACAGGCGGTAGCCGTCCACTTCAAACTCGTTTTGCCGGGCCTCGCCGCCGAACACGGCGTGATTGTCCAGGATCAGCACCCTGGCGCCGGGGCGCTCCCCGTGGTAGGCGTAGGCCGCCGCCAGGCCGGAGAAGCCGCCGCCGACGATGACCAGGTCATACATCTCGCCCGAGTCGACGGCGTCCTTGAAAGCCTGCTGGTAAGCGCCGTTGCGTATGCCGTGGGCGTCGTTGACCACCTCGTGGGTGTTGCCGTTGGCGGTGCGGTAATCGCCCGTGCCGCCCGGCCCGGTCCAGTCCGGCCCCAGCCCCGCCAGCGGCGCCGGCAGGTCCTGCGCGGCGGCCTTGCGCACCAGCCCCGGGGCATTGGCGTAGAGCAGGCCGGCGCCGGCGCCCAACACGGCGCCGCCGACGAAATCCCGGCGGGTGATCTCGGCGTCGAAGCCCAGCAGTTTATCTTCGCGGGCGTTTTTCTTGGTCATTTCTTTCCCCCTTGCAGGCGCAACTTGTGAAGCCTATATATTAATGTGTAGTACGCGCGCGGCGGCGGGGCGAATGCCCGGCGCGCGCGCTCGCGTCGTTTGGCCGTGCGGGTCAGCCGCTTGGTTGCCCCGGGCGGGTTAAAAATTCGTTCCGCCGCGCGAGGTCCGTTGTCGCGCGGGTTCTTTCTCCTGCGGTCGCCCGGCGGCGCCGATGCCGGGCGGTGCCGAGCGGCGGCGCGGGTCGCCGCGTCAATAATCGTCGTTGCGGTTGTTTGACCCGCAAAACAGCCAGAGCGCCAGGATGCCAAGCAGGGGGTGTTTCTGGGCTTTGCCAAACAGCCAGGACGCCGCGGCGAGCATCCAGCGCACCAGGCCCAGCAGTCCCAGGACCGCCAGCACCGCCAGCGCCCCCGCCAGGACTGTGTCCATCGCGGCAAGCGCTTCCGTTACTGTCGTCATTCGCTGCCTCGCAGAGTCTGCGCCGGCGCGGGGCCGCCGGGGAGCGGGGCGCCGGTCCGCTTCGCAACGCATTCGCCGGAGCGCCGTCCATGTTTCGCCTGTCGCCCGCTAAGCATGAGCGCTTGCCTCCCCGCGTTCATTAAAAATCGCCCCGCCAGTGCGAGTGCGCGGCATACACCGCCAATAACAGCGCGAGTACAGTCGCTCCTCTTGCCAGGAGCAACATCATCTCGTTGTCAGGGGGGGCGCCGGTGACGGCAAAGTAAACAGCCGCCTCTGTCAAGAAAACAATGAGGAAACCGTAAAGCCCCCCGACATACCCAACCAAGGCCGCCCGCATCAATTTCACTTCGCTTGCCCCGCGATCTTCAAAGCGGAACCACGGACCCAAGGCGCGAACCCGGCGGCGCGGCCGTCAGGGGCGGTCGCCGGGGCGCGTCCCCCGGCCGGGCGGTTGCGCCGCCGGTGCGCCGCTCAGGTTCCCAGCACATGCACTCCCTCCGTCTCGTTCATATAGACGGGGCTTTCCGGCAGGGTGGAGCCGCCGTCCACGACAATGGTCTGGCCGGTGACGTAGCCGGCCTCGTCGCCGGCCAGGTACAGCATGGCGTAGGCGATGTCGTTGGGATGCCCTATGTGGCCCACGGGAATGTACTTGGTCATCTCCGCCTTGCCTTGTTCGTCCGCCAGCAGGTCCATGGCGGGCGTCTGTATGTAGCCGGGTTCGACGCCGTTCACGGTGATGTTGTCTGCGGCCAGCTCCAGGGCGGCGGTGCGGATAAAACCGCTGATGCCGGACTTGGAGGCGGCGTAGTAGGAGGTGCCGGGCATGCCCACCCTGGGGCCGGTGACCGAGGAGGTGGCCAGGATGCGGCCGCCGCCCTGTTTTCGCATGGCGGGAATGCAAGCGCGGGTGAGGCGAAAGCAGGCTTTCAGGTTGACTTCCAGCACGGTGTCCAGGTCTTCCTCGCGCAGGTCTTCAATCAATCCCCCCAGGAACGAGGCGGCGTTATGCACCATGATGTCGATGCGGCCGTAGGTCTCCAGGGTCTTGTCCACCACGGCGTTGACGGCTTTGGCGGAGCCTATGTCGATGGCGATCAGGATGGCCTCGCCGCCCTGGCCCTTGATGCGGTCCACGGTGGCCCGGCCGTGTTTTTCGGTGCGGGTCGCCGCGACCACCTGCGCCCCCTCGTCGGCAAACACCTCGGCGATGGCCGCGCCGATGCCCTGCCCGGCGCCGGTTACGATGGCCGTTTTACCCGCTAATCTTTCTTTCCCCACTGCACCACCCCCCGGCGCGAGCCGTTAAGAAACCATGGGAGACGCCTGGTTCGGCCGGCGCCGTTTGCACCTGCGCCGCCCGCCGGCGTTCGCGCCGACCCGGACGCGGTGCGCCGGAGCCGGGGAAACCGGAGCGTTCCCGTGTATAATTGGCGACATTCTACCAGAATAGCCGCTGCAAGCAAGAAATGCCCGGCGCGTTTTTGGATGCGCCGGCGGCGAACAAACGGGGGGCGCATCAAGTGGGCAACGCAAAGCCTGTCATCGACATCAACAGCAGAAAGTCCTTATTTTCCGCTTTCTACATGGGGGTCGTCGGCCCCGAGGTGTTCATCGTTCAGCCCGGGGTCGTTCAAGGGTTCATCGAGTACCTGGGTTTCAGCGAGCAAGAGGCCGGCTACATCGCTGCCGCGGAAATGTGGGGCATCGCCCTGACCACCGTGGCGATGACGTTGCTGGCTCACCGTTGCAACTGGCGCCGCGTACTCACCGTGTCCCTGCTGGTCGCCATCGCCGGCAACCTGGGCTCCCTGACGACCACGGACTTTTACCAGTTCGGCGCCTGGCGCTTCCTGGCGGGCGCGGGTTGCGGCGGGCTGGTGTCCCTGAGCTTCGCCATCATCGGGCTGACCGCGCGGCCCGACCGCAACTTCGGCGTTTACATCTCGTGGGTGCTGACCTACGGCGCCCTGGGATTGCTGGCCATGCCCGCGGCGTACGCCCTGGTGGGCATGGAGGGGGTCATCCTGTTTTTCGCGGCGCTGCCCGCCGCCGGGCTGTTGCTGGTGAAGTTCCTGCCCGCATCCGGCGCCGAGCATGCGCGGGTGGAGGCGGACGCGGTCAACCTGCCGAGCCGCCTCAAGGCCATGGCGCTGGCCGCCATGTTCTGCTACTTCCTGGCACAAGGCGTCGTCTGGGCCTACTTGTTCCGCATCGGCCTGCACGCCGGCGGCACCGAACAACAGGTTGCCAACGGCCTGACGCTCTCCCAGTTTTTCGGCATCGCCGGCGCCTTGACGGCGGCGGCGCTGGGCATACGCTTCGGGCGCGCCCGGCCGCTGTCGCTGGCCATTGCCGGCACCCTGGCGCCGCTCACCCTGCTGTTCGGCCAGGCGGGCGCCCTGGTTTACACGGCCGCCGTGTGCGTCTATAACTACGCCTGGAACGTCACCCATCCCTACCTGCTGGCGGCCATGGCCGGCTTCGACCGGGTCGGCAAGGTGGTGGTGTACGCCGTGGCGTTCCAGATGCTGGGACTGGCCCTGGGGCCGGCCGCGGCGGCCGTGATTGTCTCCCCCGACTACTCCAGGATACTCGGCCTGGGCATTCTGCTGTTCGCTCTGTCCCTGGCGCTCATCCTGCCCCCCGTGCTGAAGCAACAAGGGCTGGCGGCGGCGGGGCGCCAACCGCTTGAACGGTCCGGCTGATTGCAGGTTTTGCGCCGTCTGATTGCAAATTCCGAGGGCCGCTATCAATGAGGCCGGCGGGTGCGGCAGGGACGCTAATGGCTCTCCCACAGGCGGGAGATCGGCACGGCCGCCATGCCGTCCCCGAACGAGGCCGCCGTATCGCCGTCATACAGCACAATGCCTGCCGCAAAGCGCTTACCTGCGGCCGCTTGTAGTCGGCGCAACCCCTTGAAGTCATCCCCGGTAACAGTGGCCGCCGCTTTCACCTCTATGCCGGCCAGCCGCCCTGCGGCCTCCAACACCAGGTCCACTTCCACCTTGTCCTTGTCGCGAAAATGGCTGAAAGAGACCTCCTCCGCGTACCAGCCGGCCTGCCGCCGCAACTCCTGATAGACAAAGGTTTCCAGTAGTTGCCCGAACAGCGCTCGGTCAGCCCACAGCCGGTCGGCGTTCAGCCCCAGCAACGCGCATGCCAGGCCGGTGTCGCCAATGTGCAGTTTGGGCGTCTTGACCAGGCGCTTGTGGCGGTTGCTGTGCCAGGCCCTCAACTCTTCCAGCTGAAAAATCTGGGACAGCAGGGCCAAGTAGGCCCGAATGGTCGGGCGGCTCACCTGGAATGACGTTGCCAGGCTGGAGGCGTTCAGCAACTGCGCCGTGCGGCCGGCAAGCGACTGCAACAGGCGCGGCAGGTCGTCCAACCTGATGACGCGCGCCAATTCCGCGATGTCGCGTTGCAACAGGATGGCGGCGTAGTCCCGGTACCAGTCCACCCGGCGACTGGGTGTCGAACGCGCCAGGGCGGGCGGATAACCGCCTGCGGTTATGCGCTCCGCCAGCTCCCGGCCCAAGCCGCCGCCGGCGCCCTGCAACATGTCCTTGTCCAGATTCAAATGCCCCTGACGACCTGTAGGCCCCGGGCGAAAGGAGCCTTGGAACAAGGTTGGCAGAAAGTCGGCCGGTTGCCCCGACATCTCCACCTGGGCCAGCGGATGCAGTCTCATTATGCTCATCCGCCCCGCCAACGAGTCTCCCAGCTTGGGAAGCAATAGAACGTTGGTTGAGCCGGTAAGGATGAAACGACCCGGGACGCGGTCGGCGTCTATTGCCAGTTTCAATGAGGTGAACAGCGTCGGCACGCGTTGCACTTCATCCAGGATTGCCCGGGGCGGCAGGTCGGTCACGTAGCCCTTGGGGTCCGCCAGCGCCGCCGCCCGTTGCACGTCGTCATCAAAGCTGAAATAGCCGTAGCCCTCCTTATCCCCTACCTGCCGGGCCAGCGTTGTCTTGCCGCATTGTCGCGGGCCGTGAATCAACACCACGGGAGAATCCGTCAGGGCTTCTTGCACTGCCGGCAACAGGTAGCGTGGGTAAAGATCAAGTCCGCTCATTGCTTTGCGTCAAAATTAGTTCGTCTGATTGCAAGTTTTGTTTCGGCTGATTGCAAGTTTATCGCCGTCTAATTGCAAGTTTTGTTTCGGCTGATTATAAGTTTATCGCCGCCTGATCGCAAGTTTTGCTTGGTTTAATTATAATTTTAGCGCCATCCAATTGCAAGTTTTGTTTCGGCTAATTGCAAGTTTATCGCCGTCCAATTGCAAGTTTTATTTCGGCTGATTGCAAGTTTATCGCCGTCTAATTGCAAGTTTAGATGGCGCGATGGGAAAGTTTTGGTGATTCTTCCCCCGCACCGAGGCGGTGCGGGGGCGTATGCGCCGCCGGGAAATAAGAGAGGATAAGGACTACTGGATTGCTTTCAGCAACTGCTGGAGCGCCTGGTGTGTTGTTTGTTCCCGGCCCGGGGTCACCCGAATGTGAAAGTCCTGGGAGCCGCCGATTTTGCCCGGCCCCGTCAGGCAACCATCTATGATGCCGGTGGCGTTGCGCCCCGGCGCGCTGATTTTCACCTTGAAACGACTGGTTTTGCCCTTGGTGCGAAAGTGCTTCAGCTGAACATCCAGCACCTCGGCCGCCCGGCTGATTTGATCAAACCAGCGCCTCGCGTCGGTCGGTAGGTCGCGGATACGGTTGATCTGGTAGCCGAAGATCGTGCGATGACCTTTGCTGGAGACCCAAATTTCCCGGGCGTGAGGCAACACGATGCACTCACTGTCTCGGGCCACTTCGGACCGCAACACCATACCGGGCAAACTGCTTGAACAATACTGCACGATGCGCTCACTGTAAGCGGCTTTGAGGAATGTCGACTCCGCATCGCTGGCGGGTTCCGGCGGCGGCTCCGGCTCCGGCGATGCTTCCAGGAGAAAGCCCGGCGGCGGCTCCTGGAGCGAGTGCGTCAACGCCACGTCCTCGTAGTCGGTGACGTAGGACTGGTATTCCTCGATTCCAAACAGCTCCGCCGCCGGCGCATGCAACAACTTCTCCCGCCCGAGTTGCCCCAAGGCCGGCAACAGGGCCGGGCCAGCGTTCTGCGCCCCCACCGCCCGCAGGACCTTGACATCGTCTGCGATCCGGCCCCAGTCCAGCAGATCGCGGTAGGAGGCGTCCGCCAGCAGGTCCACGACCAGCTCTATCTCGAAGCGGCGGACATACTCAAGCAACACTTCTGTCAGCAGGCCGTCATCCGTCCAGGGTGTCGCCAGGGCGGGGTCATCCAGCGTGTGGCAACTGTAGCGCTGAATCGGCTCCTCGGGCGTGAGCAACCCGTACAGGAGCGAGACGATGAGCCAGTGATGGGGGCTGTCGCTCAGCGCCCCGCGCTCGTGGGGGTCGAGTTGCTGGTAAAAGCGGCCGCGGTAGCGCGCTTGCGCCGGCAGGTATTTGCCGTGCTCCTCGCCGCCCAGGTCCGGACCGAGGGCGAGCGGAGGCTGGGCGTTGTATTGCAACTCCCGAAGCAATGCGCCCGACAGCGCCGACCGGGCGCCGTCCTGAATCTGCCGGCAAACGGCGCGGCGACCCCGGAACAGGTCGCGGCTCCGTCGGGATACTTCCTGCGGCATCGAGCGGGTGGGACGATAGGCGCCCTCGCCGCCGGCCAGCTTTCTGTTCGAGCAACAGCAAAGAAACAGGATGTTCAATGGTGCGTCTCCTCGCAGGGGGAAAGGCCAAATCATAAAGCCGGCGCCCCCCGCAGTCAAATGCCAGGTTAGCTTTCCACCCTTGTTGCTATGGCTACGCCCGACCTGATGCGGGTGCGAATTTCATCGCAGAAATGTCGCGCCGTCTCTCGCCGCCGTCCCGCCGGCCAGCGCGCGGCCGTGCGTCGTCAGGCGGTACTGCTGGTTCTTCGCCCGGGGCGACCCGGGACGGGTCATCTCCACCAATCCCTGGGCCATGGCCGGGCGCAGGTAGCGAACGCGGAACGCATGGCGGTGGGAGAAGCCCAGCTCCGTCATCAGCGCGACCGCCGGCTTCGGCCCGTCCCGCAGGGCGGCGAGCAATCGCGCCGCCGGCTCGCTTACTTGGTCACCTGCTTGGTCCCTTACTTGGTCACTCCCAGGCGCCGTGCGCAACGCTTCGAGGATGGCTTCCAACATGAACAGGATAAATATCGTGCTTTCCCCCGCTTTTGAGCTTTCCCGGATGGCGTGGTAATAATCGCCCTGGCGGGCATGCACCAGGCTCTCCACCGGCAGGCAGGCAAACAGCGGTCGCCAACGCGCCAGGATCAGCGTTTGCCAAAGCCGGCCCAGGCGGCCGTTGCCGTCCTCGAAAGGGTGAATGAACTCGAATTCGTAGTGGAATACGGAACTCGCGATCAATGGATGCTCGGTGGCGCGCGCGAGCCAGCCCAGCAGATCCGCTGCGAGTCCCGGCACGCGCGGAGCGGGCGGTCCCACGTGGTGGATTTCCCCGCCGCCGCCAACCAGAACATCGCCCTGGCGATAGCGTCCCGGCGCATCCAGCAACGCGGCCATGAGAATCCGATGTGCGCCCAACAGGTCGCTCTCTTTCTCGGGGTCCCATTGTCCGCAGGCGTCGTAGGCCTTGATGGCGTTGCGAGCCTCTTGTATGTCGCGCAACGGTCCGACCACCGGCTTCCCGTCCAGCAGGTCGGCGACCTGCTCCTCGCTCAGGCGGTTGCCTTCTATGGCAAGAGAGCCATGGATCGTGCGGATGCGGTTGATGCGGCGCAGGCGCAAGTCATGAATAAGGCCGCGAGCTTCGGCATGGCCAATGCGTTCGCCGATTTGCTCAACCAGCGACAGCATGTGCGGGGTGAGCCGGTACGGCGGCGACGGGCGCGTTGCCGCGTTCATCTATGCGCATCAATGCCCGCCGCCCGGCTTTGACGGGTCGTATATGGGTTTTCCCATGGGGCGGGTCTTCAGTTCGCCGGTGCGCAACATCCGGATGCGCTCGCGCGCCGTGTCAATGTACTCTGGCGCCGTGTCGCAACCATAAGCGCCGCGTCCATGCTTGAGGGCGGCGATGGCGGTTGAGCCAACGCCCAGGTACGGGTCGAGCACGAGGTCCCCCTCTTCCGTCATGGACAACACCAGCCGTTCCACCAGTTCAACGGGGAACTGGCACGGATGGTCGGTCTTTTCCGGATGGTTGCTTTTTACGTTCGGGAACATCCAGACGTCGCCCGGGTTTTTGCCCTTGGGGTTGCCGGACAGCTTGCCCGCGTTGGGCCCCTTGAAGTGCCGCTTGCCGGGGTACTTGGCGGGCACCCGAATGGGGTCCAGGCGCCAGGTGTAGTCATCGCCCTTAGTCCACCAGTTGATGGTCTCGTAACGCCCCGACAACCGGTGCGTGCAATGCAACCCGTGGCCGAAATGCCACACGATGCGGTTGCGCAACTTCAACCCCGCGGCGGCGAAAATGGGGTACAGCAGGGCGTCCAGCGGCACGATTTCGCCGTTTGCGACGTAGTTGCCGATTTGCCAGCAGATAGACCCGTTGTCCTGCGTGAGCCGAATGCATTCCGAGACGACCTGTTGTTGCGCAGTTGCGTACTCATCTAGGGAGCGGCGCGCGCCTTCATACGTCTTGCCCAGGTTGTACGGCGGCGAGGTGACGACCAGCTTGAACATGCCGTCATCGAGTTCTTTCATGAACTCCAGGTTGTCCCGGCATTCGATCACGGCGGCGGCTTTCTTCTGCGTGGTTGCGGCGCCCGTCGCATTCTGGGCCGCGAGCGGTTGCCGGCGGCCGGCCCGGCCGGGCGATTCCGGAGAGGCTGTCATGTCCGAGGCTTCGTCGGACTTGCCCCACAGGGGGGATTGTCTGGGCTGTGCCATTTCTTAACCGTTCCTGACCATTATGTCGGCGTCTCGCGTTCGTTGCTTTGTTCGTTGCCGGCGAACGGGCGGTGCGGCCGGTCGGGGTGCGATTTCGTTGCCGCGCCCGTGCCGCGCCGCGCTCAGTGGGGGTCGCCGGCGTCCGCCGCCGCGCCTAACAGGGTCAGCAGTTGCCGCTTCGCCTCGGGGTCGGTGACCGCCGTCAGCGCCTGCTTGAACTGCTTCACTCTCTGGTCGTGTTTCGCCAGCAGTTTTTCCAGCCTGAGGTTCTCGGCGATGCTGGGCTCCCGGCCGGCTTTCTGCTTTTCATCCAGGGACTGCAACAACGAGAAGTAGTCACGCTTGCTGTCGTTCATGGCCTGGTAGGCGTTCCAGGCCGCCGCCGTTTCCGGCCCCAGGCTGTCGGGTTCGGGCGTTGGCACGGGTCGCCGCGCCGGCTCAGGCGGCCTGTTCCAGTGCGCTGGAGTACTGCCCAAGGCATGCCAGGCTGTTGCACTTTGCCCGGTGTTGCAACGCCGTCTGCGCCGCGCCGAAGTTTTCCGCCTTGCCGTTCCAGGTCTTCAGGCAGGGCTCTTGCAGGGCGCGTCCGTAGGAGAAGCTCAGCGGCCAGGGCAGTCCCTTGTGGTTTTGGTTCATCGCGTTCAAGTGGGCCGTGGCCAGCTCGGCGCTCTGGCCGCCGGACAGGAACACGATGCCCGGCACGGCCGCCGGCACGGCGTTCAGCAGGCAACGCACCGTCTTGTCGGCGACTTCCTGCACCGGCGCCTGGCGGGTGCATTGCTTGCCCGCCAGCACCATGTTGGTCTTGAGGATGGCGTACTCCGTCGCCGCGCCCTGGACGTACATGGCATGGAACAAGGTTCGCAGCGTTTTTTCCGTGACGGCGGCGCAGGCGTCAATGTCGTTGTCTGCGTCCATCAGCACCTCCGGCTCCACCATGGGGACGATGCCGGCCTCCTGGCACAGCGCCGCGTAGCGGGCCAGGGCGTGGGCATTGACCTCCAGGCAGGCGGCGCTGGGCATGTTCTCGCCGATGGCGATCACGGCGCGCCACTTGGCGAACCGGGCGCCCAGGTCGCGATACTCCGCCAGGCGCTCGCGCAACCCGTCCAGCCCCTCGGTCACTTTCTCCCCGGGACGTCCCGCCAGGTCCTTGGCGCCGGTATCCACCTTGATGCCGGGCATGACGCCTTTCTTTGCCAAGGCCGCCGGAAAGGCCGTCCCGTCCCGGGTCTGCTGGCGCATGGTTTCATCAAACAGGATCATGCCGCTGAGGTATTCCTCGCAACCGGGCGCGGTGATCAGCAACTCCCGGTAGGCGCGCCGGTTTTCCTCCGTGGACTCCACGCCAATGGCGTCAAAGCGCTTTTTAATGGTCGGCAGGCTTTCATCTATGGCGAGAATTCCCTTGCCCGGGGCCACCATGGCCGTTGCCGTTGCCGCCATCTGTTCGGTCAAATCAGTCATTGCAACTTGTCTCCCGTGGGGTGAAGTGATTGGGTTGGTTCAATTGTAAGGCAAAGCGCGGAAAATAACACGTCCCGCCGGGTGGTTCGGAACCGGAGCGTTGCGGCATCGGGGCCTTGCCGGGCGCTCCCCGCCGCGATTTGCTCGGCGTTGTTGCGCCGGGCCCTTGCCGGGCGGCCGCTTTCGCAACTCAATCGGCGCCGGGGTCTTGCCGGGCGGCCGCCGCCGCGACTCAATCGGCGCCGGGCGGGGCGCTCGCCTCCTCGCCCACGCGAATGATTTTCAGGTTGTTGGTGCCGCCGCGATGTCCCCGGAGGTCGCCTTTCGTGAGCAACACGATGTCGCCCTCTTCGGCCAGCCCCAGCTTGCGCAGGGTGGCGATGATTTCCCGGTTGATTTCCAGCGGGTCCGTGTGGGTGACGTCGAAGTAGATGGGATAGACGTCCCGGTACAGCCGCACCTTGCGCATGGTGGAGGTGTGGCGCGTGAACGCCATGATGGGAATGTCGGAGCTGATGCGGGACATCCACAGGCAGGTTGAGCCGGTTTCCGTCAGGGAGGCGATGGTCTGGGCGTTGATGTGGTTCGCCGCGTACATGGCGGACATGGCGATGGCCTCGTCAATGCGCTTGAACTCCTGGTTGATGCGGTGGTCGGAGCGCCTGGTTTCCTCCTGTTTTTCCGTTTCCTCGCAGATGCGGGCCATGGATTGCACCACCTGGTCGGGGAAAGAGCCAATGCTGGTTTCGCCGGACAGCATGACGGCGTCGGCGCCGCCCTGGACGGCGTTGGCGACATCGAACACTTCCGCCCGGGTCGGCACCGGATTGTTGATCATGGACTCCATCATCTGGGTGGCGATGATCACCGGGCGGGCCATGGCGCGCGCCTGCTTGAGCAGCTTTCTCTGTACCGGCGGCAGGGCGGCATCGCCGATTTCAACTCCCAGGTCGCCGCGAGCGATCATGATGGCGTCGGCGGCCTCGATGACGGCCGCGGCGTTTTCCAGGGCCTCCGCCCGTTCAAATTTTGCGATGACGCCGGCGCTGGACCCGGCCTGGTCCAGCAGCGAGCGGGCGTTGTGTACGTCGGCCGCTGTTGCCACGAAAGACACGGCGAAGTAGTCCGCGCCCATTTCAACGCCGTGCGCCAGGTCCTGGAAGTCTTTTTCCGTCAAGGCGCCGGTGGAGAGGCCGCCGCCTTTCAGGTTGATGCCCTTGTTGTTCGACAACTTCCCGCCCACCCGCGTCCGGCAGCGCACCTTCGCGCCGTCCGCGCCGGTAACTTCCAGCACGATGCGCCCGTCGTCCAGCAACAACAGGTCGGCGGGGCTGACGTCCCGGTGCAGGGCCGGGTAGGTGATGCCCACCTGCGATTCATCGCCGGCGTCGTCCGCCAGGGACGGGTCCAGGGTGAACTCGGCGCCGGCGTTCAACAGGGCGCCGCCGTCCCGAAAACGTTTGACGCGCACCTTGGGCCCTTGCAAATCCGCTACCACGCCGATTTCCATGTTTTTCTCCTGGGCGACGGCTCGAATGGCGCGAAATCGCTCTCGGTGCTCCGCGTGTCCCTGGTGGGAGTAGTTTATTCGGAACAGGTCAACGCCGGCCTCCACCAGCCGCTCCAGCATGCCGGGGGCGTCGGTGGCCGGCCCCAGGGTGGCGATGATTTTTGTGCGGCGCATGCCCGGGGCTCCGTTCAGGCGGTGCGGCGTTGCGCGGGCTGTTGCGCCGTCCGGGCCGCTTCTTGTAAAGCGGCGACGGCGGGCAAGGTGGTCCCCGCCAGCAGCTCCAGGAAGGCGCCGCCGCCGGTCGAGATGTGGGAAATGCCTTCTGTTGCGCCGAACCGGGCAATGGCGGCCAGGGTGTCGCCGCCGCCGGCGATGGAAACTCCCTGGTTGGCGGCAACAGCCGCCGCCAGGGCGGCGGTGCCGGCGGCGAACCGCTCCATTTCAAATACGCCCACGGGGCCGTTCCACAATACCGTGCCGGCGTCATGGATGAGGCGGTTGTTGATTTCGATGGTTTTTGGACCCACGTCCAGGATCAGGTCGTCGGGGGCAATCTCCTCCAAGGACTTGACGGCGGTCGGCGCGTCTTTGGCCAGGGCGGGCGCACAGACTGCGTCCACCGGCAGGGGGACTTCTTTGCCCTGGTCCCGGGCGCGCGCCAGGATGTTTTGCGTTGCGTCCGCCAGGTCCGGCTCGTACAGCGAGGCGCCGATGGGGGCGCCGGCCGCTTTCAGAAAAGTGTTGGCAATGCCGCCGCCCACCAGCAGTCGGTCCACCTTGTCGACCAGGTTTTCCAGCACCGGCAGTTTAGTCGAGACCTTGGCCCCGCCGACGATGGCGGTGACCGGCCGCGTCGGGCTCTCCAGGGCCCGGCCCAGCGTTTGCAACTCCGCCGCCAGCAGGGGCCCGGCGCAGGCGGTTGCGGCCTGGGCGGCAATGCCGTGCGACGAGGCGTGGGCGCGATGCGCCGCGGCAAAGGCGTCGTTGACGTAAATGTCGCACAGGCTCGCCAGCCGCCGCGCCAGGGTCTCGTCATTGGTCGTCTCGCCCGGCTCGAAGCGGATGTTTTCCAGCATCACCGCCGCGCCGAGTCGCAACGACGGCGGCCTGGCCGGCAATTCCCTCAGCAAGGGAACTTCCTGTCCCAGCAGGGCGGAGAGCCGCTCGGCCACCGGCGCCAGGCTGTGCTCGTCGTCCCGGCGCCCGGCCCGGGGGCGCCCCAGATGGGAGACCAGGATGACCGCCGCCTGCGCCGCGAGCAAGCGCCGCAGGGTGGGCAGGCATGCCCGAATGCGCGCATCATCCTGGATGACGCCGGCGTCCATCGGCACGTTGAAATCGACGCGAACCAGCACCCGCTTGCGGACCGGGTCCAGGTCGTCCAGGGTGAGCAACCCGGGCGCCCTGCTCATGCGGCGGCGGGCGCGGGCAACAGCCCTCCGGCCGGCGCGGCGGGAGCGGCGGCGCTGGTGCGGGGCGTCCTTGCGGCGAGGCGTTCGCGTGGCATCCTGACGGTGGCGCACTCGCGGGCAGGTGCAGGCAAGAGTTCTCCGGCGGGTGCGGCGGTGCGCTCGCAGGGCGTCATGGCGGCGGACGCAACGGCGCGTTTGCCGGGCATCCTGATGGCGCGCTCGCGGGGCATCCCGCCGGCGCGGCGCTTACTCGGCATTCGCCAGCGCCACGGTCGTGTCCAGCATCCGGTTGGAAAATCCCCACTCGTTGTCGTACCACGCCGCCACTTTCACGGTCCTGCCCTCGATGACCTTGGTCAGGGAGGCGTCGTAGGTCGCCGAGGCCGGGTCATGGTTGAAGTCAATGGAAACCAGCGGCGCCTCGTTGCAGGCCAGCACGCCGTTCATGGGGCCGGCGGCCGCTTCGCGCATGAGTTCCGTGATTTCGTCGGCGGAAGTGTCGCGGGCCGCGAGAAAACTCAAATCCACCAGGGACACGTTGATGGTGGGAACGCGCACGGCGTAACCGTCCAGCTTGCCCGCCAGTTCCGGCAACACCAGGCCGACGGCGGCCGCGGCGCCGGTTTTCGTCGGGATCATGGACACGGCGGCGGCGCGGGCGCGGCGCAGGTCGGAGTGATAAACATCATTCAGCGCCTGGTCGTTGGTGTAGGCGTGCACGGTGGTCATCGTGCCGTTCACCACGCCGATGTTCTCGTGCAACACCTTGACCACGGGCGCCAGGCAGTTGGTGGTGCAAGAGGCGTTGGAAATCACGGCGTCCGTTTTTTTCAGGGTGTCGTGGTTGACGCCATAGACGATGGTGGCGTCCACGTCGTTGCCGCCGGGCGCGGAGATGATGACCTTGCGCGCGCCGCCTTGCAAGTGGGCGCCGGCTTTTTCCTTGCTGGCAAAAAACCCGGTGGACTCGTGCACCACGTCCACGCCCAGCTCCGCCCAGGGCAGTTTGGCGGGGTCCCGTTCCGACAGCACCCGAATGCGGTCGCCGTTGACCAGCAGGCAGTCGCCCTCAACGGCGACCGTGCCGGGGAACTTGCCGTGGGCGCTGTCGTAGCGGGTCAGGTGGGCGTTGGTCTCGGCGTCTCCCAGGTCGTTGACGGCGACGATGCGAATCTCGTCGGTGCGGCCGCTTTCATACAGGGCGCGTAGAATGTTGCGGCCGATCCTGCCGTAGCCGTTAATGCCGACTTTTATGGTCATTATTTCACTCCTGGTTGTTTGCTTGGTTAAATGGAAAAAATGCAACCGGCGGCAGCTCGGCTTTTCGAAGAAACACGCGCCCGGCCGCGCCCGCCGGCGGCCTGTTGCCGGCGCTTCGCCGCCTCATACGTACGCTTCAAGCAGGCGCACCAGGCCGTCTGCGTTAATGCCGAAGTGATCGAACACCGCGGCGCCCGGGGCGGACTCGCCAAAGGTGGGAACGCCCAGTATTTTACCATCCAGCCCCACGTATTTGCGCCAGTAATCGGGGACGCCGGCCTCGACGGCGACGCGCCGCCGACAGGCGGCGGGCAACACTTGCTCCCGGTAGTCCTCCGGTTGTGCGTCAAACACGTCCGTGGACGGCATGGACACGACGCGAATGCGCCTGCCGTCCTGGTTCAAGCGCTGCGCCGCGGCGACGGCGACGGCAACCTCGGAGCCGGTGGCCACGATGATCGTTTCCGGCTCGCCGGCGGGGTCCAGCAACACGTAGGCGCCGCGGCGAATGTCGTCCAGTTGCTGTTGCGTTCTCTCCATGGCGGGCAGCGACTGGCGCGACAGCAACAGGGCGGTGGGCCCGTCCCGGTTGTCCAGAGCGGCCCGCCACGCCGCTGCGGTTTCCACCGTATCGCAGGGGCGCCACACCGACAGGTTGGGCACCAGGCGCAGGGTCGCCGCTTGCTCCACCGCCTGGTGGGTGGGGCCGTCCTCTCCCAGGCCGATGGAATCGTGCGTCAAAACAAAAATGCTGCGCAGTTTCATCAGCGCCGCCATGCGCAGGGCGTTCCTGGCGTACTCCGTGAACATGAGAAACGTGCCGCCGTAGGGAATGAACCCCCCGTGCAGCGCCAGCCCGTTGTTGACGGCGGCCATGGCGAATTCCCGCACGCCGTAGTAAATGTAGTTGCCGCCCGGGTGGTCCTGGTTGTTGACCGCGGCGCCGTCCCAGAAAGTGAGGTTGGAGCCGGTCAGGTCCGCCGAGCCGCCGATCAGCTCCGGCAACATGGGGCCGTAGGCATTGAGTGCGTTTTGCGAGGCCTTGCGCGAGGCGATGCTCTCGTTCGCGGCGTGCGTTCGTTCAATGAAGGCGCGGCCGGCTTTTTGCCAATCCGCCGGCGGCTCGCCGCTCACCCGGCGCAAAAACTCGGCGGCGTCCTGCGGGTAGCGTTGCCGGTAACGGGAAAACCGCTCCTGCCACTCTGCTTCCCACTGCGCGCCCCGCGGCCGGGCGTCCCAGCCCTGGTAAATGTCGGCGGGGATTTCAAACGGGGGCCAGGGCCAGTCCAGGGTCTGCCGCGCCAGGGCCGTTTCCTCCTCGCCCAGGGGCGCGCCGTGGGAGGACGCCTTGCCCTGCTTGTTGGGCGAGCCCATGCCGATGACGGTGTCGCAACAGATGATGCTGGGCCGGTCGGCGACCGCTTGCGCCTCCTGGACGGCATGCCGCACGGCGTCGGGGTCGTGGCCGTCGACTCCGGGAACCACGTGCCAGCGGCAGGCGGCGAACCGTTGCGGGACGTCCTCCGTGAACCAGCCCGCCACCTCGCCGTCTATGGAAATCCGGTTGCTGTCGTACAGGGCGATGAGTTTGCCCAGCCCCAGAGTCCCCGCCAGGGAGCAGGCTTCATGGGAGATCCCCTCCATCAGGCAACCGTCGCCCACGGATACGTACGTGTAGTGATTGACAATTTCAAGGTCGGGCCGGTTGAACTGCGCCGCCAGCGCGCGCTCCGCCAGGGCCATGCCCACGGCATTGGCAAATCCCTGGCCCAGGGGGCCCGTGGTGGTTTCTATGCCGGGGGTGAGGCCGTACTCGGGATGGCCCGGCGTTTTTGAACCGAGTTGCCGAAAGTTTTTCAGCTCTTCTAGCGGCAGGTCGTAACCGGACAGGTGCAAGACGGCGTACAGCAACATGGAGCCGTGGCCGTTGGACATGACGAACCGGTCCCGGTCCGCCCAGCCGGGGTTGGCGGGATTGTGGCGGAGGAAGTCGTTCCACAACACCTCGGCCAGGTCCGCCATGCCCATGGGTGCGCCGGGATGGCCGGAGTTGGCGCGTTGCACCGCGTCCATGCTCAAGGCCCGGATTGCATTGGCTAGTTGACGCCTGGAAGGCAAGATTTATCCTCGTTGCAGTCAAAAGAAGCCGGCGCCGACAACGCCGCCGTGCCCGCCGGCGGGCATTGGGCGCTACTATACAGGAATGCCCGCCGAAGTCAATCCGATGTACAATAAGGCGGTGCAGGTCTCATCGTGTTCGTTACGCTCGCCAATCATGTTGCGCCGGGATTTCGACTTTGAATTGCCCAATGAATTGATCGCCCGGTATCCCGCGGCCCGCCGGGACGCCAGCCGCCTGCTGTTGCTGGACGGCGCGACCGGCGCCTGTTCCGATCATCGATTCACCGACCTGCCCGCCCTGCTGGAGCCGGGCGACCTGCTGGTGGTGAACGATTCCAGGGTGATGCCGGCGCGCCTGCGCGGCCGCAAGCCCACGGGCGGTCGGGTGGAGCTCTTGGTGGAGCGCCTGCTGGGGCCGTCCCGTTGCCTGGCCTGGGCGCGGCCCGCCCGGACGCTGGCGAAAGGCGCTCGCATCTTGTTGCCCGGCAACAGCGAGTTGCAGGTCGCCGGGCGGCGCCGGGAGCTGTTCGAACTGGAGCGGGTGAGCGGCCCGCCGTTCAAGGAGTTGTTGCAGTCCGTGGGGCGCACGCCGTTGCCGCCCTACCTGGGGCGGGAGGACGAGCCCCTGGACCGGCGCCGCTACCAGACGGTGTACGCGGACCAGCCGGGGTCGGCGGCGGCGCCGACAGCCGGCTTGCATTTCACCCGGGCGCTGTTGCGGCGGTTGCAAAAGAAGGGAGTGGACTGCGCCCGCATCACCTTGCACGTAGGCGCCGGCACGTTCCAGCCGTTGCGGGACGAGGTGGTGGAGAATCATCGCATGCACGAAGAATGGTGCCGCTTGGAGGCGGCGGCGTGCGCCCAAGCGCGGGCCGCCAAGCGGGCGGGACGGCGGGTCGTTGCAGTAGGCACCACCGCGGCCCGGTGCCTGGAGACGGCCGCGCGCGGCGGGCGCTTGCGCCCGTTTCAGGGCGAGACGGACATTTTCATCTACCCCGGGTTTCGGTTCCAGGCGGTGGACGCGCTGATCACCAACTTCCACCTGCCCGGATCCTCGTTGCTGTTGCTGGTGTGCGCGTTCGCCGGGCGCGACAACGCATTGCGGGCCTATAAGCATGCCGTCGCGTCCCGCTACCGGTTTTTCAGCTACGGCGACGCCATGTTCATCTCGTGCGGCGGTCGCCCGGCATGAAATTCGAGCTGTGCGCCCGGGACGGCGCCGCCCGGCGCGGCCGCATCACCCTGGAGCGGGGCGTGATAGAGACTCCGGTGTTCATGCCGGTGGGCACCTACGGCGCGGTCAAGGGGATGACGCCGGAGGAGTTGTCGCGGCTGGGCAGCGAGATCATCCTGGGCAACGCGTTTCACCTGATGTTGCGCCCGGGCGCGGAAACCATCGAGCGGCTGGGCGGTCTGCACCGGTTCATGGGCTGGCGCCGGCCCATTCTGACCGACTCCGGCGGGTTCCAGGTGTTCAGCCTGGCGGCGCGGCGGCGGGTTGCCCCAGAGGGCGTGCATTTCCGCTCGCCCGTGGACGGCGCTCCGGTGTTTCTTGACCCGGAGCGCGCGGTCCGCGTGCAGCACGGCCTGGGCTCGGACGTCATCATGGTGCTGGACGACTGTGCGCCGTACCCGGCGCCGCGCGAGCAGGCGCAGGCGTCCATGGAGCGGTCCATGGACTGGGCCCGGCGCAGCCGGCAGGCCCACGGCGCCCATGCCGGCGCCTTGTTCGGCATCATCCAAGGCGGTATGTTCCCCGAGTTGCGGGAGCAGTCGGCCCGGGCCTTGGTTGAGATGGAGTTTGACGGGTACGCCATCGGCGGCTTGTCCGTCGGAGAGCCTGCCGCGCTGATGCTGGAGATCCTGGAATGCGCCGTCGCGGCGGCGCCGGCCGACCGCCCCCGCTACCTGATGGGAGTGGGTGCGCCGGAGGACCTGGTGGCCGGCGTGTTGCGCGGTGTCGACATGTTCGATTGCGTCTTGCCCACCCGCAACGCGCGCAACGGCCATCTGTTCACCGCCGCCGGCGATATTCGCATCCGCAACGCCCGGCATCGCGACAGCGAGCAACCGCTGGATGAGGACTGCGACTGCTACACCTGCAAAAACTACAGCCGCGCCTACCTGCACCACCTGGCGCGGACCAACGAGATGTTGGGGGCCCGCTTGAACACCTGGCACAACCTGCATTACTACCACCAGTTGTTGCGCGGCCTGCGCGCCGCCATAGAGGAGCGGCGCCTGGCGGCGTTCGCGGCGGATTTTCACGCCCGACGCGGCGGGCAGGCGGCGGCCGCCGCCGACCCGGCCGAGGTAGCCCCATGACGCCGCCGCCAGGCGCGATGCCGGTGCTCGGCCGGTGCTCGGCAGCAAGAAATCTCGGAGGGTGTGGCCGGCGACCCGGCAAGGGCAGTCCCATGACGCTTCCGCCAGGTCCAGTTGCGGTGCGCGGCCGTAGCGCGGCCGCGAAGAAGCTCGGGGGTATGGCCGGCGGCGCACAGCGGGGCAGTCCCATGACGCTTCCACTGGGCACGATGCCGGTGCTCGGCCGGTGCTCAGTAACAAGAAATCTCGAGAGTGTGGTCGCCGCCCGGCCGGCAGGGCCAGGTTCGTGATGCTTCCATCAGGTCCGGCACCGGTGCCCGGTCGCGGCGCGGCAACGGGGAGGATCAAGAACATGACCGGCGTCGCGGGGCGGTTCCTGGCCGACAACTACGCCTGGTTGCTGATTGCCGCATCGATGTTCCTGCTGTGCACCCGCATCGTGCACTTGTTTCCCATGGGGCTTATGGCGATGCTGGGCCTGTGGCGGGCGGCGCAGGACCCGGGCCGGGCGTTCCATGACCGCTGGTCCCGGACGCTGTTGCTCCTGTTCCTGTGCCTGTGGTTGCCGCAACTGCTCTCCCTGGTCGATGCGGTCAACCCGGGACGCAGCGCGCGCACCGCGTTGCTGTACCCGCTGTACCTGTTTTGCGGGTTGTTCATGTTGCAGGAGCTGGCGCGCCCCGGGCGCCTCTTTCGAATCGCCCTGGTCTGCCTGGCCTGCGCCGTGTTCTGGTGCGTTGACGCCTTGTTCCAGTACGCCGTCGGCGTGAACCTGCTGGGTTATCCATACCAGGAAGACGGGCTCAGCGGCATGTTTTACCCCAAGTTGCGCCTGGGCATCGTGCTGGCCGTGTTCACCCCCGTCGCCCTGGAGACCCTGCGGCAAGTCAACAGCAGGGGAATGTTGTCCTGGCTGTTGCTGATACCGTTCACGGTGATCATCTTCCTGACCGGCCGCCGCAGCGCCTGGCTCATGCTGGCGGCGGCGTTGCTGGCTTACCTGCCCCTGGCGATGCTCACCATGACCGCCAGGGCCCGGTGCGTCCTGGCGGGCGCCCTGGGTTTGGCCGTGTTGCTGGCGGCCGCCGTCTATGTCAACGATTCCCGGGTGAATCAGCGCGCCGCGGTGCTGGCGGACATGTTCGAGGGCAGGTACCAAGCGGAGCGGGCGACGTCCTGGCGGGTGTCGGTGTGGGAGGCGGCGGGCAGCATGTTGCGGGACCACTGGCTGAACGGCGTGGGGCCCAGGGGGTTCCGCCGCCGCTACAGCGACTACGCCGCCGAGGACAACTACTTCGCCCGGGAGGGCCAGACCCATCCGCACCTGGCGGTGCTGGAAATCGCCGTGGAGACCGGCGTCATCGGCCTCGCCGGGTTCATCCTGTTCTATTTCATCATTCTGCGTTTCTGGCGGCGGGCGCGCCGCGCCGCGGGCGCCGTCGCCTGGTGCGCCGCCCTGCTCACCATCGCGTTTCCATTGAACGCCCACCTGGCGTTTTACGGCTCCTACTGGGGCGGTTTTTTGTGGTTGTTCATCCCCTGCGCCCTGGCGGCGTTGCGGGCCGCCGGAGAGACTTAGACGCGCTTGCCCCCGCGCGCGATGCATTCACGGTACAGGCGCTCAAACTGAGGCACCACCTTATCGACCGTGTAGCGTTGCCGGAACAGCGCCAGCGCGGCCTGGGCGCGGCGGCGGCGCTGGGCGGGGTCGGCAAGGGCCGCTTCCAGGGCGGCGGTCAAGGCCGCCTCGTTGTCCGCATCGCAAAGCCAAGCGCTGTCCTCATCCAGGATTTCGCGCGGGCCGTGGCAACGGGCGGCGACGATGGGCAGGCCGGCGGCCATGGCTTCCAACAAGACGAAGCCGAACGGCTCCTCCCGGGACGGCAACACGAACAGGTCCGCCGCCGGCAGAAAACGGCGCATGTCGTCCTGCCAGCCGACAAAGTGCACTTTTTCCGCAAGACCCAGCGCCGCGGCCAGTTTCACTAGTCGGCGGCGCTCGGGGCCGGCGCCGGCGAGATACAGCTGGACGCCGGCCGCCGCCGGCCGCTGAAAGCTGCGCAACAGCAGGTCAAATCCTTTTTTAGGCACGAAGCGACCGGCGGCCGCTATTCTTGTCACCGGGTCCCGGCAACGCGGCGCGGCAACGGGATCGAACGCCGAGAAGTTGCTTATCCGCCGCACGTTGTCCGCCGGCACGCCCTGCCGCGCCAGGTAGTCGCGCTGGAAAGTGGTGGTGGGGACGAACGCGTCAACGCGCCGAAAATATTTCATCTTTATGAAATTATGGACGTGGGCCGCCAGGGGAATCCCGAGCCGGGCGGCGGCCGGCCCGGCCAGATGCGCGGCCCGCGCCAGGGACGTCTGGATTACCTGGGCGCCGTGGTCGCGCACCAGCCGCAATATGGTGCGCGGCGCAAACGGGTCCCACGGACCCAGCGTCCGGATCGTTTCGCAACGCAAGTTGTCCTGGGCGGCAAGGCGGTGCGCCGCCTCCGATCCGGCCTGGGAGATGGTCATCACGTCGTGGCCGCGGTGCGCCAGGGCGGCGCTCAGATCCACGTGAAACCGCTCTGCGCCCCCGAACCGTCGGGCCAGCATGATCGAGCAGATTTTCATTTCGGTCACAGGCGCTGTTGGCAGTTGCGGCGGTGGTTCCTGCGCCGCCCGCTCCCCCGGACCGGGGCGTGAGCGCTCTTCGGGGCGCACCGTGATTATACGCCGTTGCCCGGCAATGGGGAAATCGCATCGCCGCCGGCGGCCCCCGGCGGCCCGGCGCACGGCATCAGGCGGCGGATTGGCCGGCCGACGGATGCCGGGGCGCGGCGCCCGGCGGCGCTTCATTCGCTCCGTTCGCCCCCGCCGAGCCGGTGCACAACTGCCGCACCGCACCGCCCGCAGGACTGCTTCCCGCCGGCTCCCGGGCAACCGGCCGGCATACTGCAACTCCAGGCGACCTCGCCGGAGGCATTGGGAGCGAATCCTCCAGTACCGGCGTTGCCTGGGCAAAATCCGGATGCCCGCGTGTTGTGAACCCGTGCGGCCCGGCGCATAACGCAGGGCGTGTTCGGGTGGTTGTCGCCCCCGGGTCAATCGCTTGCGGAATAGCGAGAAAAAAGCCGCCGGGTTTTCGTCCTTACAAACGCACACGCTAGTGACTTGCCTTTTTACGGTACAATTCACTATACTGCGACGAGAGCAAGCATCGCCTCCACACAAACCCAACCAGGGGGAGAGCAACATGACAACGGCTTATGCGTTCAGCGCCGGCCCGAACAACCCGGTGAGCGGCGTTTCCATTCCGGCAAGCTCGTACTTGACCATAGCGGATTTCGCGCCGGCATTCGGCGACCTGGACGGCGACGGCGACCTGGACCTGGTGATGGGCGTGACGGTGGACGCCCTGCGCATAGTGACGCCGGGCGTGGTCAGGTATTTCGAAAATGTCGGCTCCGCCCAGATGCCGCGTTTCGAGTATCAAAGCGGCAATCGCAGCCCTTTCTACCATGTTCGGCTCATAAGCGGTCAAACCACGCCGACCCTGGTGGACCTGGATGCGGACGGCGACCTGGACCTGGTGATGGGCGACAGGGGCGGCGACCTCAACTACTACCGGAACGTGGGCAGCGCCACGGCGCCGAGTTTCAAGAAAGTATCCACCGGCTCCGGCCCGTTCCGGGGCATCGACATAGGCGCCGAATCCGCGCCGACGCTGGGCGACCTGGACGGCGACGGCGACCTGGACATGGTGGTGGGCGGCAAGTACGGCAGGCTCACCCATTTCAATAATGTCGGCAACATCACGACGCCGGCGTTCGAGAGAACCGGCCTGCTGGACGGCGTCGACGTGGGGGATAAGGCCCGGCCGACGCTTCTGGACCTGGACCGGGACGGCGACCTGGACCTGGTGGTGGGCGAGCAAGGCGACGGCGGCTACACTCGCGTGTTCAGCTACTTTGAGAACGCGGGCAGCGCCACGGCGCCGACTTTCGCAGAACGCAACGGCGCGGACAACCCGTTCCATCACCTTCGCGGCGAAGATGACGGGGACCGCTTCACCCGGCCCGCGTTCGCGGACCTGGACGGCGACGGCGCACCGGACCTGGTATTCGGCAGAGACCACAACAGCCTGGGTTACTTCGAGGGACTGGGGACGGTCCGGGTTGACCCGCTTGCGCCGCTTTCCTGGCGGGCGGCGGCGGTCAGTCCGTTCAGCGGCATTGACGTGGGCGAAGACGCCGCGCCGGCGTTCGTGGACCTGGACCGGGACGGCGACCTGGACCTGGTGGTGGGCGAGGATGCGGGCAACATCAACTATTATCGGAACGTTGGCGATGCCGCGACGCCGCGGTACGAGGCGCAACACGGGACGGACAACCCGTTTGCCGGGATTGACGTGGGCGGCGAAAGCGTACCGCTGTTCGCGGACCTGGACGGCGACGGCGACCCGGACCTGGTGACGGGCGCAAACGACGGCCGCATCAGTTACTACCAGAACTCCGGCAGCGCCAAGGCGCCCTGGTTTGAAGAACGGCCCGGGACGGGCAATCCGTTCAACGGCATTAACGTGGGCGGGGATTCCGCCCCGACGCTGGCGGACCTGGACCGGGACGGCGACCTGGACCTGGTGGTGGGCGATGCCGCCGGCTACCTCCGCTACTATGAGAACACCGGCAACGCCAGGGCGCCGGCGTTCTCGACGAGGGCAACCAACGGGTTTGCTTTCAACGACGTGGACCTGGGCGAGGACCCCAGGGCGGTGTTTGCGGACCTGGACCGGGACGGCGACCTGGACCTGCTGGCGGGCAGAGAGGCTTACCAAGTCACCGGAACCATCTACTACTACGAGAACACCGGCAGCGCCAGGTTGCCGGCGTTCGCGCGGCGCACCGGCGCCGACAATCCTTTCAGGAACATAAGCGGGGAGGAGTTCAACCTTGTGCCGGCCCTTGCGGACGTGGACGGCGACGGTCTGCTGGAGCTGGTGATCGGCCACAACCAGGGCGCACTCGCGTACTACCGGCCTTTTGCTTCCCGGGAAAGCTACGCCTGGAATGTCGCCGGCCAGGTGGTGCGAACCGATTTCGATAACAACAATGACGGCGCCGTGGATCGCAGCTACTTCGACCCGGACGCGGACGGCACGGTGGATCGCATTGAGGAATATGTGCGGGATGACCAGGGCAACCTGGTGCGCATCGACTTCGATGACGACGCCGACGGCACGGCGGATCGCTCCGAGACGCCCGGGGACGCCGCACCGCCGCCCTCGGTTGCGCCGCCGGAACAGCCCGGGGACGCCGCGCCGCCGCCCTCGGTTTCCACGCCGGACGATCCCGGGGCTGACGAGTTGCCCCGCGTTCATGAAGTGGATGAGGATCGGGATGGTCATATTGACTGGATTTCTTTCGACACGGACGGCGACGGCGCGTTTGACCGCGTCGAAGTGTATGTGCGCAACGACAACGGCGACGTCATTCTCACCGGCTACGATGACGATGCGGACGGCCATGTTGACCGCGACCACTTCGACCCGAACGCCGACGGCGCAGTAGATCGCATCGAGACCCATACCTGGGACGGCAACGGTCGCATCGCCCGCACCGCGTTCGACGACGATGCGGACGGGACGGCGGACCGCATCGAGACGTATGTGCGGAACAGGGACGGAGACGTCATTGAGACCGGTTTTGACAGCGACGCCGACGGCATCGTCAATCGCCGCGAGTTCGATGCGGACGCCGACGGCGCGCCGGAGCGCACCGCAACGGATGCGGACGATGACGGCACGATGGACCGGGCGGCGTTTGACCCGGACGAGGACGGCACGGCGAACCGCATCGAGCACGACAATGACGGCGATGGTCGCACCGACCGGGTCGAGTTTGACGCCAACGATGACGGCGCGGTGGACCGCATCGAGTCCCACACGCGGGACGGCGGCGGTCGCATCACCCGCACCGAGTTTGACGATGACGCCGACGGCGCGGCGGACCGCATCGAGTCCTACGGGCGGGACAGCGCCGGGCGCATCATCCGCACCGAGTTTGACGACGACGCCGACGGCGCGGCGGACCGCATCGAGTCCTACACGCTGGACAGCGCCGGGCGCATCGCCCGCACCGCCTTTGACGATAATGCGGACAGCACGCTGGACCGCATCGAGACGTATGTGCGGAATTCTGCCGGGGACGTCATCCAGACCGATGTTGACAGCGACGCCGACGGCATTGTCAACCGCCGCGAGTTTGACGCGAACGCCGACGGCACCCCGGAGCGCACCGAGGTGGATGCAGACGATGACGGCACGATGGACCGGGTCGAATTTGACGCGAACGAGAACGGCACGGCCGAGCGCATCGAGTACGATGACGACGGCGATGGCCCTGCTGACCGCGCCAGGATTGATGCGGACGAAGACGGCACGGTGGACCGCACCGAGTCCTACGTGCGGAACGGCGACGGCGGCGTCATCCAGATCGACATCGATGACGATGCGGACGGGCGGACCGACCGCACCCATTTTGACGCCAATGCGGACGGTGCGGTGGAGCGCACCGAGGCCTACGCGCGGCTTCCCAACGGTCATATTCGGCGCACCGACTTCGATGACGACGCCGACGGCGCAGTGGATCGTATCGAGACCTACCTGCGCTACCCCAACGGCAATGTTCTGCGCGCCGATTTTGACGATGATGCGGACGGGACGACGGACCGCATTGAAGTCTATGTACGCAACGGTCAAGGCCAGGTTATTCGCATGGACGCCGATGACGATGCGGACAACCATATTGACCGCACCATCTTCGACGCCAACGCCGACGGGACGCCCGAGCGCACCATATCCTATGCGCGAAACAGCGACGGCGACATCATTCGCACCGACTACGATGACAACGGCAACGGCCAGGCAGACCGCACCCATTTTGACCCGAACGGGGACGGCGTCCTGGACCGCATCGAGACCTACTACGAGCGGGACGAGCAAGGCAACAGCCTCCGCACCGGGTTTGACGACGATGCGGACAACACCGTGGACCGCATTGAGTCCTACGTGCGGGACGTCAAAGGCCGCATCATCCGCGCGGATTTTGACGATGATGCGGACAACACCGTGGACCGCGTGGAGGTCTATGCGTGGAATACCGCCGGCGCCGTTATTGGCACGTACTACGATGACGACGTGGACGGGGTCATCGACCGGGCCGCGTTCGATGACGAGGGCGACGGCACGGTGGACCGCATCGAGACCTACTCCTACGACGCCCACGGGAACCTGATTAAAAAAGTGATGGCGGTGGGCGGCGAGGGCGATGAGGCGGCGGTTGAGGCCCCCGCTCCCGATCTGGAGGAAGCGGGCGGCCCCAGCCTGGGCCGTTCCGCCGCAGACGGTCCCGGCGCACGGGGCGTTGCCGGCAAGGAAACCGGTGCCGCCGGCGAGGCGGGTGCGCGTACTCCGTTCGAGGCCATGTTGGATGATCTGGGAGAGGGCGCCGTCATTCGCTCCGAGACCTACACGCGCAATGCGGCCGGGGTTGTGGTGCGCACCGATTACGATGAGGGGGACGACGGCATCGTGGAGCGCTCCAGTGTTGATGATGCCGGGGACGGCGTCATCGACGAGCACCGCTACGACCACGACGCCAACGGCAGCCCGGACTGGGTGGGCCGCGACAGCGACAACGACGGCATGATCGAGCAACTGGAGTTCCACGGGCAGTGGGGCGCCGCCGGCCACCGGGTCACGCACACGATAACGCTGTTAGGCGCCGGCCCCGCCTACACGGTCGCTTTCCACGATGGCGACGGTTTGCTGTTGGCGTCCGGCTGGAGCGCTACCGGTCCCGGCGCCCTGGATGGTTTTGCGTACTCTGCCGGCCTTGATGTCGTGTCCGAGTTGCAGACCGCGGCATCGGCGGGCTCCGCTGACGCGCTCCTCCCTGTTGATGCGACTCTCCTGGCGAGCGTGTCGCACATCGACCTGGCGGGCGCCGGCGCCGGCAGCACGGACCTGACCATTTCCGATGCGGCGCTGAGCGTGTTGGCGGACGGCGACGGCAACTATCAGCTTCGCATTGACGGCGACAACGATGACACTCTGCGCTTCGACCTGGACGACTTCACCCGGGGAGACGACATTGCTGTGGCCGGCGAGAACTATGAGCAGTACGCCGGCACAACCGGCAGCTTCATCGTGGATCCGGACGTAACCCTGGTTATCGCCTAGCCGTTGCCCTGTCCCGTACCGCCCGTCCGAGTATTCCTGCGCAGGAATATTCCGCCGCGCCCCACTGCAAGGGCGCAACAATAAGCCGACTTGGCGCTCCCTGCCTGCACTTTGGCGAGGGGTGTGTGAGCGGCATCGAACAACCCCATCCAGCGCGGCGTTACATTATTTGCGCCGGAGCATCCCGCCGCACCCCGCAGAGACGGGGGGCGCCTGCCGCCGGCAGGCAACGCCGGTCCCGCGCCCCCTGCCTGCGCAGGTCGCTGGGGGCCTCCAGGCTCTCCCCGGCACCGGAAAGCGTGCGCCGATGCGAAAGTTGCCGGCGCCGCCCAGAGAGCGCGTGGGCTTCCATGCGCACACGCTGATATTTTGGCGCTCTCCGGGCCGCGCCCGCGCCCCCTGCCTGTGCAAGTCGACGGGGGCCTCCAGCCTCTCCCCGACATCGGAAAGCGTGTGCCGATGCGAAAGTTGCCGGCGCCGCCCAGAGAGCGCGTGGGCTTCCATGAGCGCACGCTGATATTTTGGCGCTCCCCAGGCCAGGCCGCGCCCGCGCCCAACGCTGAACAAAGTCCGCGTCCCCGTAATCGCCGCGAGTGCAGGCAACCAGGCACTGGCGGTTTTTCGACTTTTTGGGATTGACCCGCCGCCGTTGCGGTGGTCGCCGTTCCCAGGGACGCACACCGGCGAGACTGCCGCTCGTGCGCCGCGTACAGGGACGGAGAGGATGACAAAACGCATGGCCGGCAGCCGTTTTTCCGCCGGGCGCCGCCGTCGTTCCGTTTTCCGTTTTGGCGCATACGCTATACAATAGGGCCCCATGAACGCGCACGTGCAAGAATACCAGGTGATTATTGTCGGCGGCGGCCATGCCGGCGTCGAGGCCGCCTTGGCCGCCGCCCGCCTGGGCGCCCGCACCTTGTTGCTTACCCACAGCATCGACGCCTTAGGGCAGATGTCGTGCAACCCCGCCATCGGCGGCATCGGCAAGGGCCACCTGGTCAAGGAAATCGACGCCCTGGGCGGGGTCATGGCGCAAGCGGCGGATCGCGCCGGCATACAGTTTCGCATTCTCAACGCCGGCAAGGGCCCCGCCGTGCAAGCCACCCGCGCCCAGGCCGACCGCGTTCTCTACAAGGGCGCCGTCCGCCCCCTGCTGGAGCAAGCGGACAACCTGCGCATCTTCCAGGAGTCCGTGGACGACTTGGTGATAACGGGCGATGCCGCGGGCGGCGTGACAACCCGCGGCGGGTTGCGTTTTCACGCTCCCTGCGTGGTGTTGACCACCGGCACTTTTCTGGGCGGGCGAATTCACGTGGGTGAAAACAACTATCAGGGCGGGCGCGCCGGCGAGGCGCCGGCCAACGCCCTGGCGAGCCGCCTGCGTGAGTTGCCGGTTCGCGCCGGACGCTTGAAGACCGGCACCCCGCCGCGCCTGGACGGCGCCACCATCGATTACAGCCTGCTCGCCGTGCAACCGGGAGACGAGCCGGCGCCGGTGTTTTCGTTCCTGGGGACGCCCGAACAACATCCCCGGCAGGTTTCCTGCCACATTACCCATACCTGCGAGCGCACCCACGACGTCATTCGCGCCGCATTGCACCGCTCGCCCATGTACAACGGCGACATCCAGGCCGTCGGCCCGCGCTACTGCCCCTCGGTGGAGGACAAGGTGGTGCGCTTCGCCGACAAGACGTCCCACCAGATCTTTCTCGAGCCGGAGGGGCTAACGACCACGGAGGTGTATCCCAACGGCATTTCCACCAGTCTGCCCTACGAAGCGCAACGGCAATTGGTGCGCTCCATCAAGGGGCTGGAGCGGGCTCACATCACCCGCCCGGGTTATGCCATAGAGTATGACTTCTTCGACCCCCGGGACCTGCACCCCTGGCTGGAAACCAAGGGCGTCGCCGGGCTGTTTTTCGCCGGCCAGATAAACGGCACCACCGGCTACGAAGAGGCGGCCTGCCAGGGGCTGATTGCCGGCCTCAATGCGGCGCGGCGCGTGCAACAACGAGACCCCTGGGTTCCGCGGCGCGACCAGGCCTACATCGGCGTGTTGCTGGACGACCTGGTTACCCGGGGCGTGACGGAGCCGTATCGCATGTTCACCAGCCGGGCGGAGTACCGCCTGTCGTTGCGCGAGGACAACGCCGACCTGCGCCTGACCGAGGCGGGCAGGGAGCTGGGCCTGGTGGATGACGCCCGCTGGCGCGCCTTCCAGGAAAAGCGCGAGGCCATTGCCCGGGAACAGCAACGGCTGGCTTCCACCTGGGTCAAGGCGAATTCCTTGACGGCGGCGGTGCGCCCGGGCGGTCGCGGCAACGTCAACCTGTTGCAGTTGTTGCGCCGTAGCGACCTCAGCTACCAGGACCTGGCGGCCGTGCCGGATTTTGAGCCCGCCCAGTTGCCGGCGGCGGTTGTCCGGCAAATCGAGACGCAGGCCAGGTACCACGGCTACCTGGAGCGCCAGGAGCAGGATATTGCCCGCAACAAGCGCGATGAGGACGCCCGGTTTCCCGCTGAGGTGGATTTTCTGGCGGTAACGGGCCTGTCCGCGGAAGTGGCGGAGAAGCTGGCGGCGCAGCGGCCCCACACCCTGGGCCAGGCCGCCCGGATGCCGGGCGTGACGCCGGCGGCCGTCTCCCTGCTGCGGGTGTACTTGAAGAAGCGCACCCTGCCGCTCAGCGCTTGAACATCCCTTGCGCGAGGAACAACTGTTGCGGCGGTTGCAGGAGGGCCTGGCCGGACTGGGGTTGGATGCGCGGCGTTGCCCCACCGCCGCTTACCTCGAGTACACCGCCATGTTGGCCAGGTGGAACCGGGCGTACAACCTGACGGGCGTGCGGGAGCGGGAGCAAATGATCGCTGTGCACGTCCTGGACAGCCTGTCCGTGTTGCCGCACCTCAAGGGAAACCGGTGCCTGGATGTGGGCGCCGGCGCCGGATTGCCCGGGTTCATCCTGGCGCTGACGCAACCGGAGCGGCAGTGGTCGTTGCTGGAGAGCAACGGCAAAAAAGTTCGTTTTTTACGCCGGATTGCGCTTGCCATGAAAACGGACAACGTCGAAATTGTCCATTGCCGGGTCGAGCGGTTTCAACCCGCCGCCGACTACTCGTCCATCATTTCCCGGGCCTTTGGCGCCTTGGCGGTTTTCTATGGGCGCATCGCACACCTGGCCCGCCCGGGGGCGCGCATCCTGGCCATGAAGGGCAGAATGCCGGCGGCGGAGTTGCAAGCGGCGGCCGCTTTCAGGGAGAATACGCAGGTGGTACGACTGGCGGTCCCCGGCATCACCGCGGCCCGGAACCTGGTAATCCGCGAGGTCCCGGCGCCTGCCGGCGAGGGCGCGAGCGAAAGCGCAGGCGACCACGCGCCGCAACCGCAACCCGCCCACTGACGGACTGCCGGAGGGGGAATCCAGTGAGCAACCTGGTGGGCAAAATCATCGCGGTGGCGAACCAGAAAGGCGGGGTGGGCAAGACCACCACCAGCATCAACCTGGCCGCCTCGCTGGCGTCGGCCGGGCGTCGGGTGTTGTTGGTTGACCTGGACCCCCAGGGGAACGCCACCGTGGGCAGCGGCATCGATAAGAACCAGCTGGACCTAAGCGCCTACGAAGTGCTGGTGGAGCGCAAGGACGTCGCGGCGGCGCTGGTGCGCGCGCCGGAATGCGGCTACGACCTGTTGCCCGGCAACGGGGACCTGACCGGCGCCGAAGCGGCGTTGCTGGAAAAGCCCGGGCGGGTGCGGGAAGCCCTGGCGCCGGTGGGCGCCGAGTATCATTTTGTCTTTATTGACTGTCCGCCCTCATTGAACATGTTGACGGTAAACGCGCTGGTCGCTGCCGCCGCCGTGGTGATTCCTATACAATGTGAATATTACGCCCTGGAGGGGTTGACCGCCTTGCTGACGACCATAGAAAAAATCCGCCGCGAGTTGAACCCGGGCCTGCGCATCGACGGCCTGTTGCGCACCATGTTCGACCAGCGCAGCAACCTGTCCGGCCAAGTGTCGGAGCAGCTGTTGCAACACTTCGGCGACAAGGTTTACCAGACGACCATTCCCCGCAACGTGCGCCTGGCGGAGGCCCCCAGCCACGGCCTGCCCATCATCAAGTACGAGCGGACTTCCCGGGGCGCCGTTGCCTACCTGTCCCTGGCGGCCGAGATGTTGCGGCGCGAGAAACGAGGCGCCCCGCAAGGATGAGCGCGCGCAAGAAAGGGCTGGGGCGGGGGCTGGACGCCCTGCTGGGCGCGACAGCCGCCGCCGACTCCGGCGATGCGCGGCGACTGCCCATCGACCTGTTGCAACAGAGCGCCCGCCAGCCGCGCCGCAACTTTGACCAGGACGCCCTGAAAGAGCTGGCGGAATCCATCAAGGCGCAGGGCGTGTTGCAACCCATAGTGGCCAGACCCCTGGATAACGGAAAGTTTGAAATCATTGCCGGCGAGCGGCGCTGGCGCGCGGCGCAACTGGCGGGGTTGCGCGAGATCCCCGCCACCGTGAAAGAGCTGGACGACCAGGCGGTGACGTGCATCGCCCTCATAGAAAATATTCAGCGGGAAGATCTTAACCCGCTGGAACAGGCCCAGGGATTGGCGCGCCTGCTGGATGAGTTCGGGATGACCCACAGCCGCATCGCCGCGGCGGTGGGGCGGTCGCGCCCAACGGTGACCAACCTGTTGCGGTTGCTGGAGTTGGACGAGGAAGTGAAGAAGTTGTTGGGGGACGGCAAACTGGAGATGGGCCACGCGCGTCCCCTGCTGACGCTGACCGCGCAACAGCAACGGCAAGCGGCGCGGCGCATCGTGAAAGAGAACCTGCCGGTGCGCGATGTTGAAGAGCTGGTGCGCCGCCTGCGGGAGAAAAAAACCGGCGGGAAAGGCAAGCGCCCCCGGGTCGATCCCAACACCCGGAAACTGGAAACCGACCTGTCCGACAAGCTGGGCGCCGCGGTGACCATACGGGGGAACAAGTCCGGCAAGGGCGCGTTGCGCATCGCCTACGATTCCCTGGAGCAACTGGACGGCATCCTGGCGTGGTTCAACAAGAAGTAAGCAGGCATGACTCGAGTCTCATTGCTGAACCGGAGCAAAGCGCCCCGATGAGCCCGCCGGCCCAACAATGGCCTGGCAGGGAGAGGGTTGGCGCCGAGTCAAACCGGGGATGTGCGGAGGTCCCCCAAATCCATATTCGAGGGTGGGCGTAATGGAGATCCCGTCGCTTGAAAAAAGGCACGGGCGCAAGGGGGTTGCACACTTGAGGGTTGCCGTTCTTGAGGTCCTTTATAATGCAAAAAAGAACGGGGAGTGCTTGGGCGCCGCCGAGATAGGCAGGCGGGCAGACATATTCCGGGAGCCAGGATATGCCACCAAACAGGGGAATGACCACATTGTCTGGGGCATTCTTAACTCGTTGGTCAAAGACAATCTGTTGGAAAAGTGCGTGCAAAAAAATGACAGACCTGGATGGGAGCTGACAGAAACCGCTTTTCGCCAGCGAGATGAGAAAGTTTCTGCTGTACCTGACTGGGGCGGGGACAAAAGAATAATTGAAGCATACCGGTTGAAGCAATGGGGGTTTTGCCTTGGATGCCTTGCCGTTCTTCCCAAGCGTCCCGACGTTGATCACATACGAGCGAGAGCAAAAGGAGGCGCTGACTCGGCAGAAAACAAGCAGTTGTTATGCCAGAATTGCAATCGGAGGCGGGGCGCGAAGCCTTTTATGGAATTTTTGAAGGAGCGGCTGGCAGACGGCGACGAGTGGACAGACTACGATCCGGGGTTTGGGCAGTAGCCAATGGGTGAAAGGCAGACAACAATGTTTGGCGAAAAGCATGGCAGTCACTCGCGTTGCGCCAGCGACAAAAAGCAGTCAGACATCAGGACGGGCGACTGCAGGGACGAACTCAGGCGGATGGATGCCAACAGCGTTCACTTCGTTCTCACTGACCCGCCGTATTTCCTGGACGGGCTTGGCGCCGACTGGAATGACGGGCGCATACGGGGGAGCAGGGCCAAGGCGGGCGTCATCGGCGGCCTGCCGGTGGGAATGAAATTCGACCGGCGCCAGGGCCCCGCTTTCCAGGCGTTCATGGCGCCGGTGTGCGCCGAATTATTGCGCGTCCTGGCGCCCGGCGGATTCTTCGTGTGTTTCAGTCAGCCGCGACTGTCTCATCGCCTGGCTATTGCCGCCGAGGACGCAGGATTCGAGATACGCGACCTGCTGGCGTGGCACTACACGCGCAAGGCGCAGTTCAAGGCCTTTTCCCAGGACCATTTCGTCAAGCGCAGGAATATTCCCGCCCGTGAAAAAGAGCGAATCATACGCGAGCTGGGCGGACGTAAGACGCCGCAGTTGCGCCCGCAGTTCGAAACCATGATGTTGGCGCAAAAGCCGAAAGACGGCACGTTCGTCGATAACTGGCTGAAATGGCGCACCGGCCTGATGGACGCTTCCCGCTCCTTGGACGGGGTTTCTCCGGCCGCGTTGATGACCGTGGAAAAACCCGCCCGGCCGCGTTACAACGGGCACCTGACCGTGAAGCCGGCGCCCCTGCTCGCTCACCTGGTGCAACTGTTTACATTGCCCGGCCAGGTGGTGCTGGACCCGTTCCTGGGCAGCGGTTCCACCGCCATCGCCGCACGGGAGGCGGGGCGTTTGTGCATCGGCATCGAGATCAACAGCGATTACGTGAAAATAGCCGTGAAGCGACTGGAGGAGAGCGCCGATGATCAGTTTTAAGCAACTCCTGGAGGCGGCGTTGAAAAAGATTTTTGGCAGGAGGAGACGGCCGGCGAGCAGCCCTGAGGCGATACGCGACCTGCACGAAGCCGTACTTGATATTTTATTCGAGCACTACCCGGAAAGATGCGGCCTGGGCGCGGCAGATATAAGCAAACGCGCTGGGATTTATCGGGAGCCAGGGGTTGTCCATATCAACGATGCGATAGTCACCGGTTGCCTCAGCGAGTTGCATGAGCAGGGCAAGGTCGTCCAAAAAGCCCAGAAAAACGGCAGAGGCGGCTGGCGGTTGTCCGAGAAAGAGTACGCAAGGCGCAAGGGCGACGCCTGAACCGGGCGCGGGCGCAAATGCGCCTTGGCGTTGACTGTCGACCAGGCCGCGACTGACCGAGTCCAGCCCCGTCTCTCCCTGGCGCCGGGAGTGAGCTCTCTCGCGTGGTTCGGTTGGCCTGCTCGTTGCCGCCGTCCGCCAGGATGTTGTGTCTCGGAAAAGGCGCCCGCTCGCCGGCCTGGCGCGGGAAATGCCGGGCGGTGGAACGCGGGGGGCGGCAACGGCAGAGGCTTCGAGCGCCGCGGCGCGGATGGCGCGGCGCCGCCGTTCGCACGGCAACTAACGCGGCCGCAACATCTCCTTTATCTCTGCTGCGCAACGCGGCAGGTCGTTTTTCAGCTGATAGACCCAAAAGCGCTTGACCCGCCAGCCGTGCCGGGCGAGATGCTGGTCGCGCCTCAAGTCCGAGCGCAGGCACCCGCCGTCCAGGTCCCGATGCCACGTCTCGCCGTCCACCTCGATGGCCAGCGGCGGTGTCGCGTCCGGTATGGCAAGATCCAGGCGATACTGCTGAAACGAATACTGCGGGACGGCGTTGACGCCGACCTGCGCCAGGGCTTTGTGCAAGGCCTCCTCCCAGGGCGATTCGAAGCCGCCGCCGTTCTTGCCCGCCTGGTCCTCCTCTAGCTCTTCGACGTACCGCACGAAATCGGCAAGGTAGGAGACGCCGGATTGTGCGCATGCCTGCCGGTCGCCGACCACGTGCAGCTCCGCCCGGGCGCGGGTCAGCGCCACGTTGAACAGGTTGGCGGTGTTGCTTAGAAACTGCAACTGTCCCCGTCGGGCGTTGCGCGACACGACGGGCGAGAACAGCATCACGTCCCGCTCATCGCCCTGGTACTTGTGGGCGGTGTCGACGATGAAATCCAGCGGCCGCAACTGCGCCGCGCCCGCTTTTTGCTCCACCAGGCGCCGGATTCGGTTCGCCTGTTCCCGAAACGGCGTCACCACGCCCAGCGACACGGGCCGACCGTCATTCCGCGCCGCGATGTTCGCGGCAATGCGCTCAATCAACGCGGCAACGGCCGCGGCTTCCGGTATATTGTACGCGCCGCCGCTAGGCGGTCGCTCCACCTCGCCCGCCACGTCGTGCCACGCCAGCGCGCGCGGATGGCCCGCATCGCGCAAGGCCTGGTAGTCCGTCCACACGCTCAGCTTGCCGCCGTAAAACGCCCGGTTGGAGAAGTTTATGATCTCTGCGCGACTGCGGTAGTGCTCCAGCAGGTGAACGAATTTCGCGCCGCTGCCCACGATGCCGCGGCCCACATCGAAAAGCGAGTTGATGGTGTAGAGAAAGCGCTGGTCATCCGTCGTGGTCAAGCCCGCCTGCTGTTGCAGTTGCTGGTCGTCCGCCTGGTGCAACAGGGAAATATGCGTGAGCTGGTTCGGGTCGCCCACGACAACGGCGCGTCGGGCGCGGTACAGCAAGGGCAACGCCGAGGCAATGTCGCACTGGGACGCCTCGTCAATGATGACGATGTCCACCGCATCGGCCTCCAAGGGCAGCGTGCGCCGCACCGACAGGTTGGTAACAGCCATGGCGGGAAACGCCTTCACGACGCCGGCGAACATGCGCCCGCGCTCCACTCTCAACTGCTCGGCCAGCGCACCGCCCGCCACGTCCCTGTCCAGCCGCCGGGCAACGCTCACGTAGTCCGCAATGTTGCGCCGTTGTTTTGCGTCAAGCGATTTCAGCCGGCGCCGCATCAGCGCGTCAACATAAAAGATGCTGCTGCTTACCACGCGCTCCCTGGCGGCGGCGATGCGCTCCCGCAAAACCTCCATGGGCGTCTCGTTTTCGTTGCGGCGCACCGCTTCCAGGAGTTGCGCCTGGAGTTCCATCCATTGCTCCAGGGTGCGGCCTATGGCCAGGAGCTCGCGGCAGTCATGCAGGGAACGCAGGGTGAGCGCGACGCCGGCAACCGGCGCGGCCGCCAGAAGCGCCGCGGCCGCCTTCATCGCGCGCCGCTCCAGCGTAAAGCCCAGCAGGGCGGCCAGGCGCGCCGCCGGCCCCGGCCCCTTGTCAATCTTTTTCACCAGGCGGGACAGCGCCGCCAGGGACTTGTAAAACCCCCTGCCGGCTTCAACCCGCCGATACGGATCCAGGTTTGCGGCAAGCGCCGGCGGCAGGCTCGCGACCAGGGCCTCCAGCGCCGCGTCGATGCGGCGAATGCGGTTGCGGCGCTTCACCGTGCGGTCCAGAACCTGTTGCGCGTTTCTCTCCTCGGTGCGCACCGCGGCCAGTCTTTCCCGACATTCCCTGGTTTCTCTTTCCAGTTGTTGCCGGTCCTGGCCGGCGGCGCGCTCGACGGCGGACAGGAACGATTCGGCGAATTCAACTTCGCGCTCATTGGCCCCGTACTTGATGATGAGCGGCTCGGATTGCAGTTGCAACAGGCGGTTGACCACCACGTCCACCGCCTTGTGGTTTTTACTGCTGAACAGGACGCTGTCGCCGTGCAACAGGGCGTTGGCGATGATGTTCAGGACCACCTGGGACTTGCCGGTGCCGGGCGGGCCGGTGACCAGCGTCATCGTATTGTTGAAAGCGCTCCTCACAGCGCTGCGTTGTTCATCGTTCAGGGGCGTTATTTCCAGCAACTCTCCATCGCCGTCATCCTCTTTCACCGCCGCGTCCCTGTTGATGACCAGCCGCAGGACGCGATTGGGCGCGCCGCCCTCCCGTAGTTTATCCAGTTCTTGTTCCAACCCCGCCGTGTACTTCGATTCCACGCCCTTGAACACGACGCCAACGGGCAGGATGCCGGTTCGGTCGCTCAGCGCTTCTGTGCCGCCGCTCAAAATATTCTTGGAAAACAACGCGCTGGGGGGCAACAATTTGGCCAGCGGACGCAGGATCATCGCCAGGTTTTCCCGCGCGCTTTTCTCCTCGTCCCAGGCTCCCAACAAGGCCTCGGTGACCTGCCGGCGCTCCTCGACGCTGGTGAGCAGCGTTTTATCGGCGAGAAAAGCCGAGTTGATGCGCGGCCGGCCGGTTTGCAGGACGAACGCGCAACTGTTTTCCTCTTCCGCCGGCGCCGCATCGAAAATCAGAATGGGTTGAATGAGCCGCTCCGCCCCGTCCCGCCCCGTCTGCTTTATGTGGCTGGGAAAGCCGTAAAAATACGAGACCGGCGCGTTGCTCCAGCGCGGCCCGCGCAGAAAAGCATCCGCCTTGTCGTCTTGCCGCCCCAGCTCCAGTTTTTCCCTGCCGGAGGCAACCCACTCCTGCCCCTGGGGCGGCGCCGGCAGGAAGTCTTTGCCTTGCGAGGACGAGTGCAAGGCGGCCTCGCCGGCGTTTTCAAGAGCAATGCAGGCGCCGTAGTACCTGAGCAGCCTGTGCCAGCGCGCCGCGGCGTCCTCCTGGTTTTCTTCGGTCAATGGCGTTGCAACTAGTTGTGAATGCCTGGCGGAGAGGGTGGGATTCGAACCCACGGTGCGCCGAAGCGCACAACAGATTTCGAGTCTGCCCCATTCAACCGCTCTGGCACCTCTCCGTCTCGTCCGGCGCTCGCAGTGCGCCGGCCCGGGGTGGATTTTACTACGGCAACGGCATGCCGTGCCGTCTTTTTTCCGCGGCGGGTTCGTTGTGCTCCGCCGCGTCGGGCGTTGTCGCCGCGCCGGCGCGGCGCCGCGCGCCTAATCTTCCAACCCATAAACCACCAGGCCGCTGCCCAGTTTCGGTTCAAACCAGGTGGCCTTGGGCGGCATGATCTCGCCGCGGTCGGCGATGTCCATGAGTTCCTGCGCCGCTACCGGGCAGAGCGTGAAGGCGACCGCCATTTCGCCGCTGTTCACTCGCGCCTCCAGTTCCGCCGCGCCCCGGGCGCCGCCGACGAAGGCAATGCGCGGGTCGCTTCTCAGATCGTGAATGCCCAGCAACGGGTGCAGAATGCGCTCCGACAGGATGCTGACGCCCAGGGCGGCGATGCCGGCGCCGTCCTCGCGCCCCCGGGCGGTCAGCCGCCGCCACTCGCCCGCCAGGTACATGCCCAGCTCGCGATGGCGCTGCGGCCTGACGGCATGCGCCCCCGCGTTCTCCACCGTGAACGCCGCCGCCAGCGCTTGCAGAAAAGCGGCCGCGCCCATGCCTCCCAGGTCCGCGACGAGCCGGTTGTAGTCCAGGATCTCCAGTTGCCGGTCCGGAAAATGCACCGCCAGGAAATAATCGGATGCCGCGTCCGCGCCGCCCGGGCCGCGCTCGGTGCGCAGGTCCCGGCTGACCACGGCCGCGGCGGCGCTGCGATGATGTCCGTCCGCCACGTAGGAGGCATCGATGTCTGCGAAAGCGGCGATGAGCGCGGCGACGGCGTCCGGGTCGGCGACTGCCCAGAGACGGTGCCGAACCCGATCTTCTGCGATGAAGTCATATTCCGGCTCTGCCTCCCTGACGTCGGCGACCAGGGCGTCAATGGCCGGGTCATGGCGGTAGGCGAACATGACCGGCTCTGCATTCAGCATGGCAGCGCGAATGTGTCGGGCGCGGTCCTGCTCCTTGTCGCGCCGGGTTAGCTCGTGCTTTTTAATCCTGCCGTCCAGGTAGTCCTGCACGGCGGCGGCGGCGACCACCCCCGTTTTGGGTCGGCCGTCATTGACCAGTTCATAGACGTACAGGCATTCCTCGGGGTCGCGGAAAAACGTCCCGTCCCGCAACCAGTCCTGGAATTGCGTTGCCGCCGCCCGGTACACCGCCGCGTCGTTCGGGGCCGCGTCCGGCGGAAAAGCGATTTCCGGCTTGGCCACGCGCAGGAATGAATTCGGGTTGCCGGCCGCTGCCGCCCTGGCCTCGGCGCTGCTCAGCACGTCGTAAGGCGGCGACACGACGGCGGCGACTCTTGCCGGGTGCGGGCGGTAGCCCCTGAATGCCTTGATGCGCACCTTAGCGCCTCCCGCCCGGTTCGCCGGTGTTGTTCGAGCCGCTGACGCCGCCCCCCCGCGCGTCCCGCCCGCCGCCCGCGCTTCGCGGCGGCCCCGGGGCATGCTGAATTCTTGTCATCGCGTTCATCTGCTTGCTGCGGCGCGGCGCGGCGTCGCCGGGCCGGGGACTCGCTCGCCGCCTGCGCTTCGCGGCGGCCCCGAGGCATGCTGAAACCCTTTCATCGTGTTCATCTGCTTGTCGCGGCGCGGCGTCGCCGGGCCGGGGACTAAAGATTGACCTGGATAACCTTGCTGACGGCGTCGATTTCGGCGAGTTTATCCATCAACTCGCTGTCCAGCTCCGTGGAGACGCCGATTACCGCCACCGCCTTGTTGCTGCCGGCGACAATGCCCAGCTGCATGCGCGAGATGTTGATTTTCCGCGCGGCGAGCAGGTTGCTGACGGCGGCGACCACGCCGGGCTGGTCCCGGTGCCGGGTAACCAGCAGGCGCCCTTCCAGCGCCGCCTCAATCTCGTAGTCGTTGATGCGCACCAGGCGCGGGCGCTTCTTGTTGAACAGCGTCCCCAGCACTTTCGTGACGCGGTCGCCGTGGCGGACCGCAAGCCCCACCGCCGCGTGGTAATCGGGATGTTCGCCGCCCTTGGCCTCCACCAGGTCCAGCCCCTGTTGCCCGGCGATGTGTTGCGCGTTGATGCGGTTCACCGCCGCGGACATGTGCCCGCCCAGCAGTCCCACCAGCCCTTCCGTGGCGATGCTGCTCATGTCCCGCTCCGCGGCCTCGCCGTACAGGGTGACCTCCAGGCGGCGCATGGCGCCGGGAATCATGGGCGCCAGCAACTTGCCCAGCCGTTGCGCCAGGGCCAAGTAAGGGCGCAGCCGCACCAGCTCGTCGGCGGACACGGCCGGCAGGTTGATGGCGTTGATGGGCTCGCCGGTGCGCAGGTAGATGCATACCTGCTGGGCGATATCCAGGCCGGTGGCCGCCTGGGCCTCCCGGGTGGAGGCGCCTAGGTGCGGCGTCAGCAACACGTTGTCCAGGGTCAGCAGGGAGGAGTCGGCGGGGGGCTCCCGGGAAAATACGTCCAGCGCGGCGCCGGCCAGGCGGCCGCTCTTGAGCGCCTCGTACAGGGCCGCCTCGTCCACCAGCCCGCCCCGGGCGCAGTTGATCAGCCGGGCGCCGGGCTTCATTGCCCGCAACCGCTCGCCGTTGATGACGTGGCGGGTCTTGTCGTTCAGCGGGCAATGCAAGCTGACGTAGTCCGCTTCTTTCAGCAACTGGTCCAGGTCCGCGCCGAGCACGCCGTCGGCCTGCAGGCGCTCCTCCGTCACGAAAGGGTCGTAAGCCATCACCTGCAAATCCAGCGCCACGGCCTTGGCTGCCACGGCGCGGCCGATGTGGCCGTAGCCGATGATCCCCAGCACCTTGCCGGCCAGCTCCACGCCGGTGAAACGCGCCCGTTGCCATTCTCCCGACCGCACCGATTTATCGGCCTGCGGCAGGTTGCGGCTCAATGAGAACACGTGGGCCAGGGTGAGCTCCGCCGTGGTGGTTACATTGGCGTCCGGGGTGTTCAGCACCGCGATGCCGCGACTGGTGGCTTGCTCAATATCAATGTTGTCGACGCCTATGCCGGCGCGGCCGATGACTTCCAGGTTGGCGGCCGCGTCAATCACCGGCGCCGTGATGGTCGTGGCGCTGCGCACGATGACCCCGTGATAGTCGCCGATGTGCTCACACAGGGCGCCCTCGTCAAGCCCGTTGATGTTGTCCGCGGCGACGCCCTCCTGCCCGCGCAAGAACGCCTCGCCTTCCGGCGAGATTTTGTCCGCTATCAAAATGCGTTTTCGTGAAATTTTGCCCATGAATGGAAACGTTGCCCGCGTTTAACTTCATGTCTTGTCGGCCGCGCCGGCATTGCCGCTCGCCGGTGCCGCGCCGCTTGCCCGCGCGCCCGGCGCCGCCGACCAGGCTCAGCTGATAATCTGCTCTATGTTGCGGGCCGGTTGCTTCGCCATGATCCTGACTTGCGAGTCGTTGCCGCCGCGTCGCCGGCCGGCCTGTTCAATGCCGCGGTTGTTGCCGCCCCGCCCCGCCGGCCGCAACAAAGGCGACATCCTGCCGGCTTATGGCGCCGCCCCGCTTGCCCGCACGCCCGGCGCCGCCGACCATGCTCAGCTGATAGTCTGCTCTATGTTGCGGGCCGGTTGCTTCGCCATGATCCTGACTTGCAGTCGTTGTTACCGCCCCGCCCGCCGGCATTGGCGCCGTGCGCCCGCCCGCGCACCCGGCGCCGCCGCAACGCTCAGCTGATAATCTGCTCTATGTTGCGGGCCAGTTGCTCCGCCATGGTCCGGACCTGCGAGTCGTTGCCGCCTTCCACCATCACCCGCAACAGGGGCTCCGTGCCGGACGGGCGCAACAGGACGCGGCCGGGCTCGTCCAGTTGCTCCTCTACGTCCTTGACCAGCCGGGCGATGCCCGGGTACTCCCCGATGTTGATGGGTTTGCGCAATTTTATGTTGCACAGGGTCTGCGGGTATTTTTTCATCCCGTTTTTCAGCTCGTGTAAGCCGACGCCGTTGCGACGCATCGCACTCAACACTTGCAAGGCGGAAACGATGCCGTCGCCCGTGTCGGCAAAATGCCGGTTGACGATGTGGCCGGACTGCTCGCCGCCCAGAAACAGTTTTTTCTCGTGCAACAACTCCGTCACGTAGCGGTCCCCCACCCGCGCCCGGTAAAAGTCCAGGTCCATTTCCCGCAGGGACTGCTCCAGTCCCGCGTTGCTCATTTGCGTGCCCACCACGCCGCCGTTCAGTTTTTCTTTCTGCTCCCGGGCGAGGATGCACAGCATTTCATCGCCGTCCGTTAGCTGCCCCTCGCGGTCGACCATGATCAGCCGGTCGCCGTCGCCGTCGAAAGCCAGCCCCACGTCCGCCCCCCGCGCCGGCACGGCGTCGCACAACCGCTGCGGGCTGGCGGCGCCGCAACCGCGGTTGATATTCGTGCCGTCCGGCGTCACGCCCAGCGCCTCAACAGAGGCGCCCAGCGCCTTGAACAGCGTGGGCGCTATGCGGTAGGCGGCGCCGTTGGCGCAGTCGATGACCATGCTAAGCCCGCTCAAATCGCAACGCATCCGCTCCTTGCAAAAATCCATGTACTGTTCCGCCGCGTCCGTAACCCGGTGGGCCTTGCCCAGCCGGGCGGCGGCAATGACATCGAATCCCGACGCCGTTTCTTCCTCCAGCCGCATTTCGATGGCGTCCGACAGTTTTCTGCCGTCACTGGAAAAAATCTTGATGCCGTTGTCGTGGTAGGGATTATGGGAAGCGGTGATCACGATGCCGGCCCGGGCCTGGCTGCGCTTGGTGACGTAGGCGACCACGGGCGTGGGCAACGGCCCCAGCAACCCGATGTTCATGCCGGCGGCGGACAGCCCCGCCTCCAGCGCGGACTCCAGCATGTACCCCGACAGGCGGGTGTCCTTGCCGATGAGCACCGTGCCGCCGGCCTCTTCTCCCAGCACCTTGCCCACGGCCCAGCCCAGTTTCATCATGAAGCCGGGCGTGATGTACCCGGTGCCGACGCGGCCGCGAATGCCGTCCGTGTTGAAGTATTTGCGCGTTCCCGTCACCGGTAAATCCCCGCCGCCGGCTCAGCCCCGGCGCGGCGCGGCGCGGCAATTACGGGCATGGCCTGCATTTCCCCGGCTCGCGCCCCGCGCCGTTATTGCGCTGGCCGGGCCGGCCCGTCGATGACGGATTCATCGGCGGACGGCGCCTCGTCCTGCTCCGCCTCTTCTTCCGGGTCGGCCGGCGCGGCGCCGCTGGTCTTGTCGTCTTCATCGCCCCAGCCGGCGGGCGGCCCCGGCTCCTTCCCTTCCATGATGCTGTCAATCTGGTCCGCGTCGATGGTCTCGTACTTGATCAGGGCCGCGGCCATCAGGTGCAGCTTTTCCAGGTTCGCCTCCAGCAGTTCCCGGGCGCGCTGGTAGTTCCTGTCTATGATGTCGCGCACTTCCGCGTCTATGTCGTTCTGGGTGGCGGCGGAGACGGTCGAATGCCGGGTGACGGAATGTCCCAGAAACACCTCGCCCTCGTCCTCCTGGTACGCCAGGGGTCCCATCTTGTCCGAGAGCCCCCACTTGGTCACCATGTTGCGCGCCAACATGGTGGCGCGTTCAATGTCGTTGCTGGCGCCGGTGGTCACGGCGTCTTCCCCGAAAATCAGGCTTTCCGCCACGCGCCCGCCAAACAGGGAGCAGATCTGGCTTTGCAGGAACTGCCGGGAATAACTCAACCGGTCCTCCTCCGGCAGGAACATGGTCACGCCCAGGGCGCGGCCCCGGGGAATGATGGTGACCTTGTAAACGGGGTCGTGGCCGGGCACCAGGCGCCCGACAACGGCATGGCCGGACTCGTGGTACGCCGTCAGCTTCTTTTCCTCATCGCTCATCACCATGGAGCGCCGCTCCGCGCCCATCATCACCTTGTCCTTGGCGCGCTCGAAGTCATCCATGTCGACCAGTTTCTTGCCCGCCCGCGCCGCCAGCAAGGTGGCCTCGTTGATCAGGTTGGCAAGATCCGCGCCGGAAAATCCCGGCGTGCCGCGCGCGATGATCTGCGGTTTCACGTTGTCGCCCAGCGCCACCTTGCGCATGTGCACCTTGAGGATCTGTTCGCGCCCGCGAATGTCCGGCAGGGGCACCACCACCTGGCGGTCAAAGCGCCCGGGACGAAGCAGGGCGGGGTCCAGCACGTCGGGGCGGTTGGTGGCGGCAATGACGATAATGCCTTCATTGCCGTCAAAGCCGTCCATTTCCACCAGCAACTGGTTCAGCGTCTGCTCCCGCTCATCGTG
>CAZDXS010000253.1:0-1587 GCA_964509455.1 uncultured Enterobacteriaceae bacterium | reverse complement strand
AACCCATGAGCAAATACGACCGACTTGGCGAGTACCTGGATGAGCGAGGCGAATCGCCGGTGACGCTGACGTTCAAGCAGATAGAAGGCGTGTTGGGAAAAAATCTGCCTCAAAGCGCATACAATTATCGCCCTTGGTGGGGAAATAACGAAAGCAATGTTCAGGCAAAAGCCTGGCTGTCCCGTGGCTGGCGCGTGGAACATGTTGACCTAGGCGGGCGCTGGGTGACTTTTCGGCGCATTAGATGACGTGCGTTCCCGCAAGCGGTGAAGCCGGAGTGAGCGCCAACAGGGATAAATCTCCAGTGTGATATACGGCATGAGCAAATACGACCCACTGGGCGAATATCTCGCTAAGCAGACTACATCGCCCATAACCCTGACGTTCAAGCAGGTGGAAGATGTGTTGGGATTTCCCCTGCCTCAAAGCGCATACAACCACCGCCCCTGGTGGGCAAACGGGGCAAGTCAGGCAAATATCTGGCTTTCCCGAGGGTGGCGCACAGAAAAGGTTGACATGGGTGGGAACCAGGTGACTTTTCGGCGTTACAGCACGGGCGTGGCGGCGGCAAAAACCGCAGAGCCGAAGCAAACAGCACCCAAACTCCGGGTGAATTTCCAAAACGACAGCGAAAACGCGGCGGCGAAAACAGCGACACCGAAGCGGATGGAGCCAGAGCAGTCGGCAGATTCCGAGGGCGAGGAAGACATCATGGCGATAACCAACCGCGAGCGGGTCGGCAAGGTTATGGACCTGTTGCGGGAGGCGCTGGCGCCTTTCGTGGAGCGCAAGGCCAAGGAAGCCATGCATGCGTGCAAGATCGACATTCGCCAAGTGCGGAACTACAGGACGCCCTCCGAACTGAACAAAAAATCATTCCTGGAGTGGGATGTGTCCGCACTCCTCGGAGTCATGTTGAACAACTGGGAACGTGTTTTTTTCAGCCTGAAGCTTAGGCACACGGAGCGAATCCTGGTGAAAGAATTACGGGATTATCGGAACAAATGGGCGCACCAGGGGACATTTTCCAATGATGAGGTCTACCGGATCCTGGTGGCGACCAATGTCCTGCTGGATGCGATGCAGGCGCCCCAGGCGAAAAAGATCGAGCAGTTCAAGGACGAGTTGTGCCGTTCGCCTTTCAAAGGCCATGAGCGCGGCGAGCGCATCAGCGCACCGGAACGTCCACCGGCTGAAAGTGCGCTGGAGCGGGCAACAGGTCCCGAGCGGGCGGAACTGGAGCGGCCGGGGACTTCCCAGCACAGCAATCGCAGGAACAAATACGACCGACTTGGCGAGTATCTGGACAAGCGGGGCGAATCGCCAATAACGATGAAGTTCAGCCAAATAAACGAGGTGCTGGGGTTTCGCTTGGCTTCAAGCGCATACAAACATCAGGCGTGGTGGTCGAACAGCACAAGCCAGAGCCAAGCCAATGCCTGGCTGTCCCGGGGTTGGCGCACGGAAAATGTTGACATAGGCGGATGCCAGGTCGCTTTTCGGCGCGGCAAGTAACCTGCCGGTGTGCTGGATGTTCGCGCCAGCAACAGGCGGCGGCGCTTTCAGAATGGTGTTATAAGTCCGCCC
>CAZDXS010000252.1:0-10099 GCA_964509455.1 uncultured Enterobacteriaceae bacterium | reverse complement strand
CGGCGCCCCCGCACCCCGGCGAGTTTGTCGGCCTCCCAGCGGCGCGCCTCACTCGGCGCCCCCGCACCTCAGCGAGTTTGTCGGCCTCCCAGCGGCGCGCTTCACTCGGCGCCCCCGCACCTCAGCGAGTTTGTCGGCCTCTCAGCGGCGCGCCTCACTCGGCGCCCCCGCACCTCAGTCGGGCGTTCACCGGCAGCCCGTCAGCAATAACAATCTCCTCCGTTGACACGTCCGCGCGCCAGGCAATGGCCTCTACGCCCTGGTCCAGGGCATGCCGGAGCGTGTCGCCGTAGCGCCGGTCTATGTCGTCGGCGGGTCGGACTTCATGCACGTCCCGGCGTTGCACGCAAAAGCAGATAACGCCGCGCTGTCCCCGGGTCGCGACCTCCGCCAGTTCCCGCAAGTGGCGGCTGCCGCGCTCGCTGACGGCGTCGGGAAAATAGCCGACGCCGTCCCGCGCCAGGGTGACGTTTTTAACCTCCACGTAGCAAGCCGGCCTGCCGGCGCCTTCCAACAACAGGTCAACGCGGCTGTTCTCCCGGCCGTAGCGCACTTCCCGGCGCATGCTGTCGTAGCCCCGCAACTGCGTTATCACGCCGTTTTCAACGCCTTCCGCCGCCAACCGGTTCGCCAGCCCGGTGTTGACGCCCGTGAGCACCCCGGGTGCGGTCTCCACCAGCTCCCAGCCCAGCGGGTACTTGCGTTGCGGGTTGCCGGAGTCCGACAGCCAGACGCGGGCGCCCGGCGTACAACAACCCAACATGGCGCCGGTGTTGGGCGTGTGCGCCGTGACCACCCGCCCATCGTCCAGCCGCACGTCCGCCAGGAAGCGCTGATAGCGCTTGATCAGGACGCCGGCAAGCAAAACCTGGTTAAATCTCATGGCGTTTCGGGTATCATTCCCGCCATTATCGCTTGCCCGACAAAATGAACGTCACCATCGTCCCAGTCACCCCTTTGCAGCAGAACGCCGCCATCTTGCAGTGCGAGGAGACCAACCGGGCGGCGATTGTCGACCCGGGCGGCGACCTGGACCGCATCCTGGCGCAGGTGGAGCGCCTGGGCGCCGAACCCGAAAAGATACTGGTGACCCACGCGCACGTGGACCACGCCGGCGCCGTGTTCGAATTGGCGCAGACGGCGCGCCTGCCCATTGAAGGGCCGCACCGGGACGACCAATTCTGGATCGACCTGATGGCGGAGCAGGGCGCCATGTTCGGCGTTCCCGGCGCCGCGCCGTTTGTCCCCGACCGCTGGCTGGAGGACGGCGATGCGGTTGCCGTGGGCAACATCCGCCTGGAGGTGCGCCACTGCCCCGGCCATACGCCCGGCCACGTCGTTTTCCACGACCCCGCCAGCCGCATCGCCATCGTCGGGGACGTGCTGTTTCGCGGCTCCATAGGCCGCACGGACTTCCCCCAGGGCGACCACGCCGCCTTGATCCGCTCCATCAAGACCCGTCTCTGGCCCCTGGGGGACGAGGTGAAATTCATTCCCGGCCACGGCCCCGCCTCCACTTTCGGCCAAGAGCGAAAAGACAACCCTTTCGTGGGCGATCATGTTATAATGCAAGACAGATAAAACCCGTCACAGGAAACAAAAGCCATGCAATTATATACTTTTCCCCCGTCCCCTAATTCCCTGCGTTGCCAGGCGGTGGCCAACCAGCTGGGCATAGAGCTGGAGCTGATTCCCCTGGACCTGACGAAGCAGGAGCACCTGACCCCCGAGTTCATCGCCCTGAATCCCAACCACAAGATCCCCACCCTGGTGGACGGCGATTTTGTGCTGTGGGAGTCCGGCGCCATCATGCTGTACCTGGCCCAGTCGAAGCCGGGCAACGACTTGTTGCCCGAGGCCCTGCAAGAGCGGGTGCGGATGGCGCAGTGGTTGTTCTGGAACACGGCGCACTGGAGCGCCGCCTGCGGCGCCATCGCCTACGAGAAGCTGATCAAGGACATGCTGGGACTGGGTGCGCCGGACCAGGAGAAACTGAATGAGGCTCTGGAAAACCTCGCCCGCTTCGGCGCGGTGTTGAACGATCATCTGAAAGGCCGCGCCGCGCTGGTGGGCGACGGGGCGACGCTGGCGGACCACGCCATCGTGTCCTGGTTGCCCCACGCCGAGATGCTGGACCTGCCGCTGGCGGACTTTGCCGAGATCCGGCGCTGGTCGGCGGACCTGCTGGACTCCCCTGCCTGGCGCCAGGCCCTGGCGACCATTCCGGAGAGTTGAGGCGGGCGCCGCCGCGCCCTGCGCCGCGCCCATGTTCCTGACTCTGGGCGCCGCCCCGATGCGCCTGCCGGCGGCGGCGGAAGCCCTGCCGGGGCGCACCCAGCCCCTGCCGCTCACCAACCGGCATTTTGTCACCGGCCGGCCCTTGAAGCCGCCGTTTCCGCCGGGGCTGGAGCGGCTCATTCTGGGTATGGGTTGTTTCTGGGGCGCGGAGCGGACGTTCTGGCTGCTTGACGGCGTATATACCACCGCGGTGGGATATGCCGCGGGCCATACGCCCAATCCCACCTACCGGGAAGTATGTAGCGGCCGGACCGGGCACAACGAGGCAACGCTGGTGGTGTATGACCCCGCCCGGCTCAGTTGCCGCCGCCTGTTGCAGACTTTCTGGGAAAACCACGACCCCACCCAGGGCATGCGCCAGGGCAATGACGCGGGCACGCAATACCGTTCCGGCATCTACGTGTTTGACGCCGCCCAGCGGCGCCTGGCGCAGGAGACGCAACAGCAGTACCAGGCGGCCCTGACCGCCGCCGGCTACGGCGCCGTTACCACGGAGGTGCGGGACGCCCCCGAGTTCTACTACGCAGAAGACTACCACCAGCAGTACCTGGCGAAAAACCCCGGCGGGTACTGCGGGCTGGGCGGCACCGGCGTGGCGCTGGCCGCCGCGGCGGGCGCGGCGCCTTGACCGGGCGGCGTTGTCGCGCCCCGTCTTGCCGGCGTACTGGTTATGAGGCAGTGGCTTTCCTTGGGCTTGTCCGCCCGTGTCGCGTCATGAAACCGCCGCTTGCCCCGGGTTTGCCTGTCCGCGCCGCCGGCGCACCGGTCGTGAGCATTCCCGGTAGCGGTGCGCCCGGCCGCACTTGTGCATGGCGGAGTGGTTCGGCAGCGCGACAGGGCCGGGGTGCGCCCCCGCGGCGCACTGGCGCCTGGCGGCGCGGCCCGGCCGGTGCGGCGCCCGTGTCGGCGGTTGCGTTTTTTCGGGGCAGGGCGCGATGACCTCGAAAAAGATGCTGTTCCTGTTGACGGCGCTGGCGGGCGCGGCGGCGTACCTGTGGCTCGCCCCAGGAGACGCCCCCCGGCAGGAAGCTCCCCCGGCGCCTGCGGCCGCGCCGTCCCCGCCGCCGTCATCGCCTGCGGCCGCCGCGCCGGCCGTTGCCGCAGCGGCGCCGGCAGCCGCAGACCCGGTGCGCCTGGCGGAAGAACGGCGCGTTGCCGCCATGCGCGCCGAGTATGCCCGGCTGGAAAGCGCCAGAGACGAAGTGAGGCTGCGCCTGGGGAGGATCAAAGCCAGGCTCTGGAAGTTGCGCCTGCCCGCCGCCCAGGCCCGCGCCATGGAGACGCAGTTGCGCCAGGGACACGCTCTGTTGCATAACCCGCCCATGTTGGGCGCGTTTTACGATGCGGACGACATTCGCCGGGAGATCACCCGGGTGACGGCGGTCGGCGCTGAACTGGAGCAACTGGAAGCCGCAGTGGAAGAGCAACTCGACGCCCGCAAAGAACAACCCTGACCGGCACCGCGCCGGCGCCGGCGCGCGCACTCAGCGTTTGCGGTATCTGCGCACCGGAGCGTCCATGTTACCGCCTTGCCGCGCCCGCATATAATGCAACCTGCAGTACCCCCTTGGCGCGATAGGGGCGATCACACCCCTCGATTGTACAGAGGTCGCCTTTACGGCACTTGCGTACCGGAGCGTCCATGTCGCTGCCTTTCCGCGCCCGCGCCGGCGTGTGCGCTCAGACTTTGTGGCGCTTGCGCACCGGAGCGTCCATGTTGCCGCCTTGCCGCGCCCGCATATAATGGACGCTGCAGTACCCCTTGGCCGCATAAGGTCGATCACACCCCTCGATTTCACAGGAGTCGCCTCTGCGGTGTCTGCGCACCGGAGCATCCATTGCAAGGTTGCTGCCGTGCCGCGTGCGCATATAATGAACGCTGCAGTACCCCTTGGCCGCATAAGGTCGATCACACCCCTCAATTTCACAGGAGTCGCCTCTGTGGTGTCTGCGCACCGGAGCATCCATGTTGCCGCCTTGCCGCGCCCGCATGTAATGCACGTTGCAGAACCCCTTGGCCCAATAGGGTCGATCACACCCCTCAATTTCACATGCGTCGTCTTTGCGGTAGTTGCGTACCGGGGCGTCTATTTCAAGGTCGCCGCCTTGCCGTACGCGCATGTAATGCAACCTGCAGTATCCCTTGGCGCAATGGGGTCGATCACAGCCGTTCACTTCACAGGTTCGCATCGTCGCCTTGCCTCGTTTTCACCTGGCAGCGTTGGAATGTGCGCCGAGTAGGTTTGGCCGGCGCCTCAGCCTGCCGGCGCGGCGGCAATCAGCAGGGCGGAGTCCTCGTCGTAGCGCTGGATCTGCGCCGTGACGATGGTGTTGGGACGCGCCCCGCCGCTGCCTTCGTCCGCCGCGGGCAGGGCCGCCCGCAGGTAGTTGTGCGAGTAGCCCAGGCGGGCGCGGGCGCCGTCCACCGCGACGCTGTCGCTTTCCACCAGCACGGGAACGGTGCGCCCTGCGTAACGCCCCATGAAGTCGTGTCCCAGGCGCCGCGCCAGCGTTCGCAACTGCCGGCTTCGCTGTTTTATGACGGCCGCCGGCGTTTGCTGCGGCAGGGTCGCCGCCCGGGTGCCGTCGCGCCGGGAGTAGGGGAAGACGTGCACGTGGGAAAACGCCAGGCGTCGGCAAAAATCCATCGTGTCCCGCCACTCCTCTGCGGTCTCGCCGGGAAAGCCGGCAATGACGTCGGTGGTGAGGTTCATGTCCGGGCAACAGTCCCGCGCCCGCCGCGCCAGGCGTTCGAACGCGGCGCTGTTGCAACGCCTGCCCATGCGCCGCAATACGGCGTCGTTGCCGCTTTGCAAGGGCAGGTGCAGGTGCGGCATGAAGCGGGCGTCGGCGAACAGGTCGAAAAAATCGTCATCCAGGTTCCACGGCTCCACCGAGCCCAGCCGCAGGCGCGGCACGTCGGTCTCCGCCAGCACCCGCCGCACCAGGGTCGGCAGGTCCGTGCCCAGGTCATGGCCGTAGCCGCCGATATGCACGCCGGTCAGCACCGCTTCCAGCACGCCTTGGGCGCACAGGGCGTTGATTTCGGCAATGACGTCTTCTATGCGGCGGCTGCGCTCTGCGCCGCGGGCCACAGTTACGATGCAGAACGTGCACTTATGGCGGCAACCGTCCTGCACCTTGATGAAAGCGCGGTTGCGTCCCCGGGCGAACAAGGGGACTTGCGCGGCATCCGCCGCTCCCGCCGCGTTTGGCGCACCCGCCGCGTCCGGTGCCGGGGCCAGCCACTGCCGCCGCCGTACGATGTCCACCAGCCGGTCCTTCTCGGCGTTGTCGACCACCAAGTCGATCTCGTCCAGCTCGGCGTCCAGCCGCGGCCGCAATGCGGCGTAGCAACCGCTGACAACCAGGCGCGCCGCGGCGTTGCGGCGGCGGGCGCGGCGGATTAGTTGCCGGGATTTTTTCGCCGCCTCCCGGGTGACGGCGCAGGTGTTGACCACCACTAAGTCGGCGTCGTCCACGGTGGGGGTCAGCTCGCAACCCTGGGAGAGAAAGCCGCCGGCCCAGCGCTCCAGCTCGGCCTCGTTCAGGCGGCAACCCAGGGACGTCAGGGCGACCCGCATGAGCGGCGTCCCGGTGCTTTGCGGCGGGCGGGCATGACAAGAACGCGGCGCCCTAGCGCTGTGCGGCGAGCGGGCATGACAAGAATGCGGAGGCCCGGCGTTGTCCAGAGGGCGGGCATGACGAGGGCGCGGCATCCCGGTGCTGTGCGGCGAGTGGGCATGACAAGAGCGCGGCGTTCCGGTGCTGTGCGGCAGGCGGGCAGGGCGAAAGCGTTGCCATCCGGTGCTTTGCGGCGAGTGGGCATGACAAGAATGCGGAGGCCCGGCGTTGTCCAGAGGGCGGGCAGGGCGAGCGAGCGGCGTCCCGGCGCTGTGCGGCGGACGGGCATGACAAGAACGCACGGGCAGGGAGACGGGCGCCGCCGTCAGCGGTTGTCCGTGTGGCCGCAGGCCATGCCGGCAATGATCATCTTCTGAATGTTGGAGGCGCCTTCCACCACCTGCAACGACTTGGCGTCCCGATAGAACCGCTCCGCCGGATATTCCGTGGAGTAGCCGTACGAGCCGAAGATCTTCATGCACTCGTTGGCCGCGCGCACCGCGGCCTCGGAGGCGGCCAGCTTGGCCACGGAAGTCTCGTACTGGTTGGGCCGCCCCTGGTCTTTCAGCCAGGCGGCCTTGTATACCAGCAGTTCCGCGGCCTGGTGCTCCACCACCATGTCCGCCAGCTGGGACTGCACCATCTGGTGGCGTGAAATGGGCCGGCCGAACTGGCTGCGCTCGTTGGCGTAGTCTATGGCCAGTTGCAAGGCGCCGCCCGCCACCCCCAGGGCGCCTGCGGCGCAACCAATGCGGGTGTTGTTCAACTGCCACATGCACATCTTGAAGCCGTCGTTCAACTGCCCCAGCAAGGATTCCTTGGGGATTTTGGCGCCATCGAAAGTGAACTCGCCGGTGGGGGAGCAATGCAGTCCCAGTTTCGTGTCGATGGGGCGGGCGGAGCAACCCTCCAGGTTCTTCGGCTCGATGATGAAGCAACTGATGCCCTTGTTCCCCTGGTCCCGGTCGGTGCTGGCGTAGAGCAGGCCGGCATCGCCCACGTGGGCGTTGGAGATCCAGGTCTTGCTGCCGTGCAACTCGAAATGGTCGCCCTTGTCGACGGCGTAGGTCTTCATTCCGGCCACGTCCGAGCCGGTATTGGGCTCGGTCATGGCGAAAAAGCCCATTTTCGTGCCGTTGATCCAACCCGGCAGGTATTTTTCTTGTTGCTCCTTCGTGCCGAACCGCGCCACCGACAAGGGCGCGCCCAGGTTCTGCATGTTGAACGGCAGGCGCCAGGAGGCGGACACCCGGCCGACTTGCTCCGCCATCAGCGTCGATTCCAAAAAGCCCATGCCGTTGCCGCCCAGCTCCTCCGGCAGGGCGCAGGCGAAGAAGCCCAGCTCGCCCATTTTCGCCACGCGCTCTTGCCGGAACTCGTGGTTTTTTTCCTCCTCCTCCAGGGTGGGCGCGATGTCTTCCTGGGCGAAACGCCGGGCGGTGTCCTGCACCAGTTGCTGTTCTTCGGTCAGTTCAAAAAACATGGCCGCCTCAGTCGGTTTCAATGGACAGCAGGGGCTGGTCGTCGTCCACGACATCGCCCTCTTGCACGTAAATTTCTTTCACCCGGCCGCTAACGTGCGTTTCCACCGGAGTTTCCATTTTCAGGGCTTCGAGGATGATCACCATGTCGCCGTCCTCCACGGCGTCCCCCGGCGCCACGAGGATTTCCCAGATGTTGCCCGCCAGGGGCGCGTTAATGTCTATGGTCATATTGTTGTCTCCTGTCGGGTGAACGGCTCAGCCCCGGATAATCCTGGGCAGAAGCATCTGGTGCCGCGGGCAGATGGAGCGCGGGTTCTGGTAGGCGGCCCCGGCAAACGCCGTGAGGTAGCTGCGCAGGTCCGCCAGGTTCACGATTTCGTCCACCAGCCCCTGGCGCGCACAGAACTCGGGGCTGGAATGTTGCCGGTACTGCTCCACCAGCTGGTTCATCTTCTCGACCACCGGCTCTAACGGCCGGCCCGCCTCTTTTTCCTTGAGTGCGCGCCGCACGTACATGGCCACCGCCGAGGTCTCGCCGTGCATCACCGCGATCTCGGTGGCCGCGGTGCCCAGGGTGAAAGTGTTGTGGCGGTTCGCCGTCGGCCCGCCCATGACGTAATGGGCCGCCGCGCCCCCTTTTCTCAGCACCACCAACATCATGGGCAACTCGGTCTGCTGTATGGAATAGATCAGCGTCTGCCCCAGGCCCAGCAACTCGGCTTTTTCCGCCGACTCGCCCACGTCAATGCCGGTGGTGTCTTGCAGCCAGATGATGGGAATCCGGTCGCGTCCGCAGTGGGTGACGAACTCGCTCATCTTGATCAGCCCCTGGCGATACAGCTTGCCCCCCATGGCGGGGTAATCGCCGTACTCGGGATAGCCCTTGCCCAGGTAGCCGGAGCGGCTGCCGATGCAAGCGATCAACTGCCCGTCAAAGCGGCACAGCCCGGTATACACCTCGGGGCCGTAGTCCGGGCGAAACTCCAGGTGCTCGCCGGCGTCCGTCAGCCGCGCCAGCACCTGGTCAAAGGAATAGACTTCTTTCTGGTTGAACGGCAACAGGGAGTACAGCTCGTCCGCCGCGTAGGCCGGTGCGGCGGGCGGCGCCACCTGGAAAAACCCGGGCTTGTAGGCGGGGACGGCGGCCATGTACTCCTTGATGCCGTCCAGCACGCCGGTCTCTTCTTCGTGGACTTCGGAGAAGAACCCGGTCTCCTGGTAATGGGTCTCGACCCGTCCCGGCGGCGCGGCGCTGAACTCGCGGGTCTTCTCCACCAGCTCTTCTAACATGTCGACGTCAAAGCCGCCGCGCGGCGCCATGCCCGAGACAATGCCGACGCCGCCCACGGCGATGTTGGCGTCCTTGTGAGCCAGCAAAATGGTGGGGCTGATGCCGTGGTAGCCGCCGCCGGCGGGATTGGTGCCGTAGATGCCCGCCAGCACTGGGATGCCCGCCTGGTTCAGCTCGGCGTGGCGAAAGAACGTGGCGCCGGAGCCGCGCCGCCCGGCATAGAACTTCTCCTGCTCGTCCAGTTTCACGCCGCTGCAGTTCACCAGCCACGCCAGGGGAATGTTCAGCCGCCGGGCCATGTTGGTGGCGCGCAACACGTTCTCCGCCTGGCCGGGCAGCCAGGCGCCCGCCATCACCTTGTTGTCGAAGCCGGCGATCACGGCCCAGCGCCCGGCAATCATGCCCAGCCCGCTCACCACGTTGGTGCCGCCGGAGGCGTTGTCCATTGGGTTGTACAAGCTGCGCAACGGGCGCCAGGTGCCGGGGTCCACCAGGTACTCCAGGCGTTGCCACACGGTCATAAAGCCGCGCTTGTTCATCTGCTCCGTGGAAAGCCCGGCCTCTTGCACCTCCTGGCGCCGTTGCGCCAACTGCTCCTCGACCTGCTGCAACGCCTCCTTGCCGGCGGCGGCCCGCTTGATGCGCCCCGGCTTTAGCGCCTCGCCCAGGGGCTGCATATTTTCGAAGTAAGATTTCATTGTGTTTTCGTCAGGGGCGGCCGCGCCGCCGGAGTCCTCACGGGGTCAAGCACGGCGAAAACGCCCATCATACCAGATTAGCGGGCGCCGGGGCAGGGGGCGGCGATTGCCTGCGGGGCGACGGCGGGTGCGGCCCCGCCTGCGGCGGCCGGCGGGACTGGCGACGGGGCAGCTGTGCGCACCGGGCAACGGCGGCGCGGCGGTGCACACCCTGCAGAAAAAACGGTTGCATCCCGTGCGAGGATAGGGTATGGTCTATGGCGGAAGCGCGGCTGGGACAACCGGCAACAGGATTTTACCGACGACCTTTGCGAGGAGGCGACAATGACCATGCGCGACAACACGCGAGACGCTTACGACAACCCGTCCACGGGAGCCGGCGCCGGCGCCCTGGACGAGCACGCCGCCAACGGCCGGGAGGCAGCATTCACCAGAGACCTTGTTTTTCAAGTAAAGAACCTGGGCGCGGTCCGGGCCGGGCGCTTCACGCAAAAGCCGCTCACCCTGTTCTGCGGCCCGAACAACAGCGGCAAGACCTGGGCCAGGTACTCCCTGTACCACTGGCATCGCCGGTTAGTCGGTCTCGCCGCCGACCACAAGGCGAAAAAGCCCGGGCGGGTCGCTTTCAACCGGCTGGTCAGCGCGGGCTTGCCCGCCGCGCTCAATGTTGACGGGCAGTTGCTGGATGGCGCGCAGTTCAACCT
>CAZDXS010000251.1:0-21558 GCA_964509455.1 uncultured Enterobacteriaceae bacterium | reverse complement strand
GGCGGCGCGGCGGGCGGCGGAAGTTGCACGTTCCACGCCTGGTGAGTGTTGCGGACGGGGGCACCGCCCGGGCCGGGCAAGTGCGTCACCGCCGCGCACCGCCGCCCGCCGCCCCCAGGCTGGTATACGTATTAATGTCATCCGCCTATTATAATCCATTGCCGGGCAGCGCATCAGCGGGCGGCGCACCAGGGCGCGGGGTCCAAGGGAACGCCGTTTTGCCGAATCTCGAAATAAAGGCCTGGGGCGCTGCGCCCGCCGGTATCGCCGGTCTTCGCCACGGGCGCCTGCCGTTCAACCCAGTCCCCAGGCTTTTTCAGCAAGGATTCGTTGTGCCCGTACAGGCTCATGAAGCCGCCGCCGTGGTCCAGGATCAACAGCAGCCCCAGGTTTCTGAACCAGTCGGCGTAGATGACCCGGCCTGCGCTGACGGCGCGCACGGCAACGCCGGCGGCGGCGGCGAACATGACGCCGCGGGATTTCAACCTGCCGCCTTTTTCCAGGTCGCCGTAGCGGGTGGTGATCTCAGCGCGCACGGGCCATGCCAGTTTTCCCCGGAGGGAAGCAAACGACGGGCCGTCCCGGCGTTTTGTCGCGGCGCCGGCGCGAGGCGTCAGCCGCTCCAGCAAGGCCTCCAGCTCCCGTTCCGTTTTGCGCAGGGCCTGCAACTGCCGGCCCTGGTCGGCGGCGAGGCGTCGAAAGCGTTCCAACAACGCCTGGCGTTCGCGGCGGGCGCCGCGCAACTCCTCCAGGCGGCGTTCGCGGGCGGCGCGCCGGGCAAGCAACTGCGCCGTCTCCGCGCCGACGGCGTCCCGCAGGGCCTGCAACTGCGAAAGGGTGCGGCGCACGGCATCGACCCGGGCGGCTCGCGCCCGATTATAGTAACCGTGATACGCCAGCGCGCGTCCCACGAACGCCGGGTCCTCCTGGTTCAGCAACAGCCTGAGGTAGTCGCCGCCGCCCGCCCGGTGCATGGCCCGCACCTGCTCCGCCAGGAGGCGGCGCTCTTCGCGCAGGGCGGCGGCGCGGCGCTCCGTCTCCTGGTTCAGCTGCTCCAAGCGCACTTGGCGGGCGGCGATTTCGCGGTCGAGGTCAAGCACGGTCCGGCGAGCGGCGGCCGCGGCGGTTTCATAGCCGCGCAACTCCGCCAGCATGCGCTCGATTTCGTCCTGGGCGGCGGCGATGCCGGCCTGCGCGGCCTTGATGCGCGGGCGCACGGATTCCAGCTCCTGGCGCAGGGCGCGGCTGTCGCCGGCCGGGGCGGCAACGGGCAGGGCCAGGCAGGCCGCCGCCGGCGCCAGCACGCGCACCGCTAACACAACTTGAACAGGGCGGTGCCGGTCATCTCCGCCGGTTGCTCCAGGCCCATGATGCGCAACATGGTGGGGACCACGTCGCACAGCGCCGCGGTGGGGGACGGCACGGCCGCCGCCGGGCGGCCCGCGTAGATGAGCGGCACGGGATTGCCGGTGTGGGCCGTGTGCGGTTGCTCCTTCACCTTCTCCGTGATGAAAGAACGCATCTGCTCGGCGTTGCCGTGGTCTGCGGTAATCAACAGCTCGCCGCCGACGCGGCGCGCCTGGTCGACGATCCTGCCGAGGCAGGCGTCCACGCTTTCCACCGCTTTCACCGTGGCGTCGAAATTGCCCGTGTGTCCCACCATGTCGGCATTGGCGAAGTTGCAGATGATCACGTCATATTCGGCGGCGGCAATGGCGTCCAGGATGTGCTCCGTTACCTGTTCTGCGCTCATTTGCGGGCACAGGTCGTAGGTGGCGACCTGGGGAGACGGCACCAGTATCCTGTTTTCATGCTCGAACACCCGCTCCTCGCCGCCGTTGAAGAAAAAGGTGACGTGGGCGTATTTTTCCGTTTCCGCGATGCGCAACTGCTTCATTCCCAGGTTCGCCAGGTACTCGCCGAACACGTTTTCCAGGCGCACGGGGGGGAACAGGACAGGGAAGCCGAAGTCCGCCTTGTACTCGGTCATGCTGATGAACGCGCCCAGCTCCAGAGGCTTGCCCCGGGAGAAACCGCTGAATGCCGGCGCCGTGAACGCTTCCGCCAGTTGCCGGGCCCGGTCGGCGCGGTAGTTGGTGAAGACGACCACATCGCCGGGTTCAACGCGGGCGGGCGCGCCGTCTTGCGAGACAATGCTGGTGGGCTGCACGAACTCATCGGTCTCGCCGCGCGCATACGCCTGGTCCACGGCGATGAACGGGTCAACGGACTGGAAGCGGGCCTTGCCGGCGGCCACCAGGTCGTACGCCAGCTGCGTCCGGTCCCAGTGGTGGTTGCGGTCCATGGCGTAGTAGCGGCCGATGACGCCGGCGAAGCGGCCCTTGCCCAGCGCGGTCATTTTCAGCCGGGCCTCGTGCAAGCACTCCTCGGCGCTCTTGGGCGGCGTGTCCCGTCCATCGAGAAACGCATGCAGGTACAGCTCCTTGACGTCGTAGCGGGCGGCGAACTCCAACAAGGCGAAGATGTGGTCCTGGTGATTATGCACCCCGCCCGGGGACAGCAACCCCATGATGTGGACGGCGCGATGGTCCGCCGCGGCGCGTTCCAGGGCGGTCTCCAGTTGCCGGTTGTGAAAAAACGACCCGTCTTCTATGGCCTGCGTGATGCGGGTGAACTCCTGGCTGACGATGCGGCCGGAGCCGATGTTCATGTGGCCCACCTCGGAGTTGCCCATCTGCTGGGCGGGCAAGCCAACATCCAGCCCGGAGGCGTTCAGCAGGGTGTGGGGATAATCGCTCCACAGCCTGTCCCAGGCGGGTTTGCGGGCGCTGTGGATGGCGTTGTAGACGGTGTTTTCCGAGTAGCCCCAGCCGTCTAAAATGAGCAATACCATGGGGCGGTGGGCTAGGCGCATGGGGCGGCGGGTCGGCGTTGTTTGCTGAGCGGAATGCGGACAAAGCGGGCATTCTACCAGATAACGGCGGACGGCGGGGGCTTTTGCGGGCGCAGCGTAAGGGCAAAGCCGGCGCAAGGGGTTGACAATGCCGCCGAGTTGGTGGAATATGGACCTGTGCCCGGCGGGATAGCAAACAGACCGTGCCGCACGGAACAAACCAACCAGCTGAGACGACATGCATCCGAACAGAAAAACGCACACGGATAAAAGCAGGGTCTTCGACAAGTACTACACCAAGAAAGCGGCGGTGCGGCGTTGCCTGGATGCGGTAAAGAATCTGCCCCGTTCTTATGACTGCGTGATTGACCCGGCAGCGGGCGCCGGCGCTTTTTACGATGAAATAGACCGCCGCTTGCAACATCGCGGGGCCAGGATCGGACTTGATATCGCCCCCGGCAATGACGGGATAATAAAGCAGGACTGGCTGGACTATGAAATAAGCGCGGAATATGAGTCCGTCCTTGTCGTCGGCAACCCGCCTTTTGGCAGGTACAACGAATTGTCCACGCTGTTCATAAAGCACGCTTTGTCGTTCCCCAATGTTCAAACCATCGCCTTTGTTCTGCCGAATGTATTCAAGAAACACACCCGGCAGAAGTGCCTGCCCGCCCACTGGAGAATACTGTCAATCACCGAGCTGGGCAAAAACAGTTTCACGCTTGACGGGAAAGATTACCACTTGCCCGCCGGCTTTTTTGTATTCGACAAGTCAGCGGGCAAGGACCTGAGGACAAACCCCGCCCTGTACAAGGAAACCGGGGACTTCGCGTTTGGCGACAAGAACGATTTTGACGTGTTCGTGTTCGGCGCCGCGCCGAAAAAAGTGATTACCAATCCGCAACCCAACAACCGGGGGTATTACCTGAAATCCAAGATTCCCGTGGAGGCGTTGCGCCGTAAAATCAAGAGCGTGGACTGGACGGGAAACTCATGCGCCAACGGCGGAGTTTACTGGCTTACCAAGCACGAGTTTCTGGAACAATACATTCGCCGTTATTCCGGCTAAAAAGACTGGAGATAGAATAATCCAGCGCCGCCGCCCTGGCGGAATACGGGCCGGCGGGTATTTTTACGCTCATCAATACTCAACGACTACGGAGGTTCGCAATGCGCTACTTGCACACCATGCTTCGGGTTTCCAACTTAGATGAGAGCCTGTCCTTTTTCCGCGACGTTATGGACATGCGCGAGGTGAAACGCTACGAGAACGAGCAAGGGCGCTTCACCCTGGTGTTCATGGCGGCGGCGGGCGATGAGGAGAAGGCGCGGGAATCCGCCGCGCCGGTGCTGGAGCTCACCTACAACTGGGACCCGGAGGAGTACCCGGGCGGGCGCAACTTCGGCCACATCGCCTTTGAAGTGGATGACATTTATGCCGCCTGTCGCCGGGCGGCCGACCACGGCGTTGCCATCAATCGCCCGCCCCGGGACGGGCACATGGCGTTTCTGCGCACGCCGGACAATATTTCCATAGAGCTGTTGCAAAAAGGCGATGCCCTGCCGCCCCAGGAGCCCTGGGCCTCGGCGCCGAACGTCGGCGAGTGGTGACGGCGGGCAACGGTGCCGGGGCATTCCCGGTTCATGGACCAGAAAGTCACCCCCGACATCCTCAGGGTCATCTCGGACTGCGTCCTGAATCTTGGCGGCGCGGAGCGTTTCACCGTCAAGGACATTCAGGGCGCCCAAAGAAAAATACCGAGTTGGCGTCGATGTTGAGGGAGCGCGTCCCGTGATTCCGCGCCGCACGATAAAACTTCACAAACTCGCGGGAACTGTAATATCCCAAGTCGCGTTCCGTTAGCGGCGCGGCGCCGGCCTTGGGGACCAGCACGGCGACGGAGCCGTCCGTGATGGTTTCCGGCGGCAGAAAACAGGCGCGCGGATTGTAGGTCAAGTTGGGAATCAACACGGCCGTAGCATGGTTCACGTATTTTGCGATGGACAAGTTCTCGCACTTGTCCACGTAAGCGTCATACTCCGGTATGTCAATAACGGCGTTGTCGCCAATGTTGCGGGACTTCAGCACCCTGAACTTCCTTTCCGGCTTGGTGATCTTTTTTGTTATCTGCCGGTCCCGGTAGGCCGTGAATATGCCGAGGAGCAACTTGGCCGCCACGCTGTCGAAGAAGCGGTCCCGGTACAGCAACCAGTACGGGAATTTTTTTGAGCAGACGTAGTCCTGCGGCTTGTAGCCCATTTCGTCTTTCACGTACGATTCAACCAGCACCCGGTTGCCGGCGCGTTGCTTTTTCGTGTTCAGAATGAGGCTGATGGTCTCGATTCTGACGCCCTTGAAAGCTTTTTCGCCGTAGTCCGTGATCTTCTCAATGGCAAACCCGGCGGCGAGCGCCCGCGTGGCATTGAATTCCGGCGCCGACAAGAGACTTTTCGGCGTTATCAACGCCACCGTGTCCGCGCGTTGCAGGGCCTCTTCCAGGAAGAAAGAAAAGAGGTTGCCGGTGCGGGCGTTTGCTTTCCCTTTTCGGTACTCGGCAAGCAACGCGCCGGCGCCTGCAAGTTTTCCAAACGGCGGGTTGCCCACGATAATGTCGTAGCGCTTTGCGCCGCCTCCGAACAGGCCGCCGCGGCGGTGCAACAGGAAATCCCCGACCAAGAAATTGATTTTCACGTTGCCCGGCGGCGCTAATTTCCGCACCAGCAATTTGAGGACGTCAATCGCGTTTTCATCGATGTCCATCACGTCAATTTCCACGCTGGGGACGGTTTTATACTTCTCGATGAGGAGCGGCAGAAAGTTGCCGGCGCCCACGGACGGCTCAAGAATTTTAATTGCCTGGAAGCGCGAGGCGTCCGGCAGGTCTTTGACGACTGTGAAGCATACATCCTGCCGGGTATAGTACGCCGCATGCATCAGCCGTTTCGCGTTGGCCAGCTCCGTTATCCTGGACAGTGCCGGGAACGAATGGTTTTTCAAGTTGTCCCTGAGGAACCTTTTCAGGTTTTCCGGCGCGGCCAGCCCGTGGCGCGCAATGATTTTTTGCGCTTCCCTGTCGTCAAGGGGCTCTTGCAACCGGGCCTCTTTCATTTTTGCCGCCGCCTGCTGGAAGACGGCCGTTGGCACGGCTTCGCCGATGGACTGGCGTATGTTCATTTCTTCCTTTTTCAGGAACTTGCGCTTCTGCTCGCGGGGAAGCGCATTCAGCGTTTTTTCCGGCACGGCGGACCATTTGAACGAATCGGGAACCGACATCAGCCGCATCAGCTCCCGGATGCTGAACACCCGGTTGTCTTGCGGGTGTAGGGTCGATTGGCTGGACATAATGTCGTTCCTGGTGTGGACGCAGGCGCCGGGCTTGTCCCAGAAGCAACGGGCGTACTTGTCCCCGTTTTTCCTCACGTTAAGCACGGTTTTGCCGCCCACCACCCTGTGGGGCAGTCTTTTCGGGTCCGTGTTGTCGAAAGCGGACTCGCCCTCTTTTATCTTTTCTATCCAGGCAAGCATGCGTTCCGGGTACGGGCGAAAATTGTGGTAAATGTCGTCCTTGTCGATTTCTCCCATTTTTCGCAACGGGCGAAAATGCCCGATGGCCTGCCTGACAGTGGTCTCCTTTTGCCGGGTCGGCATGAAATCGAGAGGGGTGACCTCCGCCTGACTTTTGCGGACTCCCAAAATCAGGGTGCGGGTGCGGCTGGACGGGACGCCGTAGTCCTTGAAGTTAATGAGCCGGCAATGGATGTTGTATTCTCCTCCCAGATTTATTTCAATCGCTTCCCGAATTTTTTTGTCTTTGCCGTCCAGATCGGTGCAGATGCTGTTCAGGAACGTCCGCACATTCTCGAACAGGAAAAACCTGGGGCCGAACTCTTTCACCAGCCGGATTGATTCCACAACGAGGGAGTTGCGGGCAAGTTCGTTTCCCTTTTTATGGTTGGCCACCGACATGCCCTGGCACGGCGGCGTCGCGATGAGCGCGTCCAGGCGTTCGACCCCGTGGACCTCCCGCCAAAAAGCGAGCTCGCGCCTGATCCGGTTTTTCACCTCCTCGCTCGTGACGTCCCCATGGACATAAGCGCTCTCGTAACGGCACTTGCCGTTGTATTTCTGTATGTTCAGGCGGCGCTCGATGAGCTCATTGGCGGCAATGCATTCAAACCCCTCGGATTGAAAGCCGTGGCACCCCACGCCGGCGCCGCTGAACAGGCTTATGTACGTGAGCGGCGGTTGTTTGCGCGACGGCGTTGTCATCACTTGGTCCGTTGTTTTTGGCGGGGGGCGATGTCAGAATCACTTCTTGATGACGGCGACCACTTTCCCGTTCACCATGTAGCGGTCCTCGCTGGAGACGTACATTGGCTTGTGGGCCTCGTTGGTGGAGCGGGAGACCAGTCGTATGGCGCCGGTTTTCCGCTCCCGCTCAAACTGCTTTAAGTTGGCGCAGTCATCGATGATCGAAAGCACGCAGTCCCCGTTTTCAGGGGTGCGGCAGTCCGGATCAATCAGCGCGAAGTCTCCATCTTCCAGACGCTTTCCGCCAATGCTCGCCAGGTTCATCGAGTCGCCCCGCACCTGCACGGCGAAGAACTTTTTTCTTTTCAGATGCAACGCGGGCGGGATTTTGACGTAGCCGGACAGGTTCTCTTCGGCAAAAATAGTCGCGGCCCCGGCGTTTGCCATCCCGTACACCGGCGCACTGAATGACGCCGGGGCTTCCTGTTTTGCGCCGGGCGTTATTTCGTTCGGGCGCACATTGAGCGACCGCGGGCGGTGGTCCGCCTTTTCAAGGTAGCCGGCTTCCCTGAGCCGGTTGACGTGGTAATGCACCGTGGAGACGGAGGCGAGCCCGACATGTCGTTTGATCTCATCAAGAGACGGGGCATACGCCTCTTTTTCCGCGCAGGACTTGATGAAATCCAGTATTTCTTTTTGTCGCTTGGAGAGCATGGCGCCTGGGTTTTCGATTCATTTTCGATTGGTTGCAAGGGTAATAGAAAATAAATCGAAATGCAAATGTTTTTTGCGGTGCGGTGCGCCGCGGCCTGGCGGGCAGGCGCTTCTGCGGGTGTGCGCCGCTGGGCGAAACGGTGGTGGAAGCAACGACGGCGCCAGACACGGCGGCGGTGCGGGAAGCGGCGGGCGCAGTCTTTGCTGGGGATGAGACAGACCCCCGCCCCCGGGGCGTTGTTGCCCTGCCGCGCTCGCGGCAACCGGTCTCCTGCAGAAGCCGGCTGTTGAGGATTGCACAGGATGAGCGCGGGTCGGAAGTCGGTTCGAGGCCCGGCGCACGTTGTCATGCCCGCGGGTTCCCAGACGCCGAGGGGACAGGATACGGCGGGGCATCGCCGCCGCTACGGGCTTTTCGCCGCCCGGTGATGCCGGCAATCGGCGGCGTGAAACTCAAGCGCGGCGAGAAACCGAGACGCTTGAGTTATGCGGCGGCAGGGAAGCCCGCCGGGCTTTCAAGGTCTGCCCCGCGCCAACCCTCAGGAACCGGATCGTACCGGTGGACATGGATCCGGCGGCGGGTCTCCCGGACAAAGGGAGGGTATGAGTGTTTGTTCCGTGTCAGTGGTCGTGTCCTTGGTGGCATTCACGGCTTCCGGGTTGTCCAAGTCCGTCAGCCGCGGCCGCCGCCACGGTCGTTTTTGACGCGGCGCCTCCATCAGGGCTTGCCCCGAGGCGGAAAAATCCTGGGGGGGGGGGGGGGGATGTTTCATTGGAAAAATTCTCCGTCGCGTTAGTGACCGGTCGCAAGTATAGCAGGAACCGGAGCCGAGTGTGTAAAAAAACTCTCCGGTCTCTCCGTGGCGCATTAGGGGCAGGGCTTACACAGTCCGCGACATTGCGTTGTCTCCTCCGCAAGTTGCTCGCTGAACCCGGGCCGGCTGCGCCCGGCAAAAGCAACGACGCGGCGCGGGCCGGCGGCCGGCGGGCGTTTTTGCGACGGTGCGCCGGGCGCACGGCGGTGAAGACAATGGCGGCGGGCCGGCGTTCTGCAACGCCGAGCGGCCTTGCCCGGCGCCGGGGTTGGAGTCCCCGCAACAGACCCTGTGCGCCGCCCCGCCAATTTATGTCGCGGGACGACACAAACCGCTTGCTTTGCACACCCTGGTGGAATACTCTGGACAACTTGAACGGCGGGGCGGTTTTGTCTCGTGCGCCGCGAGTTTGTGCAGGCCCCGGCCGGAACGCGCGGCGAGGGCGCAGGCGGCAGGGAGCGCTTCACGGCGCCGCGCCGGGCGGGGCAGTCCGGCACACATTAACTAGAGCAAGCAACGCCAGGCAACGCCGGGCTTTGCCTGAAACCGCGCCGTCCCGCACCGGGGCAACGGCGACAACACGACGGGAACATCGCAACCAGGTAATATGAGCAGTCTCGCCTCCCAAGAGCAGGTCGACCTTGCCCGGCCGTTTTCTTTCCACAATTTTCAGCCCGACCCGAGCAAGATTTATCGCGTGGTGGGCGACATTCCCCGGGAGTTGCCGGTCGCCGACGGCGCCCGGTTCCTGTTCGTCAGCAAGGACCAGCGGGCCCTGACTCACGGGTTGCACAAGTACCCGGCAAAGTTTTTCCCAGAGTTGCCGCGCTGGTTGATAGAAAAATACAGCAACCCGGGGGATACGGTCCTGGACCCGTTCATGGGAAGCGCGACGACCAACTTAGAGGCGATGCTCTCGGGGCGCAACAGCATTGGCGTGGACGTGGACCCGTTTTCCCGCATGTTGGCGCGGGTCAAGACCACCCCGCTGGCGGAGCGCCCGTTGCACAAGGCGTGGGCGACCCTGCGACCTCTCCTGGAGCAATACCGGGAGCCGCAGGGCCTGCAGGGCGTGCCGGAGTTTCCCTACCGAGAGCACTGGTTCCAGGAGTTTATGCTGAAAGAGCTGGCTTACATAAAACGCCGCATTCTGGACCTTGAGGCGCCGGCGGCCGTCAAGAATTTTTTCCTCGTCATATTTTCCAGCACCATTCGCGCCGTTTCCGAGGCCGACAACAACTGCACCAGAACGGTGGTTCGGAAAAAACTGGACAAGAAAGTGTTCCCGGGCATGGCCGTCAAGCTGTTCTTGCGGCGGACGGAGCAACAGGTGGAAAACATGGCGGCGTTTTCCCGCTTGAAGCCGTCGGGCCGGGTGAAAATACTCGACGGCGCAGACGCCAGGAACATCAAGGGCGCGCCCGATGACAGCGTTGACTGCGCCGTCACCTCCCCGCCGTACGCCAACGCGGTGGATTACCCGAGAACGCACCAGCTGGAGATGTACTGGCTGGGGCTCGCCAACGGCTCGTTGCGCGACCTCAAGGAAGAGCACGTGGGCACGGAAGTCGTCAGCGCGAAAGAGTATGCCCGGTTGCATCAGGTTGGGTGCCCCGATGCGGACGGCGTCATCGAGAAGATTTTCGAGACCGACCCTCGGCGCGCCTACATCGCCGCCAAGTACCTGGAGGACATGTTCGCCAACCTGCGCGAAGTGCGGCGCGTGCTGAAACCCGGCAGTCCGTATGTCATTGTCGTTGGCGACAACATGATGCGGGGGCAACAGTTCGAGACCTGGAAATACCTGCGAAACAAGGCGCCGGAGTTCGGCTTCAAGGTGGAGTGTCGTTTCGTGTCCGAAATAATCAACCACTTCATCAAGGTGCCCCGGAAGGAGCGCATCAGTTGCGACCACGTCCTGGTGCTGGTGAAATGACGGCGCGGGCGGCAACAGGCAAGACCGCCGGCCCGGCACCGGGGAGGGCGTGATGCGCATTCCGGAGCCGCTGTTCCCGTTCATCAACTTCATGATGAAAGCATTGTTGAACTCGCCCCTGCACGGCCTGATGAGCGCCAACCTGATGGTGATTTACTTTACCGGCAGGAAGAGCGGGCGGCGCGGCGCCGTGCCGGTGCGCTACCTGCACGATGAGGACGGCACGCTGTTCTGCTTGTCGTCCCGGGAAACCCGCTGGTGGCCCAACTTTCGGCAACCGGCGCCGGTGAAGTTGCAACTTGCCGGGCAACGGCTGGCGGCCGTCGCCCTGGCGGTGCTGGACGACGAGGCCCGCAAGGAGGCCCTGTTGCGGCGCATGTTCGAGCGTTACCCGGACGATGCCGTGTATCACGGCGTCGTTATCGGCCGCGACCGCGTCATCCCCGAGGAGCAGTTGCGGGCGGCGGTGCAGAACGGCGTGGCGGTGCTGTTCACGCAGGTCGGGGCCGGCGGCGGGGCAAGCGGGTAGCGCACCGCTCGCGGCGGCGGGCGGCGGCGTAACCCGCCGCGGCCGGTGCGGCAACGCCGCGCAGCAACCACGGCACCGCAGCCGGCGCACCGACACCGGAACGCAACCTGCAACCACGGGGCGGGCAACACCGCGACCCGCCACGGCGGAACACCGGCACCGGGCCGCAATCTACAACCGCGGCACCGTGCCCGGAACTCCGCGCCGAGCAACAATCCACAACCACGGCGCCGCGACCGGCGCAGAGGCACAGGGCGGGGCCGGCGGATAGCGCACCACTCGTCGCGGCGGCGGGCGGCGGCGTAACCCGCCGCGGCCGGCACGGCAACATCGCGCCGCAATGTGCAACCGCGATGCCGGTGCGCGGCTTCCCCCCACTTGACAGACACGATGCCGCGACCGGCGCACCAACGCCGCGCCGCAACCATGGCGCCGTGGCCGGCGCAGAGGCACAGGGCGGGGCCGGCGGATAGCGCACCACTCGTCGCGGCGGCGGGCGGCGGCGTAACCCGCCGCGGCCAGCACGGCAACGCCGCGCTGCAACCGGCGCACCAACGCCGCACCGCAACCAGCGCGCCGCCGCCGAGCCGCAATCCGCAGACCCGGCACCGTAACCAGCACACCAACGCCGCGCCGCAACCACGGCGCCGTGGCCGGCGCAGAGGCACAGGGCGGGGCTGGCGGATAGCGCACCACTCGTCGCGGCGGCGGGCGGCACCGGCGGGCTACATCATGCCGCGCTCTGCCATGGAGGTCACCAGTTGGTCGCCCACCACCAGGTGGTCCAGCACGCGCACGTCCAGCAACCCCAGGGCCTGGATCAAGCGGGTGGTGATCTGCCGGTCCGCCTGGCTGGGCTCGGCAATGCCCGAGGGGTGGTTGTGGGCGAAAATCACCGCGGCGGCATTCAACTCCAGGCAACGCTTCACCACCTCCCTGGGATAGACGCCGGCGCCGTCGATGGTGCCGGTGAACAGGATTTCGTTATCGATGATGCGGTGGCGGTTGTCGAGGAACAGGCAGGCGAACACCTCGTGCGGGTAGTGGCACAGCCAGGCCTTGACGTAGGTCTTGGTCTTGCCGGGGTTGCTCAGCACCGGGCGGGCGCGCACCTCGGCCTCCAGGTAGCGGCGCCCCAGCTCCAGGGCGGCCTGCAACAGCACCCACTTGGTTTCGCCCACGCCCTTGGTCTGCAACAGGACCTTGCGGTTCTGTTCCAGCAGGGGGCGCAGGCCTTCGGCGCCGGTCAGCATGTCCCGGGCCACGTCCACGGCGCTGCACCCCTTGCGACCGGAGCCCAAAAAGATGGCGATCAGCTCCGCATCCGACAGGCTGTGCGGGCCGTTGTTGAGCAGCTTAAAGCGAGGTTGTTCGTTCCGGGGCCAATGGCGAATCGCCATGATGAACCTCCCTGTTCTAGGTCAGTAGATTGAAGTTGACCCCCAGCGTACAGGAAAATAAATTAGATGGCAAGCATTTTTTTCATAAGATAAACTGGCGTCATGCAAACGCTGGCCAACAAGCGGGTCCTGCTTGGCGTCACCGGCGGCATCGCCGCCTACAAGAGCGCGGAGCTGGTCCGGCGGTTGCAGGACCAGGGCGCCCAGGTGCGGGTGGTGATGACCCCGGCGGCCGAAAAATTCATCACGCCCCTGACCATGCAGGCCCTGTCGGGCAATCCCGTGCGCACGGAGTTGTTGGGATGCGAGGCAGAAGCCGCCATGGAGCATATCGAGCTGGCGCGCTGGGCGGACCTGGTGTTGGTCGCGCCCGCCGGCGCCAACTTCCTGGCCCGCCTGGCCGCCGGCATGGCGGACGACCTGCTGACCACCCTGTGCCTGGCGACCACGGCGCCGTTGACGGCGGCGCCCGCCATGAACCAGCAGATGTGGCAAAATCCCGCCACCCAGGAAAACATCGAACGCCTGCGGGCCCGGGGCATTGCCCTGCTGGGCCCCGTCAGCGGCGACCAGGCCTGCGGCGAGACCGGGCCGGGGCGGATGCTGGAGCCGGACCAAATCGTCCCGGCGCTGACCGCCGCCGGCCGCACGGGGCGCATGGCTGGGCTTTCCGTGTTGGTCACCGCCGGCCCCACCCGCGAGTTCATCGACCCGGTGCGGTTTCTCAGCAACCGCAGCTCGGGCCGGATGGGCTACGCCGTCGCCCGCGCCGCCGTCGACGCCGGCGCAACGGTTACGCTGGCGTCGGGGCCGGTGGCGCTGAGCCCGCCGCCGGGGGCGCGGGTCGTTGCCGTGGAGTCCGCCGAGCAGATGCGCGCGGCGGTGCTGGCCGCGGCGCCGTCCTGCGACATCTTCATCTCCGTGGCGGCCGTGGCGGACTATCGCAGCGCCGCCGCGGCGCCGCGCAAGCTGAAGAAATCCGCCGCCGAGTTGCGGTTGCGCCTGGAAAAAACGCCGGACGTCCTGGCGGAGGCGGCCGCCCTGGAAAATCCGCCGTTCACCGTCGGGTTCGCCGCGGAAACGGAAAACCTGGCATCGGGCGCGAAGCGCAAACTGGCGGCCAAGAAGCTGGACATGATCGCCGCCAACCAGGTGGGGGAAGGGCTGGGTTTTGACAGCGAGGAGAACGCCCTGGAGGTCTATTGGCGCGGCGGCGGTTGCGAACTGGCGGCCGCGCCCAAGGAGTTGCTCGCGCGACAACTGCTGGACCTGGTGCTGGAGCGCTACCGGAAAAAAGCCACGGCGGCGGGGGATGCCGCGGCGGCGAGCGCGGCGGGTTAGTCGCTCATGAGCCGCGATGACGTGCCCGCTTCCATATTCCGCGCCTACGATATTCGGGGGGTGGTTGACCAGGCGTTGACGGAAGACGGCGCGCGCCGCATCGGCCGCGCCCTGGGCAGCGAGGCGCGGCAACGGGGCGAGCGGGAAATCGTGGTGGGGCGGGACGGCAGGCACTCCAGCCCGAAACTGGCGGCGGCGCTGAGCGCGGGGTTGTGCGCCAGCGGCATGGACGTCATAGACATCGGCATGGTTCCCACGCCGGTGCTGTATTTCGCCGCCCACTGGCTACCCGCCAACAGCGGGGTGATGGTTACCGGCAGCCACAACGGCCCGGAGTATAACGGGATGAAAATCATCCTGGCGGGCAAAACCCTGTTCGGGGAATCCTTGCAGGCCATCTACCGGCGCATTGTCGCCGCCGAGTTCGCCGGCGGCCGCGGCACCGTGCGCTCCCAGGACGTGCTGGCAGACTACCACCGCCGCGTCGCCCAGGACATTCCCCGGGCGAGTCCCGCCGCGGCCCTGAAAATCGTGGCGGACTGCGGCAACGGCGCGGCCGGCGTGGTCGCGCCAGACCTGTTCCGCAACCTTGGCCATCACGTGGTGGAAATGTACTGCGAGGTGGACGGCGACTTCCCCCATCATCACCCCGACCCCAGCCAGCCGGAAAACCTGCAGGACCTGGTCGGGCGGGTCAAGAAAGAGGGCGCCGACCTGGGCCTGGCTTTCGACGGCGACGGCGACCGGCTGGGCGTCGTCGACAGCGCCGGCAACATCATCTGGCCCGACCGCCAACTGATGCTGATGGCGCAAGACGTGTTGTCGCGCAACCCGGGCGCCGGCATCGTCTATGACGTGAAGTGTTCGCGCCATCTGAAAACCGTGATTGAAGATTGCGGCGGCCGGGCGCTGATGTGGAAAACCGGCCATTCCCTGATCAAGGACAAGATGGACCAGGAGGACGCGCCGCTGGCGGGCGAACTCAGCGGCCATATTTTCTACAAAGAGCGTTGGTACGGTTTTGACGACGCCGTATATGCCGGCGCGCGCCTGCTGGAAATCATCCACCGCGCAGCGGCCGGCCCCGAGGCGCTGTTCGCCCGGTTGCCGGAGGAGGTTTCAACGCCGGAGATACGGGTGCAACTGCCGGAGCGCTCGCACGCCGCCTTCATGGACAAGCTGCGGGAGCATCTTGATTTTCCCGACGCCGAGGTCATCGACATTGACGGCATACGGGTGGAGTTCGCCGACGGCTGGGGGCTGGCGCGAACTTCCAACACCTCGCCCGCCCTCACCCTGCGCTTTGAGGCGGAAAGCCGGGCGGCGTTGGAGCGCATACAATCCCGCTTTCGCGGCCTGTTGCGGGCGGCGGCGGGGGGCGCCCTGCAACTGCCTTTTTAGGCGGCGGCTGTCCGGTGTTGGCAACGGCGGGGCGTTGCGACGGTCTGCGGCGGACGACGGGAGACGCCCGGTTGCGGGCGGCGGCGGGGGCGCCCTGCAACGGCTTTTTCAGGCGGCGGCTACTCGGCCTCGGCGGCGTGGTGCTCCCGTATGATTTTCAGCGCCGACGCCAGGTCCGGTCAACCCTTGCAGAAACTCCACCAGGTCATCGCGGGTGACCACGGGAATGATGGGGATGTCGCGGCGCTTCTGTTGCGCGGCGCAAAGCCGAGCGGCTCAAGAGCGCAGACAATCCCGCTTCCGCGGCCGGTTGCGGGAGGCGGCGGGTGCGCCTGGGAAGCGCTTTTTCAGGCAGCGGCTACCCGGCAACATCCCCGACATCGGCGGCGGCGTGGTGCTCCTGTATGATTTTCAGCGCCTCCGCCTGGTCCGGCAACCCTTGCAGAAACTCCACCAGGTCATCGCGGGTGACCACGGAAATGATGGGGATGTTGAAGCGCCGTTGCAACGCGGCGGAAACCGCCTGGCCGTCGGCGCCGCGCTCCTGCCGGTCCAGGGCAATCACTATGCCCGCGGGAGTCGCCTGGCAACGGCGCACCAGGTCAATGGAAAACTGCAGTGCGGTGCCGGCCGTAATGACGTCGTCGACGATCAGCACGCGGCCGCGCAGGGGCGCCCCCACCAACAGGCCGCCGTCGCCGTGATCTTTTTCCTCCTTGCGGTTGAAGCAATACGGCACGGCGCGGCCGCCGGCGGCGTTGGCGCAGGCGATGGCGCAGGCCGCCGCCAGCGTGATGCCCTTGTAGGCCGGGCCGAACAACATGTCGAATTGCAACCCGGCGCGTTCTGCGGCCCGCATGTAATGTTGCCCCAGCAGGGCAAGGGCGGCGCCGTCGTTGAACTGCCCGCTGTTGAAAAAATAGGGGCTGGCGCGACCCGATTTCAGCACAAACCGGCCAAATTGCAGGGCGTCGCTGCGCATGGCCAGCTCCAGGAACTCTTTTTGATCTTGTCTCACGGGTCGGTTGTCGTGCCGGGCGGGCGGCAAGATCTGCCCGCAACCGCCAGTATATCCCAACCATGAAAATTATTACGCTCAACGTCAACGGCATTCGCGCGGCCGCCAAAAAAGGCTTCTTCCAGTGGCTGGCGGCGCAGGACGCGGACGTTGTCTGCCTGCAGGAAATCAAGGCTCTGGAAGAGCAACTGGACGAGCAGATCCTGCGCCCCGCCGGCTACCACGGGTTTTTTCACAGCGCGGAGAAAAAGGGCTACAGCGGCGTCGCCCTGTATTCCCGCCAAAAGCCGGACCGGGTGAGCCGCCGCCTGGGCTGGGAGTCCGCCGACCGGGAGGGGCGTTTTCTGCAGGCGGATTATGCCGGCCTCAGCGTTGTTTCCCTGTACCTGCCCTCTGGGACGTCGGGCGAGTTGCGCCAGCAGGTCAAGTACGACTTCATGGAGCGCTTCGAGCAGGTGCTGACAGCCATGCGCCGACGGCGGCGGGAATTCATTATCTGCGGCGACTGGAACATCGCCCACCGGGAAATCGACCTGCGGAACTGGCGCGCCAACCGCAAGAACTCGGGTTTTCTGCCGCAGGAGCGGGCGTGGCTGGACAAGGTGTTCGGCGCCATCGGCATGGTGGACGGGTTCCGCGAGGTGAACCAGGAGCCCGACCAATACACCTGGTGGTCAAACCGGGGCCAGGCCTGGGCAAAAAACGTGGGGTGGCGGATTGACTACCAGGTGGTGACGCCGGGACTTGCGGGGCGCATCCGCTCCGCCGCCGTTTACAAGGAACAGCGTTTCTCGGACCACGCGCCGCTGGTTATGGAGTACGATACCGGGGATGGGCGCTGAGGCTGGCGCGGCAACGGCGCCCCGCCCGGCGCGACAACGACACCGTGCCCGGTACGCCGGCAACACACCCGGCGAGACCGCGGCGCATCCGCTCCGCCGCCGTTTACAAGGAGCAGCGTTTCTCGGATCACGCACCGCTGATTATGGAGTACGATGCCGGGAATGGGCGCTGAGGCCGGCGCGGCAACGGCGCCCCGCCCGGCGCAACAACGACACCGCGCCCAGTACGCCGGCAACACACCCGGCGAGACCGCGGCGCATCCGCTCCGCCGCCGTTTACAAGGAGCAGCGTTTCTCGGATCACGCACCGCTGGTTATGGAGTACGATGCCGGGGATGGGCGCTGAGGCTGGCGCAACCGCGGCGACTCGCCCGGCGCGGCAACAGCGCCCCGCCCGGCGCGACCGCGGCGCATCCGCTCCGCCGCCGTTTACAAGGAGCAGCGTTTCTCGGACCACGCGCCGCTGGTTATGGAGTACGATACCGGGGATGGGCGCTGAGGCTGGCGCAACAATGGCGCCTCACTCGCCGCGGCAACGGCGCCTCACTCGCCGCGGCAACACGGCAACGGCGCCCCGCCCGGCGCAACAACGACACCGCGCCTGCCGGCGCACTGCGCCGGCAGGCTACTCGGTAAAGAACTGTTGCTGAAAGAGAAAGCGCAACGCGACGGACTCCCCCTCGGGCGTGATGTTCAAATCAAACTCCAAGGTTTCCTCGTTGTTCACGATCATCTCGGCGATGTAATAAATCGCCCCTTGCTCGCTTAGCTCGCGCACGTCCAGGCTTCTCAGCTGACGGCTCAGGTTGGTGGCGGTAGCTTCCACCTGCGCCCGCACGGGTTGCCCCGTCGTCCCCATGACTTTTTTCAGCACGGAAATATTAAGCAGGGCGCGGTTCTTGCTGCGCCGGATTTTGTAGGTGCGAGCCACCTCGGGCGTCAATATGTCCGTGGTGAACGCGGCGTAATGGATGGTGTAGTCGCCGAACGTCTTCGACTGCTCGGCGCCTGCGGGCGGGGTTGCCGCGAGCAACAGCGCGGCCGCCAGGACGGTGGGAATGCGAGGCATGGGGTTGCTCCTTATCTAAGTGAGTGAAAGCGCCATAACTGCCGGGGCCGCGACTGCCGCGTTCATCCGGCCAGGGTGCGCCCCAGGTCAAACAGGGGCCGCACCAGTAAAATCTGCGACAACTGCAACAACACCAGCGCCAGGAGAGGAGAAAAATCAAACCCTTGCACCGGCGGCAGGATGCGGCGCATCGGGCGCAACAGCGGCGCGGACAGGTCGTGCAACATTACGATGACCGGGTTATAAGAGCCTGGGTTGACCCAGCTGATGATCACCTGCGCCAGGATCACGAACACGAAAACATGGATGACCAGCTTCAGCAGGGCGGCGATGCTGAGCACCAACAACCCGCCCAGGGCGATGAAAGCGCCGGAAACGAGCAGGCCCGCCAGGGTGCTCTCCACTGCTTTGAGGAGCACCGCCAGCACGATGCAGGACCAATCTATGCCGCCCAGGCGCGGGATGAAGCGGCGCAACAGCCGCAACGGCGGGTTGGTGGTCGTCAACAGGAACTGCGAGACCGGGTTGCGGGAATCGGCGCGCACCGTCTGCAACAAAAAGCGCAACACCACCAGCAGGATGTAAATGGAAAAAAGCGTGTTGACCAGGAACAGCAGGGCGTCCGCCAGGTACGAATTATTCACGGCTTACTCCGCTTGCAACGCCAGTTCCACGGAGCGTTGCCGACAGGCCTCCAAGGCGCGGCGCAACAGGGCTTCCAGCCCCCCCTCCTGGAACACCCGCAGGGCCTGCTCGGTGGTCCCTCCCGGCGAGGTCACCTGCCGGCGCAAGACGGCCGCATCCGCGCCGGGCTCTTTCAACATCCGCGCCGCGCCGGCGGCGGTTTCCACCACCAGGGCGCGGGACTGCTCCCGCCCCAGCCCCATGTCGACGGCAATCTGCTCCAACAACTCGACCAGCAGGAAAAAATAGGCCGGGCCGCTGCCGGAAACAGCCGTCACCGCGTCCAGCAGGGACTCATCGTCCAGCCACACGACGACGCCCACCGCCTCCATGACGGCGGTCGCCAGCCGCCGCTGCGCCGGTGTGACCGCGTTGCCGGCGCACAGGCCGGCGGCGCCGGCGCCCACCAGGGCCGGCATATTGGGCATGGCGCGCACCACGGGCGGCGGGTCGCCGGCGAAGGCTTTCTCGATGGCGGCGATGGGTGCGCCGGCCGCCACCGACAAGAGCAGGGGCGAGGCGCCGCGCAGGGCTGCGCCGACCTGGGCCAGGGCGGCCGGCAACGCCTGGGGCTTGACCGCCAGCACCACCGCCTCCATGTCGTGAACGGCGGCGGGCGCGGCGGCGGTTGGAACGTTGAACTGCGCGGCGACCCGTTGCCGCTGGGACTCGTCCGGGTCCACGCCCGCCAGGCAGGCGGGATCATGACCGGCGGCGATGAGGCCGCCGATGAGGCTGCTCCCCATGTTGCCGCAACCGATGACCATGATTTTTCGGTTCTGCTCCATGGGTGTGATCATACCAGTTTATCGCGGGAATTTATCGGGCGGGCGCAGAGTGCGGTCCCGTGGGGCGCCGCGCCGCGGCGCGGGCGGCGGCGGGCAGCGGCGATGGCGGCGGCGCCCGGCGGTTATGAACTCACCACGCAAGGGGACGAAAACAGGCGGCGTTTTCCCCAGGGATCAGCTTCGCCCCTGCTGGAATTCTCCGGCGTCAGGTCGTACCGGCCGGGGCTGCTACTGGGCGGCGCGGACGCAGGCGTCCCCGACAAAGGAAGCAAGCGAAACCGGGACTGCGTTGCCTATTTGCATCTCCACGGCCGCATTCCTGTCCCTGCCGCCCCAGTTCCACGTCTTCGGGAAAGTCTGTATGCGGCTACGCTCCCTGGACGTCAAGGGGCGAACAGTGGACGGCGGGGCGCTGTCTAAGTGATTGCCCTTGTAGTTCGGGGGAACCGGCCGGTTGACTCCCCGGATGGTCGGCGACGGCTCATGCACCGAAAAAACCGACCGCCGTGAATAGTTGCGCGGGTGGCGGTAGTAGTGCTCCACGTCTATCTCCGCTCCGAGGTATTCTTTCACCGTCAACTTCTTGTCGGAGACGCCGTCCGTGATGGCCGCCAGGAATTTATCGGCGGCGCCTTTGCGCCGGGCGCCGAACGCAAAGAACCGTTTCCGCGCCTGGGGGCAACCGCACCGACTGGCGTCCAGCACGATCTCGGAAATCTCGTAGCCAACCTTGACCCAGGCGCCCTTGGCATGGTGGTACGCGGCGCTGAGCCGCGCCCGCGGCACATTCTCCATCAGGAAGAACGGGGGCGAGACGCGGGTGACGATTTCCCCGAACGCCACCGTTAAATTCGCCCTGCCGCCCTCCACTCGTTTGCCGGCAGCGGAAAAATCCTGGCACGGCGGGCCGCCCGCGATGATGTCCGGGGAACCGGTTTTGGACAGATGCGCCACGAAACCGTCAACATCCGACAGGTCGGCCAGAAAGGCATGGTTGGCAAGGTTCAGCCGATACGTGCAAACGGCGGCTTCCCAGTTGTCGTAGGCTTCCCGAACATCGATGCCCGCGTCGGTGAAACCCGCGCTCAACCCCCCTGAGCCGCAGAACAGGTCAACTGCCGACAGCATGGCGCCAACCCATAGCAGGCGGACAACTCATCGCCGATGATCAACCGGCGGAGAGGACAACCCGGCGGCGACCCTCACGCATACTAACCTGGCCGGCCGCCGGCAACCGGTCGCCGGTTGCCGCATACTTTCAATAGGCGCCTGCGTTATTTGTTGCATAATGTTTATCCTGCTTCATGCTGAAATCTTTCCTGGACGGGTTGCGAACAAAAAGGCCGCGCACGGACAAGCGCCGGGCAATGCGCCGCAAGCCGGGGCCCCGCCAATGGCCGGCATTGTAGTACGGGCGGGGACGCTCTGCAACGGCTTGCGCCGGTCCGCAACGCAACGGGACGCAACCGGCAAGGGCGGCGGCAAGCGGTCCGCCATGCTCCATGTTAACGATGTCTTTTGATAAAAAATTCCGGTTGAATGTTTAACTATTGATTGCCATTGAAGTTTACTCGTTATCCACATTTTCCGTGGATAACTCTGTGGAAAAACCGGCTGTGAGGGCATTAAAACAGGCATAAACATTGATCTTTCAACAAAACTGCCAAAAAACGTGCATTATTAAAAAAGCAAGCAAGTTCAAGAGGTTAAAAATGTCTGTCCGGTTGTCGGCCGCGGCGGGCACCGCATTTTCCGCAAACGCCGTTCCAACGGCGCAACACTGTGCATAAAAAACCCCCGGAACAGTGGCAAAAGCCCGGCTAAACCCTTGTTTCGCCTTGCTGGACGGGGGTGCGCCAGGGTCTGCGAGGCCCTGCGAAGCGGCGCAACCAGCGCTCCGAGCGGGGCGCCGGCG
>CAZDXS010000250.1:0-7434 GCA_964509455.1 uncultured Enterobacteriaceae bacterium | reverse complement strand
GGCGCTCGCCCGGGTCATTCCGGACAGCAACCCGCGCCGATTTGGTGTATGCTTGATCTCTTCCCGTCTCCCCGCTAAGGAGGCGGGCTTCCCCGGCACGCCCCGAAAAGAGTACAAGAACGTGAAAATCCTGGTCCCCGTCAAGCGGGTAATCGACTACAACGTGCGCATTCGCGTCAGGCGGGACGGCAGCGGCGTGGAAACCGCCAACGTGAAGATGTCCATGAACCCGTTCTGCGAAATCGCGGTGGAAGAGGCGATGCGGCTTCGAGAGGCCGGCGCCGCCGCCGAGATCGTCGTCGTCACCATCGGCGGCGAGCAGTGCCAAGACGTGTTGCGCACCGCCCTGGCCATGGGCGCGGACCGCGCCGTCCTGGTGGAGACGGACGCGGCGCCGCAACCGCCGGATGTGGCCAGGCTGTTGCAAGCGGTGGCGGAGCGGGAGCAACCGGAGCTGGTCATCGCCGGCAAGCAGGCCATTGACGACGACAACAACCAGGTGGGGCAGATGCTGGCGGCGCGGCTGGGCTGGGCCCAGGCGACGTTCGCCTCCAAGGTGGAGCTCGCCGGCCAGGAGCTGAAAGTGACCCGGGAGGTGGACGGGGGGCTGGAGACCGTCGCGGCGACATTGCCCGCCGTCGTCACCACCGACCTGCGCCTGAACGAACCCCGCTACGTGAAACTGCCCGACATTATGAAAGCCCGCAAGAAACCGCTGGAGACGACCACGCCGGCGGAGCTGGGCGTGACCCTGGCGCCGGACCTGGAGGTGTTGCAGGTGACCGAACCGCCGGCCCGCGCCGCCGGCGTGATGGTGGCCGACGTGCGCGAACTGGTGGACAAGTTGCGCCGCGAGGCCAAGGTGATTTGACATGGGCGTCCTGGTTATCGCAGAGCACGACAATAACGCCATTCATCCCGCCACTCTGAGTTGCGTCACCGCGGCAGGGCAACTGGACGATGACGTGACCCTGCTGGTGGCGGGTTGCGACAACGCGGACGCGGCGCAAGCGGGCGCGGCGGTGGCGGGCGTCAGCCGCGTGTTGCGCGCCGACGCCGAGCAGTACCGGCACGCCCTGGCCGAAGAGCTGGCGCCGCTGGCGGTCGCCTGCGGTGCGGGCGCGAGTCACATCCTGGGGCCGGCGAACACGTTCGGCAAGAACCTGTTGCCGCGAGTGGCCGGACTGCTGGACGCGGGCATGGTGGGGGACGTCGTCCGCATTGAATCCGCTGATACGTTCGTGCGCCCGATTTACGCCGGCAACGCCCTGGCCACGGTGCGCAGCAAGGCCGCCGTCAAGGTGGTCAGCGTGCGCCCCACCAGTTTCGCGGCCGCGCCCGCTGCGGGCGGCAACGCCGCGGTGACGGACGCGGGCGACCTGCCGGCGCCGGCGGGATTGTCCTCTTTCGCAGGACGGGAAAGCGCCGCCACGGAGCGGCCCGAGCTGACCAGCGCGCGCGTCATCGTCTCCGGCGGCCGCGGTTTCGGCAGCGGCGAGAACTTCAAGCTACTGGCCGAGCTGGCGGACCGGCTGGGCGCCGCCATTGGCGCCTCGCGCGCCGCCGTGGACGCCGGCTACGCTCCCAACGATTACCAGGTGGGGCAAACCGGCAAGGTGGTGGCTCCGGAGCTGTACGTGGCGGTGGGCATATCCGGCGCCGTACAACACCTGGCCGGAATGAAAGACAGCAAGGTGATTGTCGCCATCAACAAGGACGCGGAAGCCCCCATTTTCGAGGTCGCCGATTATGGACTGGCGATGGACCTGCTCCAGGCCCTGCCGCAGCTGTGCGCCGCCCTGGACGAGCTGGATTAAGGTGCGCGCGGACGAGTCGGCAACGGCGCGGCGCCCCGCCGGACAGACGCCATAGCGCGGCGCAGCCACCCGCGGCTGGCGGTGGCGTGCATGCTGGCGTCATCGGTTTTTTTCTGCCTGGCCGACGTGCTGGGGAAATGGCTGACCGCCGTCTATCCGGTGATGCAGGTGGCGTGGATACGAAGCCTGGTGGGCCTCGCCGCCCTGTTTGCGGGCGTGGTCGCGCTGGCCGGCATCGACCGCCTGAAAACCCGACGCCCGGCCTGGCACGGCCTGCGGGCCTTGGCCAGCGTGCTGGTGGTGGTGTTCGTGTTCTACGGGTTGAAAAGCATTCCGCTGGCGGAGTTCGTCTCCCTCACTTTCTCCATTCCCCTGTTCGTCGCCCTGCTCTCGCCCTGGTTGTTAGGGGAGAAAGTGACGCGGCAAGCATGGATCGCCGTGGCGCTGGGGTTCATCGGCGTCTTGCTGGTGGCCAAGCCCACTCCCCAGCATTTTCACCTCGCCCACCTGACCTCCCTGTTGCTGGCGTTGCTGATCGGCCTGCTGGTCATTAACGCCCGCTATCTCTCCGACACCGAAAACAGCTGGTCTCTCAACTTCTATCTGTCCGTGGGCGGCGCCGTGTTGCTGGCGGCGCCGGCCCTGGGCGGCTGGGTCTCCCCGACGCCCGGGCACTGGTTGATGCTGATTGGACTGGGACTGACGCAAACCATCGCGCTGGGGCTTTACCTGGAATCGATGCAACTGGCGCGCCCGGCCCTGATCGCGCCCCTGGACTATGTGCGGCTGATCTGGACCATCGCCGTCGGCTGCCTCATCTGGCAGGAGATTCCCGACCGCTACACCTGGCTGGGCATCGCGTTCATCGTCGCCGCCGGCGTGTATATCGTGCGCCACGGCGGCGCCGGCGCCGCGGAACATCCCTGAGTGCTGGGGGCGGCCGCCGCCGCGCCGGGGTCTGCGCCGCCGCGCCGCGACAGAATTTGTCCAACGCGACTGGTACGGTGGCAACACCGCGCCGGACGTTACGCAAAGAGGGAGAAACGCTATCGCTGTCGGACGTCAACGGGGCTCGGGGCGGATAGCTCTTGTATGGGGTTGACACACGGAATTACCCCTGTGACAATAGCCGGTGACATCGATGCGGGAGGATGCCGACGGCGTGCCGGGCAGGCCTGCGCAACTCCGCGCCGGGCAACAGGATTCAAACAAGGGAATGCGTCCACGGACGATATATCAGGCAAAATACAAGGCAAATGCACCACGCAAAATGTTATGCAGACATACCAGGCGGATGTACCCTACGCGACAGACCGACAGCTCCCCGCCCGGCGGGCACCGGGCGGACAGGCCTGCTTTTCCCGGCGGCGGGTTTACAGTGTTTTTAACGAGACCGTATTGACGGCGACGGCGGCAACGGCATGACTGCAAGCGGAGAAGGCGACGTTCTGTATCGGGTGTTGCTTATGCTGAATGAGCAACGGTCTTTTGACTGCCAATGGCACACACAGAAAATTCCCGACCAACCCAACATCGCAGAGGCGCTGAAAGCGGCGGGAAAGCAGGGACGAGGAGGATCCGGCAAACCCGATTTGCTGTACTGCAATAAAAACAAGCGACTGCTCATCATCGGCGAAGTCAAGCCCGATATTGGAAAACACGCTACGCCGGGCGGCCCGAACCCTGAAAAGTACGCCGTCGACGGCGCGAAGCATTATCTTGGCTATTTCTTTCCAGAAAAACTGGAGGAGACCAGGGCCGGGCTGAGCGGATGCTTCGATAATTGGATGATCCTGGCGCTGGCCGTATCGGGGGATCCGCAAAGCGGCCGGTCTCACAGAATCGATACCTATGCCCTTGACCTGGGGAATGACGGCCGCCCCAGGATACGGGACCTGACAGTCCGCGAGCTGTTGGATGAGGATGACTATGCCGCATTATTCAAGAATACCGATATTGAGAAAGTAACCGAGGATGTGGAAACAACCGCCAGGTTGCTGAATGAACACCTGCGGAATCTTGATTCACAAAAGCGCCCGATACTCCTCAGCGCATGCATGATCTGCCTGTTCCCCGAAAAAGATGAAAGCGCGGATTTTCGGGGAACGTATAAAAATATGGATTCTCCCGACACGGTGCTGGCGAGCATGAACGTCACGATCAGGAGAGTGCTGGAATCTGAGGCGATCCCCCATGACAAGATAGAAACCCTGGTTAACGAGCTGGCCTTTTGCAAGACAGACCATTCAGCCAGGGATGTATTGGGCAAGGTCCTGGAGATTGTTGAAAGACGGGTTGTGCCGCTATTGACCAGTCAAAGCATCTATGCGCCGGGGAATCGAAGCGCTTACGATATTCTCGGGAAGTTTTATCACCGGTTTTTGACATACGCAGGCGTCGCCAATGTCAAAAACGGAATTGTCCTCACGCCCTCGCACATCTGCGACCTGTTTTCTGAACTGGTTGAGATAAAGACAAACGATGTCATACTTGATCCGGCCTGCGGCACCGGCTCGTTTTTAATCGCGGGAATGAACAAACTGATTTCAACGATCCGGGAATCGGACATGCCCGACAAGGAGGCCTGCATTAATTCGGTAAAGCAGGAGCAGCTGGTTGGCTTTGAAATCAACCCCACAATGTGGTCGCTGTCGGTTTCGAACATGCTGTTTCGGGGAGACGGCAAATCAAGAATACACAATCTCGACTTCTTTTCCGACAAGGCAAGCGGCATTTTAGACGAGGCGCAAGCGTCCATCGGCTTCATGAACCCTCCGTACGGCGGCCGGGATTCCCGGACAAACCCGACCAAAAAGGAAATACAGTTCCTGGAGCGCTTGTGTGAGCACTGTTCCCGGTATGTGATTGTGATTGCGCCCTGGTCCGCGTTTATCGATGACGAGGCCGTCCGTGAACGCATCCTGGTCCGTCATACGTTGCTCTACTCGATCAACATGCCTGCTGATTTGTTTCAACCCAATGCGTCGACGCACACCGCGATATGTGTTTTTGAGACGCACCGGCCGCATGGGAACAACGAGGCGATCTTTTATGATGTGAGGGATGACGGGCTTGTTCTTGACAAAGTCAGGGGCCGGGTGGATTTATTCAATCGGTGGGCCGGGTCGATAAAACCAAAATTGCTGAAGTACCTGAAGAACCCGGGCGCCGGCGACGAAAACGGCCGCAAGGCGCTCCTGCCGCCAAAATGCGAATGGATTATCCAGGATCACAAGCCCGTGACGTGGGAAGTTCCCGGGGTGGAAAAGTTTGAAAAGGTCATTAAAGAGTACGCAATATTTCTCGCCCGCCGCCGGACTGACCGCCTGGGTGGAGGCATGTCGGATGTGGACTGGATTGACTTGGTGGACCAATGGCTGTCAAAAGACGCCATGGATGGAAACGGCGAACACGGCACGATGGAAAGCATTTTTCGCAAGGAAAATTGGAAAGAGTTTCAACTCTGCGACGCCTCAGGCGGTCCGGGCGCGGCTGGGCTGTTTACCGTCAGGGGCGCAAAACACAAGTTCACTCAAGCCGAGGCGGAGGTTCTGGGACCTGGCGACGTACTCTATGTGTCCACGAGCAACAAGTGCAATGGCGTACTGCGAACAGTATCGTCGATTGACAGTCATCGCGGCCCCGTAATCACCGTCGACAGCGCGACCGACGGCAAATCTTTTTATCAGCATATGCCTTTTGTCGGTACCGACCACGTGGAATGCCTGGTGAAAAAGAACGGCACTGTGCTGAATGTGTTCACCGGTTTGTTTATTGTCGCCATGATGGACCACTGGCTTGGGTATTACGGCTACGGCAGAAAGCGGGCGCAAAAACGCCTGGTCAAGGAAACCGTTTTTCTGCCCTGCAAAGATGGGGAGACCCCCGACTGGGACGCCATGGAGCGGGTCATAAAATCCGTTCCCTACAGCAGTTGCCTGGCAGACCTGGCATGACGCCTGGCGCGACGCGCCGCAACACGGCCTCGAAACGCGCACGCGCTCCGGGGTCGCGACGCGAGAGGATGCGCCGGCCGCTCATTGTTGTAACGGTTGCGCCGGCGACACGGAACATCCCTGAGTGCTGGGGGCGACCGCCGCCGCGCCGCGACAGAATTTGTCCAACGCGACTGGTACGGCGGCGACACCGGGCGCGGACCGGCGCGGGCGGTTCCCAAACCCGCCGAAATGGTGTATCCTGTCGCCGCAATCACAGAACCTTTATTGACACAAAACCTTTACTGGAGACGACAATGGGAAGAGTAGCAATAGTAACCGGCGGTACGCGGGGAATAGGCGCCGCTGTTTCCGCCGGACTCAAAGAAGCCGGCTACGCGGTGGCGGCGAATTATGCAGGCGATGATGCGGCGGCCGACAAGTTCCACAAGGCGACGCAGATTGCCGTTTACCGGTTTGACGTGAGTGATTTCGAGGCCTGCCGCGAGTCCGTCGCGCAAATCGAGGCGGACCTAGGTCCGGTGGACGTGCTGGTGAACAACGCCGGCATCACTAGGGACGGCACCATGCACAGGATGGACTTCGAGCAGTGGGACAAGGTGGTGCGCACCAACTTGGGCTCTTGTTTCAACATGTCCCGTTGCGTCATCGACGGGATGCGGCAACGGGGCTTTGGTCGCATCGTCAACATCGGCTCGATAAACGGCCAGGCCGGGCAGTACGGCCAGGTGAACTACGCCGCCGCCAAGTCGGGCATACACGGCTTTACCAAGGCCCTGGCCCAGGAGGGCGCCGCCAAGGGGATAACGGTCAACGCCATCGCGCCGGGGTACATCGATACCGACATGGTGCGCGCGGTGCCGGAAAACGTGCTGGAGAAAATCATCGGCGGGATTCCCGTGCGGCGCCTGGGCAAGGCCGAGGAAATTGCGCGCGGCGTGTTGTTCCTGGTCAGCGACGACGCCGGCTTTATCACCGGGTCCACTCTGAGCATTAACGGCGGCCAGCACATGTATTGACGCGCACCGCCGCCCGATGCGGGTGCGGCGGGCTCCCGTTCCGCCGGCATGGGCGCAACGGCAACGGCGGTGCGACAATGAAAGCGCGAGAGGCGCCATGGCGTCCCCGACGCGAGCAAGGCGCCGGCGACAATGAAAGCACCCCGATGCCGCGGCGCCGCCCGGTGCGAGCGCGGCGGGATGCCGAACCGCCGCATCAGACCGCCGGCGCGTCCGTTGGCGGCAGGTAGTCGTAATCCAGCTCCGCCGCCACGGCCTCGCAGGCAACCCGCCCCTGGTAAACATTCAGACCCGCGCGCAACCCCGCGTTGCTCAGCAAGGCCTGCTTCACGCCCTGCTCCGCCAGGGGCGGCGTTGCCCAGCGCAAAAGTGGAAGGGCGCGGTGCCGCCCGGCGCGGGCGCAACGGGATGCCGAACCGCCGCCTCAGGCCGCCGGCGCGTCCGTTGGCGGCAGGTAGTCGTAATCCAGCTCCGCCGCCACGGCCTCGCAGGTAACCCGCTCCTGGTAAACATTCAAACCCGTGCGCAACCCCGCGTTGCTCAGCAGGGCCTGCTTCACGTCCTGTTCCGCCAGGGGCGGCGTTGCCCAGCGCAAACGTGGAAGTGCGCAACGCCGCCCGATGCGGATGCGGCGGGCTCCCG
>CAZDXS010000249.1:0-10969 GCA_964509455.1 uncultured Enterobacteriaceae bacterium | reverse complement strand
GCGGGCGGTGAGGGCGGCGCAACGCAACGCACGGCGCCGCAACGCATGCATCTCCGGGCGGGCGGTGCTGGCAACATAGCACGGCACACGGCGCCAGGGCGCCTGACGCTCCGGGCGGGCGGCGCGGGCAACGTAGCGCGGCGCCGGAATGCGCGGCGCCCAGGGCGGGCGGCGCGGGCAACGCAACGCGGCGAGCGGAGCCGTGGCGCGGCGCTTTGCCTGGAGGCGAACAGGTCCGGCGGTTATTTCCTGCGCCGCGCCCGGGGGTGGGCCTGGTCGTACGCCTTCGCCAGGTGCTGAAAGTCCAGGTGGGTGTAAATCTGCGTGGCGCTGATGTCGGCGTGCCCCAACAACTCCTGCACCGCTCTCAAGTCGCCGCTGGATTCAAGCAGGTGCGTGGCGAAAGAATGGCGCAGCATGTGCGGATGCACGCGGGTGTTCAAGCCCTGTTTTACGCCCCACTGGCGCAGCCGTTGCTGTATGGCGCGCGCCCCCAGCCGTTTGCCGCGAATGCCCACAAACAGCGCCGTTTCCGCCGGCGCCGCCAGGCGCGGCCGCACGTCCAGCCACCGGGCAACGGCGTCCAACGCGTATTTCCCCACGGGGACTTTTCTGGTTTTATTGCCTTTACCCAGGACTGTCACGGTCGCATCGCCCTGGTCAATGTCGCCAAGGTCCAGGCCGACGCATTCCGACAATCGCAATCCCGACGAATACATCAGCTCCAGTATTGCCTTGTCGCGCACCGCCGGCTCCGTGTCTTCCTTGAGATCAACCAGCCGGGCGGACTGCTCCACGTCAAGAGTGCTGGGCAGTTTCTTGTCGCTTTTGGGCGCGGTAATTCCCGCCGCCGGGTTCTGCGCGGCCGCGCCCTCGGTCACCAGGTAGTCATAAAAAGCCCTGATGGCGGACAGCCGGCGGCGCAGGCTTCTGCCGCCCAGCCCCTGCCCGTGTCGTTGCGCGATATAACCGCGCAACCGGCGCCCGTCTATCTCGCGCCACTGGCGCACGCCGCACTGCTCGCAGTAGCGCCGGAAACAATCAAGGTCGCGGGAATAGGCCTGGCGCGTATGAGCGGAAAGGTGCTGTATGGCGCCTAAAAACGCCTCGATCCTGGCGGTCTCGGCGTCTTTCATAGCGTGGTCACCCGGCCGCACAGGAGTTGACGATGAAACATGACGCGACCGCCGGGCCCGTCAACGCGCCGCGCACGGTCACCCGGCTGCCCAGGGCTTGATGATGAAACTGACGGCGTCTCCCAGGGCGGCCAGCAGTTCAACGGCCATGTTTTCCTGGAAGCGTTGCGGGTCGCGGCTGCCGATGGCCACCACGCCGCCGCGGCCGACGCCATGCAGGGGCAACAGTACGACGGACTCTATGTCGGCGCCGGGCGCACCAAACAAGAACGCCCGTTGCCGGGGTTCCGGCTTGCCGCCTAGCGGCCGCCGCCGCGCCACCAGGTCCTTGAACCAGGACGCCGCGCGGGCGGTTTCGCCGACGAACTCGACTCCCTCGTAATTGCAGGAGGGCAACGGTTTCGCAAACAATCTCAACGCCGTCCGATCCGCCTGGAAGTCGCGCGCTAAGTTCTCGTAGAGGACGGCGAACAACTCGTCCAGGCTTTTCGCCGCCGCCAGGTTCAACGCCAGGCGGCGAATCCGCCGCGCCAGATCTTCATTGGCGCGCGCGACTTCCACCAGCTCGTGCAAGCGCCGGCGGGCCTGCTCCTGTTGTTCGCGCAACACGGCCACCTGCCTTTCCAGCAGGGAAGCGGCGGCGCCGGCCCCGTGCGGCACCGTGATTTTCGCCAGCAACTCCAGCCGGTTGACAAAGAAGTTCGGATAGCGCTTGAGGTACTTCTCCACGTCTGCCGCCGTGGTGCGGGCGGCGGTTTTTTGCTTTGCGTTCACAGCTCGATTTGCCCCCGGTACACCATGGCGGCCGGTCCCGTCATCCACACCGGTTCACCGGTGCCCGCCCACGATACCGCCAGGTTCCCGCCCGGCAAGGAAACCTCCACGTCTTGCTCCAGGTCATGCCTTGTTATGCCCACCACCACGGCGGCGCAGGCGCCGCTGCCGCAGGCCGGCGTCTCGCCGACGCCGCGCTCGAACACCCGCAGTTTTATGCGGGAGTCATCCAGCCGTTGCGCGAACCCCACGTTCACGCCGCGAGGAAACATGGCGCAACGTTGCACCTGGGCGCCCAGCTCGGCGACGGGAAACCCGTCCAGCACATCGACAAAAGCGACGGCGTGGGGATTGCCCAGGGACAGGGCCGCCACGGCGAGGCGCGCGCCGTCCAGGTCCAGCGGGTACAGTGGTTGCTCCTCGTCGACGGCAAGCGGTATGTCCGCCGGCGTGAAACTGGGCCGCCCCATGTTCACCCGAATGAGTTCGCCCTCTTCAAAATGGATGGACACCAGGCCGGCGCTGGTTTCCGCCGTCAGCTGGTCGCCGGACGCAAGGCCCTGGTCCCGCAGGAAACGCGCCACGCAACGAATGCCGTTGCCGCAATGCTCCGCCGCGCCGCCGTCTGCGTTGAAAATGGTGTAGAGAAAATCCGCCTGGGCGCGGCGCGGCGGGCGAATCAGCAACACCTGGTCGCAACCGATGCCGCGGCGGCGGTCGGCAAGCCGCCGCAGCTGCTCCCGGTCCAGGTTGACGTCCCGCTCCAGGCCGTTCAGCACGACGAAGTCATTGCCCAGGCCGTGCATTTTCGCAAACTCCAGCAACATGACGAGCGCGGCGGCCGGCGGCTACCCGGGCGCGGCGGGCGGCGGCCCGTCGTCCTGGCCCGCCAGGTGAATGGTGGAGGTGGGGAAGGCGGACTGGGCGCCGTGCCGCCGGATAATGGCGAGGACTTTCAGCAACACGTCCTGCTTGATCTCGTGGAACCTGATCCACTCGGTGGTGCGGGTGAACGTGTAGATGAAAAAGTCCAGGGACGAGGGCGCGAACCGGTTCAGGTTGACGATCATGGTCTGTTGCGCGTCGATTTCGGGATGCTCGCGCAACATTTTTTTTACGTCCTCGACGATGACCGCCGTCTTGTCGGCGTCCTCGTAACGAATGCCGATGGTCTCGTAGATGCGCCGGTTGGTCATTCTCGATGGGTTTTCCACGGCAATGGAGGTAAATACCGAGTTCGGCAGGTACAGCGGCCGCTTGTCAAAAGTGCGGATGCGGGTCAGGCGCCAGCCGACGCTCTCCACCGTGCCTTCTATTTCCTTGTCGGGCGAGCGGATCCAGTCGCCCACGTCAAAGGGGCGGTCCAGGTAGATCATCAGGCGCCCGAAAAAGTTGGCCAGCAGGTCCTTGGCGGCCAGTCCCGCCACGATGCCGCCGACGCCGCCCAGTGCCAGCAAGCCGGAAATATTGTAGCCCAGGCTCTGCAGTATCGCCAGGAACGCAACGATGATGAACAACAGCCGCAACACGTTGACAATGGTGTCGGCGGCCGTGCGTTCGAAAGATTGTTCCTGTTGCACCCGCCGTTCCAGCAGGCGTACTTCCAGCAACCGCACGAAGCGGATTAAAAACCAGGTGACGGCGATGATGACGCCGATGCGGCGGGCGGGAGCAACGGCCGTGAAGATGACGGCGGCGGATTCCCCCCGGGCTACGTCGGCGGCGAAAGCCAGGCCGATGACCCAGATGAGCAGGCTGGCGGGCCGGGCGGCAGCGGCAAACAGGACGCCGCCCCAGCCGCCCCCCAGCTTGTCGGCCTTGTCCCGCAGCTTTCCCAGGATGCGCTTTTGCGCTAGGTCGATGACCAGCGTCGCCAGGATGATGACGACAACCTGCACCACCCACGACTCGCTCGCCAGGTAGTCCTGGATCCGGTTGAATATGAGCATGTAGTCCATGAGTGCGCCGCCGGTTATTGGGCCGCCGCCCGGGTGGGGCGAAAACTTTCCCGTGCCGGCAGGGTCGGCATGCCGGTTGCTCCGGCCAGGCGCAGTGTGCCAACGGCGATGAACGCAATCCACGCCAGGGCCGCCGCTGGCAGGGGGCGCATTGTTGGCGCCGTGTTGTAGTTGCGTTCCGCCGCCAGGCGCCGGTCAAGGCCCTGGAAGCGGCCAAGATTATGCGTGTAGTCCATGAGTGCGCCGCCGCTCATTGAGCCGCCCGGGTGAGGTGAAAACTTTCCTGTGCCGGCAAGGAAGGCATGCCGGTTTTCCCGGGCCGGTGCGGTGCGCCAACGGCAATGAACGCAATCCACGCCAGGGCCGCCGCCGGCAGGGGGCACATTGTTGGCGCCGTGTTGTCGTTGCGTTTCGCCGCCGTCTGCCGGTCAAGACCCTGGCAACGACTGGGCGGGAGATTGTAGTCCATGAGTGCGCCGCCGCTCATTGAGCCGTAACCCGGGTGAGGAGAAAGCCTTCCTGTTCCAGCAGGGACAGCATGCCGGTTTCCCCAGGCAGGTGCAATGCGCCAACGGCAATGAACGCGCCGCCCGCCTCCAGCAGGGGAAGCATTTTTTGCACCATGTTGTAGTTGCGACCCACCACCATTTGCTGGTCAAATTCCTGGTACGCCGCATCGTCGGGATGGGCGTAACGATACTGCAAGGTCGCCAGCCCTCCCAGGTCCTCGGCGCGGTACAACGCCAACAGCCTCTCTATTTCGCCCCCCAGAAAGTCGTAGTGGCAAACGCTGTCCGCCAGCAGGCGCAGTTGCGTTTCCTGGGGCATTGCCTCGAACATGTCCCCGCGGCTCGCCAGGGACTCCAGTCCCTCGACCCGCGCACCCAGCGCTTCGGCGCGGTGCATCAGCGCCAGGTCCAGTATGGGATCCTGATCCGGCTGGTACACCGCGGACAAGTGGGCGGCCCAGGGGGTCATGGTCGCCACCTCCTCTTCCGTGAAACGGCGCTCGCCCAGGATCCTGACCGTCTCCCGGTACAGCGCCGGTGAGACCTGCTGGTCCAGGCGGGCGCCGTCTTTCAGTTGCGTCCGCTCCCGAAACTGCGCCACTTCCTCCGGGTCGGGCAAGGACTCCAGGGCAAACACCCGGCTGCCCGCCAACGCGGCGACGGCCTGCTCAAATTGCGCCGCCGCCCGGTGCGCCGCAACGTGCGCGGTGCCGAACACGTAGCTTGGTTGCCGGTCTTGCCGGGTCACCCGCCACAACAGCCCCTGGTTGAACCGGGCCGGCGCGGGCGCGGGATACCGGGAAACGTCGCGCAACAGCAGGGGGTGACATTCGGGTGCGTCAAAACCTCTTACTACGGCGAGGGGCGGCAGCTCCGGCGACTGGACGGCGAGCGGGCGGCACCCCGCCGGCAACAACAGGCACAGCACCGGAACACAACAAAGGCGCAACGCCGTCATCGGCTCACGCCTCCCCCGTTTCAGCCAGTTTCGCGGCAATGTTTTTTCTCCTCTCGTCATCAAGCAGTTTCCGGTAGGACCACTGGGAGATTTTACCACGCATGGACGCCATTCTCCGTTGCGAAGCGGGGTCGGCTTTCACTTTCAGATTGTCCAGCAACATAACGGCCTGGGGCTGGTTGTTGCATACCAGCGCCAGGTCGCAGCCGGCTTCCAGGGCGGCCCGGGCCCGTTGCAGGTAGTCGCCGGCGACCGCGGCGGCGGCCATGCTGAGATCGTCGCTGAAGATCATGCCCTGGAAGTTCAATTTTTCGCGCAGTATTTGCCGCAACCACACCGGGGAGAAGCCGGCGGGCCGGGCGTCCACCTGGGGATAGACCACGTGCGCCGGCATGACGGCCGTCAGTCCCGCGTTGATCAGTTGAACAAACGGCGCCAGGTCGTTGCGGGCCAGGTCGGCGTAGGAGCGCTTGTCCACCGGCGCCTCGTGGTGGGAATCCTCTTGCACGCAGCCATGCCCTGGGAAGTGCTTGCCCACCGGCGTCATGCCGGCGCGGCGCATGCCTTGCATCAACCGTTGCGCCAGGCGGGCCACGACCAGCGGGGAACGGTGGTAGGCACGGTCGCCCAGAAACGAGCTGACGCCGGCGTCCAGGTCCAGCACCGGAGTGAAGCTGAGGTCGACGCCCACGGACAGCAACTCGGCGGCCAGCAACCAGCCCGCGTCCTCGGCCAGATCCAATGCCTTGGTCTCATCTTGCTCGTACAGCTCGCCGAAGCGCCGCGCGGGGGGCAGACGGGTGAACCCCTGGCGGAAGCGTTGCACCCGCCCGCCCTCATGGTCGACGGCTATCAGCAAGGGCGGGTCGCGCAAGGCGTGGATCTGGGCGGTGAGCGCGGCCAGGGTTGCCGGGTCCTGGTAGTTGCGGGCGAACAGGAGCGCCCCGCCCGCCAGCGGATGCAACAGCATTTCCCGCTCGTCCGCTTCCAGGTCGGGGCCGCGCAGGTCCAGCATGAGCGGTCCCGGCGGCATCCGGCGGGGGGCGGTCGCACTCATCGCCAGCGGCCGTTCGCGGCAAGGCGGGCGCGTCGGTGCGCCCCGCCCGCCGGCGGGTGCAACAACATTTCCCATTCGTCCGCTTCCAGGTCGGGGTTGCGCAGGGCCAGCATGAGCGGATCCGGCGGCGCTTGGAGGGGTGCGGTCGTGTTCATCGCCGCTCCTTGCTCGCGGCGGCACGGGCGCGTCGGTGCGCCCCGCCCGCGGGCGGATGCAACAGCATTTCCCGCTCGTCCGCTTCCAAGTCGGAGCCGCGCAGGACCGGCATCAGCGGGCCCGGCGGCACGGTGCGCGGCGCGGTCGTATTCATCGCCGCTCCCTGCTCGCGGCGGCACGGGCGCGTCGGTGCGCCCCGCCCGCCGGCGGGTGCAACAACATTTCCCACTCGTCCGCTTCCAGTTCGGGGCCGCGCAGGGCCGGCATGAGCGGGCCCGCCGGCACGGCGCGGGGCGTGGTCGTATTCATCGCCGCTCCCTGCTCGCGGCAAGGCGGGCGAGTCGGTGCGCCCCGCCCGCGGCGCGGCGGGCAAACCGGCGCCGCCGCCCCGCCGCGGCGAGAGCAGCGGCCGCCTCAGTAGCGCGGGTTCTTTTCCCAGTCATAGCTGGTCTTGACGATGAACTCCAGGTCGTCGTAGCGGGGACGCCAACCCAGCGCCGTGACGGCGGAGCTGCCGTCGGCCACCAGGCGCGCCGGGTCGCCAGAGCGGCGCGGCGCCGATGCAACGGGCAACGCCTGGCCGTGCACTTTCTCCACCATGCGCACCACTTCCAGAACGCTGTGGCCGCGGCCGTACCCGCAGTTCAGGGTGACGGACTCCTCCCCCGCCTCCAGGTAGTTCAGCGCCAGCAGGTGCGCGGCGGACAAGTCGCTTACGTGGATATAGTCCCTGACGCCGGAGCCGTCCGGGGTCGGGTAATCCTCGCCGTATACGTACAACTGCCCGCGCTTGCCCAGGGCCGCCTCGCAGGCCGCTTTTATCAGCAGGGTGCAACCGGGCGTTGACTGCCCCAGGCGCCCGTCCGGCGCGGCGCCGGCCACGTTGAAATAACGCAGAATGACGTATTTCAGCGGGGCGGCCCGGGCCGTGTCCCTGAGCATCGTCTCGACCATGAGCTTGGAACTGCCGTAGGGATTGATGGGCGCGGTGGGCGTGTCCACGGCGATCAGGTCCTGGCCGGGGTCGCCATACACGGCGGCGGTGGATGAGAACACGAAACGGCGCACGCCGCATTCCACGCAGGCCTCTATGAGGTTGCGGGAGGCGGCGGTATTGTTGCCGTAGTACTTGAGCGGGTTTTCCACGGACTCCGGCACCACGGCAGAGCCGGCAAGGTGCAACACGGCACTCACTCGGTGTTCCCGCAACAGGGAGGCGACCAGCGCCTGGTCTCCGCAATCTCCCCGCACCAGTTCGCAACCCGCGGCCGCCGCGGCAAACCCCCGGGACAGGTCGTCCAGGACGATGACCCGGTAACCATGTTCGCGCAGGTCCCGGGCCGCGTGGCTGCCGATGTAGCCGGCGCCGCCGGTCAATAACAGTGCGCTGTCGTCCACTGCCGGTCCTCCCGCCCCCTACTCGAAAAGGTCCACCGGGCAACCCGCCGTCGCCGCGGCGAATCCCCGGGACAGGTCGTCCAGGACGATGACCCAGTGCCCCTGCTCGCGCAGGTCCCGGGCCGCGTGGCTGCCGATGCAGCCGGCGCCGCCGGTCAATAACAACGCGTTGTCGTCCACTGCCGGTCCTCCCGCCCCCTACTCGAACAGGTTCACCGGGCAACCCACCGTCGCCAGGTCGAACAACTCGATGACGTCTGCGTTGCGCATGCGTATGCAACCGGCCGAGCCGGGAACGCCCATGGGCACGTCGTCGGGTGCGCCGTGTATGTAAATGTAGCGCTGATAGGTATCCACCGCGCCTCCCTGGTTAACGCCGGGCTCCTCGCCCCGCAACCACAGGATGCGCGTTAAGATCCAATCGCGGTCCGGGCAACGGCGGCGCAACTCCGGCCGGTAGATCTCGCCGGTGGGACGCCGGCCCACAAACACGGTGTTGACCGGGCGCCCGGCGCCGATGAGTGCGGCGATGCTGTGCCGCCCCCGGGGCGTGCAACCGCTGTCCAGCAACTCGCCGGGGCCGTTTTTTGCGGTCGACACCGGGTACTTCCGGTCTGCCCCGGCCGCCGTGTGCAACCGCAACGTTTGCTTGCTCAAGTCAATGCTGATGCGGCAAGGGTCGCGGCCCACGGGTCGCCTGCTCCGGCCGGGCCGGAACTATGCCGCCGCCGCGGCGGCGTCCCATGCTTCCAGAAACGCCGTTAGGTGAGGTTTGTCGGCGCCCGCCAGGAACTGCCGCACGCGCTCGCACTGGGACCGGTAGGACTGCTCGGAATACCCGCCGCGCATGAGTTCGAAACGCAAGTAAACCAGGTAGGTGTTCAAGGCGTCCGTCTCGCAGTAGTCCCGGATCGCCGCGATTTCGCCCGCCAGGTGACGCTCCCATACCTGCCCTCCCGACATTCCCATCTTGCCGGGGAAACCCAGCAGGGCGGCAATCTCGTCCAGGGGCGCGGCGGCGCGGCCCTCGTAACCCGCCAGCACGTCCATCAGGTCCGTGTGGCGCTGGTGAAAGCGACTGAGGTAGTTGTTCCAGCGAAAAGCCTGCTCGTTGTCGCCGGTTTCCCAATACCGCGGCGCCTGTATGCCGTGCAACAGGGCGCGGTAGTGCAACACGGGCAGGTCGAAGCCGCGGCCGTTCCAGGAAACAATGGTGGGCGTATATTTTTCCAGTCCCTCAAAAAAACGGGTGATCAGCTCCGCTTCGCCGGACTGCGGCTCGCCCAGGGACCAGGCTTTTACGCTGTCCCGGTTCGCCAACACTACCGAAACGGCCACGACCCGGTGCAGGTGGTGCCTGAGAAAATCGGAGGCGCCGCCGGTTTCCTGCCGCCGCCGGGTGAACATCACCTCCGCCGTCTCCCGATCATCCAGGCCGTCCAGGCCCAGCAGGCGCCGGGCGCCGGCGACGTCCGGTATGGTCTCGATGTCAAATGCCAGGATGTTCATTCCGCAAAGACGGCGGACGACAGGTAACGGTCGCCGCGGTCGCAGATAACGACCACGATGACCGCATTTTCCGTTTCGCGGGACAACTGCAACGCGGCGGAGACGGCGCCGCCCGAGGAAATGCCCGCAAATATGCCTTCCTCGCGCGCCAGGCGGCGGGTCATGTCCGCCGCTTCCGCTGCCGTTACGTCGATGATCCTGTCGACACGCTCTTTCTGAAAAATCCTGGGCAGGTAGGCCTGGGGCCAGCGCCGAATGCCGGGAATGCTCTCATCGCCCCTGGGCTGCACGCCGATGACCTGGACGTCCTGGTTCTGTTCTTTCAGAAACCTCGATACGCCCATGATCGTCCCCGTGGTGCCCATGGCGCTGACGAAATGAGTCACGGCGCCGTCCGTGTCGCGCCAGATCTCCGGGCCGGTGCCGTCGTAGTGGGCCTGCGGGTTGTCCTGGTTGGCGAACTGGTCCAATATGCGGCCGCGCCCGTCGCGCTCCATTTTTTCCGCTAGGTCGCGGGCGCCCTCCATGCCCTCTTCTTTCGTGACCAGGATGAGTTCCGCGCCGAAGGCCTGCATGGCGCGGCGGCGCTCGTTGCCCAAGTTGTCCGGCATGATCAGGATCATGCGGTAGCCGCGAATGGCGGCTGCCATGGCCAGCGCGATGCCCGTGTTGCCGCTGGTGGCCTCGATCAGCACGTCGCCCGGCTTGATTTCGCCGCGCGCCTCGGCGCCGCGAATCATGGCCAGGGCCGGCCGGTCTTTCACCGAGCCGGCGGGGTTGTTTCCCTCCAGCTTCGCCAGGATGGTATTGGCGGCGGCCCCGGGCAGGCGTTGCAGTCGTACCAGCGGGGTGTTGCCGACATCGGAGTCGATGACGGGATAGTCCCCGGCCGCGGCCTCAGCGGCGGCCATGACGCCCGTCCGCTCTCTTGTTATTCACCGGGTGTTCTCTCATGTTGTTTCTTTATGCACCGTCATTGCCAGTTGCAAATCCTGCCAGGATTTTCTTTTCTCCCGGGGCGAGCGCAACAGGTAGGCCGGGTGGTATGTTACCACGACGGGAACGGGCGGGTCGCCGTACTGGTAGCGCCGGCCGCGCATTTTGCCTATGGGGGTGTCGGTCTTGAGCAGGTTCTGCGCGGCGACCCGGCCCAGCGCCAGGATGAGCCGGGGATTGACGAGGCGTATCTGCCGCGTCAGGAAGTCCGCGCAAGCGGCTGTCTCTTCGGGGGCCGGGTCGCGGTTGTCCGGCGGGCGGCATTTCAGAATATTGGCGATGAATACTTCCTGCCGGGAAAGGCTGGCCGCCCGCAACATGGAGTCAAGCAGTTTACCGGCGCGCCCGACAAAGGGTTCGCCGCGCCGGTCTTCCTCGGCGCCGGGCGCCTCGCCCACCAGCATCCAGTCCGCGTTCGCGTTGCCGACGCCAAAGACCGTCTGCGTCCTGCCTTCATGCAAGGCGCAGGCGCGGCAGTTCGCCACTTGGTTTTTCAGGGCTTCCCAAGCGGCTGGGTC
>CAZDXS010000248.1:0-14705 GCA_964509455.1 uncultured Enterobacteriaceae bacterium | reverse complement strand
GCCTGACGCCCAATCGCGGCGACTGCCTGAGCATTCAGGGACTGGCCCGGGAAGCGGCGGCGCTCAACGAGGCGCCGTTCACCCCGCCCGTCATCGAACCGGCGCCCGCCGCCCACGAGCAGGCGCGCGCCGTGCGCCTGGAAGCGGCGGCGGACTGCCCCCGCTACGTGGGGCGCATCATTCATGACGTGGACGCCGCCGCCCCCACCCCGCTGTGGATGCAAGAGAAGCTGCGCCGCTGCGGCGTGCGCGGCCTGGGCGCACTGGTTGACGTCACCAACTACGTGATGCTGGAGCTGGGGCAACCCATGCACGCCTTTGACAACGACCGGTTGTGCGGCGACATCGTGGTGCGCCATGCCGCTGCGAACGAGACGCTCACCCTGCTGGACGGCGGCGCCCGCACCCTGCCTGAGGGCGCCCTGGTCATCGCCGACGAGACGCGCCCGGTGGCGGTGGCGGGAGTCATGGGCGGACAAGATTCAGCGGTGAGCGACGCCACCCGCTGCGTCTTCCTGGAGAGCGCTTTTTTCACCCCGACGGCAGTCGCCGGCCGCGCCCGGCAACTGGGCCTGCACTCAGAGGCGGCCCACCGCTTCGAACGGGGCGTGGACTTCACCTTGCAGCGGCGCGCCATGGAACGGGCCACGCAACTGGTGCTGGAGCTGTGCGGCGGGTCGCCGGGGCCGTTGGTAGAAGCGGTGGATGAAGACGCCCTGCCGCCGCCGCGCACCGTTGAACTGGGGCCGACGGCGGTGGCGGACCTGCTGGGCGAGCCCATTGCGGCGGAGCGTTGCGGCGAAATCCTGGCGCGGCTGGGCCTGGAGGAGACGCCCGGCGCCGCCGCGGGCCGTCTTTTTCGCGTGCCGCCCCACCGCTTCGACCTGGCCCTGGAGGCGGACCTGGTGGAGGAGATCGCCCGCGTGCATGGTTACCAGGAGATTGCCGGCGTCCTGCCGCCGTCTCCCGCCGCCATGCGCCCCGCCGGCGAGCGGGAACGGCTGGGCGCGGTGCGCCAGACATTGGCGGCGCGCGGCTGCCAGGAAGCCGTCACCTACAGTTTCGTGAGCGCCGAGTTGCAGTCTTTGTTGTTCCCCGAGGTTGCGGACATCGCCCTGGTCAACGCCATCTCGCCCGAATCGGAGCGCATGCGCCTCAGCCTGTGGCCGGGGTTGCTGACGGCGTTGCGCCGCAACGTCAATCGACAGCAATCGCGCGTGCGGTTGTTCGAGGCGGGCAAGGTGTTTGCGCCGGAGCAGGGGCAGGCGCGGCAGGAGCAGGCGGTGGGCGGGTTGCTTTACGGGTCGGCATTGCCGCCGCAATGGGGCGCCGCCGCGGCGCCCGGCGACTTCTACGACCTAAAGTCCGACGTGGAGGCGGCGCTGGCGGCCTGTTGCGAGCGGCAGGGGTTGGCATTTGAAGCCGTGGAAGTCGCCGCCCTGCACCAGGGCAAGGCGGCGGCCGTTGTCAGCGCCGGCCGGCGCGCCGGACTGCTGGGCGCCTTGCATCCGAAAATTCAGTCGCAACTGGGACTGGAAGAGGAGGTCTGGCTGTTTGAATTTTACCCGGAGCGGCTTCCCGCCAGGGCGCGGCCGCGCATCGCGGCGGTTTCCAGGTTTCCCCTGGTAAGGCGCGACCTGTCCGTTGTCGTGGACGGGGAAATACCCCTGGATAAACTGCTGAAAGGCGTTCGGGAAGCGGTCCCGAACCTGCTGACGAACCTGGAGGTGCTGGACGTGTACCGCGGCGAGCCGGTTGCCGCGGGCGAAAAAAGCGTAACATTGGGCTTGACCTTTCAACAGATTTCAAGCACTCTAACCGATGAGGAAGTTGATGGGCTGGTGAGCCGGGCGCTTGCCGGCCTTCGTAAAAACTTTGAGGCGAGACTGAGAGACTGAAATGGGGGCACTGACCAAGGCGCATTTGGCCGAAAGACTGCACGAGCAGGACGGACTGAACAAGCGAGAGGCGCGGGAACTTGTCGAGTTGTTTTTCGAGGAGATTCGCGTTGCGCTGGAGCGGGGACATGACGTAAAGCTGTCCGGCTTCGGCAATTTCTACCTGCGGGACAAAAGACAGCGCATGGGGCGCAACCCCAAGACCGGTGGGGAGATCCCCATCAGCGCCCGGCGCATCGTCACGTTTCGCGCCGGCAAGAAACTGAAAGAGCGCCTGGACAGGTATGCTGGAAGCGACTGACAACAACGAGTTGCCGCCCATTCCGGGCAAGCGCTATTTCACCACCGGCGAGGTGAGCGAGCTGTGCGCGGTGAAGCCCCACGTGTTGCGCTACTGGGAGCAGGAGTTTCCGCAGCTGGAGCCGCTGAAGCGCCGCGGCAACCGCCGCTACTACCAGCGCCACGACGTCATTCTCATTCGGCAAATCAGGAGCCTGCTGTATGAACAGGGCTTCACCATCGGCGGGGCGCGGCAACGCCTGTCCGGTTCCGAGGCCAGGGAGGATTCAAGCCAGAGCCGGCAGATCGTTCGCCAGGTCATCTCCGAGCTTGAGAAGTGCCTGGAGTTGTTGCGGAGCTGACCCGGACGGTTGTTCGGCCGGCGGCTCCCTTGTTTCCCGCTTCGCGGCGGCGTTTTGCGCCCCCCGTTCCAGGGGTGTGCGCCGCCGGCAAATATGGTAGAATAGACCAATGGTCGTCGGGGCGTGGCGCAGCCTGGTAGCGCACTGCAATGGGGTTGCAGGGGTCGGAGGTTCAAATCCTCTCGCCCCGACCAGTTCATTTTCACCGGTGGCGGCGTTTTCTCCGGGGGCTTTCGCGGCGGCGTCCGCCGGGGAGAGCCCGGGTTTATTCTCGCCGCCGCCGGCGTTCTTGCCGAAAGCCGTTGCCCCCATGGCAATGCCGAAATTATCGACCGTCCTGCTGATTTGCCTGGCCGCGGCCGCTTGCGGCGCCGAGAAAACGGCGCAACAGGCGTTCGCCGCAGGCAGTTATGAAACCGCCTATCGCCTGTTCCAGCCTCGCGCCGCGGCGGGCGACATCGAGGCGCAGAACTACCTGGGCGTGCACTATTACCTGGGGCTGGGCGTGCCCCGGGACCTGGCTCGGGCCCTTGCCTGGTACGAAAAAGCCGCGAAGCAGGGCAACCCCGCGGCCCAGTTCAACTACGCACTGATGTTTCACGGCGGTTACGGCACGGCGCAGGACCCGGTGGCGGCGTTCATGTGGTACTACGCCGCCTATCGGCAGGGACATGCCAACGCGAAACGCTACATGGACGTCCTGACCTCGGCCGCTCGCCTGACCCCCAACCAGCTGAACCTGGCCAAGATGCGGGTGAGAGACTACATCCTGGACCCGCAGGTGGGAGAGCAGGCCGCGGAAGGCCGGTTGTTTCACGGGCAGAGCCAATGACGGCGCCAATGACGTCATCCGGGCCGGGCGCCTGCGCGGCGGTGGGTCGAGTGCCTGCGCGGCGGCGGGTCGGGCGCCTGCGGCGCTCGGCATGACGCCCTCAACGGCAAGCGAGGGCTGGGCCTGATGTGCGGCATCGTCGGCGCCGTTGCCGACCGCGCCGTCACGGCGGTGTTGCTGGAGGGTTTGCGGCGCCTGGAGTACCGCGGTTGCGATTCCGCCGGCATGGCGACTCTGGGCGCCGCCGGCTTCGAGCGCCTGCGGGTCGTCGGGTCGGGCGCCTGCGGGTCGTCGGGTCGGGCGCCTGCGAAGCGCCGCCCGGCGCTGTGCCAACTATCCTTGACGAGATGACGCTGTCGACGACAGGCGGGGGCTGGGACTGATGTGCGGCATCGTCGGCGCGGTTGCCGACCGGGACGTCACGGCGGTGTTGCTGGAAGGGTTGCGGCGCCTGGAGTACCGCGGCTATGATTCCGCCGGCATGGTGACCCTGGGCGCCGCCGGTTTCGAGCGCCGCCGCGTCCAGGGCAAGATCGATGAACTGTCGCAAGCCGTCGCCGCGGCGCCGTTGCCGGGGCCTACCGGGCTGGCTCACACCCGCTGGGCCACCCACGGCAGACCCAGCGTCACCAACGCCCACCCGCACATCAGCCGCGACGCCGTCGCCCTGGTGCATAACGGCATCATTGAGAACCACGCCGCCCTGCGCGCCCGCCAGCTGGAGGAGGGCTACACGCTGGAATCCGACACGGACACGGAGGTGGTCGCCAACCTGGTGCACCGCCATTTTCAAAAAAGCGGCGACCTGGCGACCGCGGTGCGCGACGCCGCCCAAGAGCTGGAAGGCGCTTACGCCCTGGGCGTGTTGCACCGGGACCTGCCGGACCGCCTGGTCGCCTCCCGCAAGGGCAGCCCCCTGGTCATCGGGGTGGGGGAGGGCGAACATTTCATCGCCTCCGACATCGCCGCCCTGTTGCCGGTCACCCAGCGTTTCATCGTTTTGGAGGAGGGGGACATTGCCGAGCTGGGGCGCGAGCGGGTCATCATCCGCGACCGCAACGGCGAGCGGGCGGAGCGTCCCGTCATCACCTCGGAGCTGTCTCCGGACAGCGGCAGCAAGGAGGGCTACCGCCACTACATGGCCAAGGAAATATTCACCCAGCCCCAAGCCATTGCCGCGACGCTGGACGGCCGGCTGGAAGACGACCGGGTCATCGATGCCGGGCTTGATAAGGCGGCGGCCGCCGTCATGGAGCGCGTCGACAACGTGCACATTGTCGCCTGCGGCAGCAGCTACCACGCCGGCCTGATTGCCCGCTACTGGCTGGAGCGGCGGGCCCGGTTGCAGTGCAGCGTGGAGATTGCCAGCGAATACCGCTACCGCAACGCCATCGTGCCGCCCAACACCCTGCTCCTGGTGATTTCCCAGTCGGGGGAAACCCTGGACGTGTTGGAAGCCCTGCGGCTGGCCCGCAACAAGCCCTACCTGGCCAGCATGGCCGTTTGCAACGTGCCGGAAAGCTCGCTGACGCGCGAGGCCGACCTGGTGTTTTTCACCCGGGCGGGGCTGGAGGTGGGCGTAGCGGCCACCAAGACGTTCACCACCCAGCTGGCCGTCCTGCTGATGCTGACCGCCATGTTAGCGCGCCGCCGCGGCGCCGCCGAAGAGGAGCAAGCGCGGCTGGGCGGCTCGTTGCGGCAACTGCCCGCCCTGGTGGAGCGCGTGCTGGCCCTGGACGAGGAACTGAAGAAACTGGCGGCGGAGTTTCTCTCCGGGCAACACGCGCTGTTCCTGGGACGGGGCGCCATGTGGCCCGTCGCCATGGAGGGAGCCTTGAAGATGAAAGAGGTGTCCTACATTCACGCAGAAGCCTACGCAGCGGGGGAGCTAAAGCACGGCCCCCTGGCGCTGATAGACGACGACATGCCCATCATCGCCGTGGCGCCCAAAAGCCGCCTGCTGAGCAAGCTGTTCTCCAACTTGCAAGAAGTGAAGGCCCGGGGCGCCCGCCTGTACCTGTTCTCCGATGCGGACATCAACGGCGCGGCGGGGCCGGTGGTGGCGGAGATCGCCATGCCCTCCATGGACGCCGTGGTCGCCCCCATCGTCTATACCGTGCCCCTGCAACTGCTGTCCTACCACGTGGCGGTGCTGAAAGGCGCCGACGTGGACCAGCCCCGCAACCTGGCCAAGTCCGTCACCGTGGAGTAGCGGAGCGGGCGGTGGTTGCCAATCTTTTCCTCTTTGGCGGGCTGAAACCGCAATAATCACCGGTCCCGGTGGTGCTTCTTGAGCCAGGAGTTTCAAAAACTAGCTCGGTTTATCCGCACGGAAATGCGGATGTCGCACGTCTATCAACCGGTGATGCTGATAGAGTTGTTGATGAATAATGGCGCCGCTACCGTAACCGGCATAGCGAAAGCCCTGTCGGTCCACGACCCGTCCCAAGTTGAATACTACGAGCGCATCACCAGGAAAATGCCGGGCCGGGTGCTTACCCAGAACCGGGGCATTGCTCGAAAAGACAAAAATCGGTACTTTCTTGTTGGTTTTGAAAGCTTGACGGGGGACGAGGTGAAACGACTTATTGAATATTGCGAACAAAGAATAGAGGAGTTCATCCAAAAAAGAGGAGATAAGATCTGGGACCACCGCAGGAAATCGTCGGGATACGTTCCCGGTACGCTTAAATATGAAATCCTGAAAAGGGCGAAGTTCGTGTGCGAGCTTTGTGGAACCCCCGCAAGTGAAAAAGCGCTGGAAGTGGACCATATCAAGCCTCGCAATGCCGGCGGCAGTGATGATCCGACCAACCTGCAGGCGCTTTGCTACGCCTGCAACGCCATGAAGCGGGACCGGGACGATACCGATTTCAGGGGAGTGGGGGATGTCTACGGCGAGCGCGAGGCCGGTTGCCTGTTCTGCGAGACGCCGTCGTCAAGAATCGTCGCCGAGCATAAGCTGGCGTTCGCTATTCGGGATAAGTTTCCCGTTACCGAGCTCCACACTCTCGTCATTCCCCGACGCCACGTCCCCGATTACTTCGGACTGTTCTATTCTGAGAGAAACGCGGTGAACGAGTTGCTGGAGCAAGAAATGGAACGCATTCGGCAACGGGATGAGACGGTGCAGGGGTTCAACATCGGCAACAACATCGGGGCGGCGGCGGGACAAACCATCATGCACTGCCATACGCACCTGATACCGCGCCGCTGGAATGACGTGAAAGCTCCCAGGGGAGGCGTGCGAGGGGTTATTCCGGGTAAGCAGGACTACTGACCAGGAACCGCGGGGCAGGGCGCACCGCGCCCGCCCTATGAATTGGCGATGGGCGCCGTTCTTTTCCTGACCGTGGCGTGGCGCAACATTTTTTCGGTGAACGCGTACGCCTGCCGGTCACTGTCGGCTTTATCGCCCATCTCTTCGGCGACCACCTGGTCTCTTTCCAGCTCCTGCTTCATCAGCCGCATGACGTCTATGATGGAGACCAGCCGGGGCTCCTCTCCATCCTGCCCCTGTCCAAAGTGTTCTTTGTACGTCCGGCGTTCCTGCTCGCCCCAGTCCTCGCAGTCTTTTAGCCCGAACAATTCCAGTTGCAAAATAAAACGGCTGATTTCTTCCGGCAATCTCACCGTTTTTGTCTGCGCGGCGTTTTTTTCCTCGACCCGCACTTCGTGGGAGAGCAGGGAGATGTTCATCGCCAGTTCCTCCATCCTGGCGACTTCTTCCTCCGCCAGTTTGCCGTCCGAGACGCTCTTCGCATACGCGGCGAGAAACTCCTTGAACAGGTCAAGTTTCTGCTTGAATATCATGGTTTTATGGGCGGCGGCAGTCTGTTGCGCCTGTTCTATGCTTCCTTGCTGGCGAACAATCAGCATGGTAATCATCACGGTGATGATGGAGCCCAGGAACGCGGCCAGTATTTCGCTGGTCAACGAGTTGATCTCGGTATCGAAGAAAGACTTGAAGAACATGAAAACGCCAAATCCCAGAAGCAGGACTAAAAGGATCATGACGACTTCAAACCGATAGCGAACAATCATGGGTTCTCTGGCAGTGCCTGGTTGCATTATGGCTCTCCGCGGTTGCTCTTGTTGCTTTGGCGTGTGGGGATTATGCTTGCCTGGACAGGGGCAAGGGGATGCCGCGCCCTTCAGCGCGCCAGCGCCTGCACCGCCTGGGACGTCTCCGGGTCGGCGCCGCGCAACCACTCGAACAGGACGGACTCGGCGTCGCAGATGATGACCCCGGCGCGGCCCAGGCGCCGCAGGGCGGTTTCGTAGTTCTCCCGTTGCCGCGAACATACCGTGTCCGCCGCCGCGAACACCGCGTAGCCGTGATGGAGCAGGTCCAGGGCGGTCTGCAATACGCACACGTGGGCCTCCATGCCGGTCAGCACCACCTGTTTTCTGCCGGTGGCGGCCAAGTCGTCCATGAAGCCGGCGGCGCTGGCGCAGGAGAAGCCGGGTTTTTCGTACTGCTTCGCCGTTGCCGGCAACAGCTTCTGGATGTCGGTTTCGGCCGCGCCCATCCGCGCCGGCTCCCGCTCCGTGATGAAGACCGGCGCCTCCAGTTTCTGCGCTGCGGCGGTCAGCATGGCGGCGTTCCTTTGCAGGCGCGCCAGCACCTTGCCGGGCATGGCCGCGGTCAGTTGCGTCTGTATGTCGATGAGCAACAACACGGAATCGCCGGCGTCAGCCAGCGCCGCGTTCTTGTTGGGGGCGTTGTCGGTCATGGTTTTCTCCTCGTTGTGTCAGTTCAGCCAGCGGTTGACCTCGTCCAGGTCTTTCCCCGCCAGGGCGCCCGCCGCCTGCTTCAGGCGCAGGGTGGAGAGCAGGTAGTCGTAGCGGGCGCGGGCGTAGTTGCGCCGCGCCTGGGACGCCAGCCGCTCCGCCGCCACCACGTCCACGGCGGTGCGCGTGCCCACTTCGAAGCCGGCCTCGGTGGCGCGCAGGGCGGTTTCACTGGAGACCACGGCCTGTTTCAGGGCCTTCACCCGGCTGATGCCGGAAATAATGCCCAGATAGGCCTGGCGCGTCATGCGTTGCGCGCGCCGCCGCGCCTGCTCTAATCGTTGTTGCTCCAGCTCCAGGCGCCGCCGCGCCTCCCGCGCCCGCGAGTGCACGTACCCGCCCTGGAAGATGGGGACGTTGAGTTGCACGCCCACGGAGGAAACGGCGCTCTCGAACGTGCCGAAGCGTCCGCCGCTCTTGCTGAGGTCGTGGCGCGCCACCAGGTCCACGGCGGGCAGGTGGCCGGCGCGGCGGCGCTTGATTTCCTGGCGGGAAATATCCACGGCGTACTGCGCGGCAATGACGCCTGGGTTTTGCTCCAGCGCCGTGGCGGTCCAGGTCTCGATTTCCCCGGGCTCGGGGGCCGCCAGGGGCATGGCCTCGTTCAGGGCGGCCAGTCCCGAGATGTATTCGCAACGGGTCTCGAAGCGCCCGCGGCAGATGCGCGAGGCGTCCAGCACCGCCAGCCCCGAGAAATACCTGCCGGTGATTTCGCGCAGGGCTTCCCGGGCGTTGTCCACGTTGTTTTTCGCCTCGATCTCCAGGGCCACGGCCTGGTCGTAGCCGGCCTGGGCCTCTTGTACGTCGGTGATGGCGGTCAGCCCCACGTCGAAGCGTTGCTGGGCTTGTTCCAGTTGCCGCGCCAGGGATTTTTTCTCCGTGTCGGCGAAGTTCAGGTTGTCGTAGGCCGCCAGCACGTCGAAATACGCCGCCGCGGCGCGCATGATCAGGTCCTGCTCCGCCGCCGCCAACTCCGCGTCCGCCCGGCGCAGGTGGTTGCCCGCTTGCAGGTAGCCCATGATGCGGTCGCCCCGGAACAGGGGCTGGGCCAGGTCCAGGGTATAGCCGTGGCTGTTGAAGTTGATTTTATCGACGGGGTTCTCGTTGGGGTCGAACTGGCTGGTCTTGATGTCCTGGTGGTTGGTGAACGCGTCGGCGCGGAACGCGGCGGCCGGCAACAACCGGGCGAGGGCCTGGGGCCGCAGCTCCTGCGCCGCCCGGCGGCTCGCCAGCGCCTGGCGGTACTGCGGGTCGCCCTCTTGCGCCAGGGCGTAGATTTCCAGCAGGTCCACCCCGTGGGCAGGCGCCGCGCCGCCCAGCGCCAGCGCCAGGAGCAGGACGCCCCGTTGCGGGATTTGCGGTGTTGTGAATGTCATGCGTTTCTTCGAAGGCCCGGCGCCGCCTAATACCGCGGCATGTCCTGGTCCACGCGCTCCGCCCAGGCGGCCATGCCCCCGTCCAGGTTCAGCACCTCCTTGAAGCCGACGGACTCCAGGTGGCCGCCCACGTGCAGGCTGCGCGCCCCGTGGTGGCAGATGACCACGGTCGCGGCATCGGGGTCCAGCTCGCCGACCCGCTCGCTGATTTCGTTCATGGGAATGTTCACGGCGCCGTCCAGCCGGCAGACGTCAAACTCCCAAGGCTCGCGCACGTCCAGCAACCTGGGCGCGTTGGCGCCGTCATGCCGTAGTGCGGCCAGTTCTTCCACGGTGATGTTGCGCATGGCGTTTCTCTAAAAGCGGAATGTTTTCCTCTGGTTTCCTGTTATTATACCGCAATCAGCGTTCGCCGGGGCGTTCGCGTTGGGAGCGGCGCCGGCGCCGCGCCCGGGGCGCTGTTTCCGGCCTTGTTCACCCACGCCCGCAAGAGGAGACGATGCATGACAGTTGATCCTGGTAAACCTGCCGCCGCCGGCAACGGGACTGCGCACCAGGCGATGCCGCCTTTTCCCCGCTCCCGCAAGGTGTACGTAACAGGGACGCGCGCCGATATTCGGGTGCCCATGCGCGAGATATCCTGCAGTGATACGCCGTCCGCCGCCGGCCCGGAGCGGAATCCGCCCATTGCGGTGTATGACGCCTCCGGCCCCTACACGGACCCGGCGGCGACCCTGGACGCGCGCCGGGGACTGCCCGGCCTGCGGGACCGCTGGATCGAAGAAAGAGGCGACACCGCGACGGGCGCGGCCGCGGCGCCCGTGCCGGGGCGCACCGCGGCGCCGGCGCCGCGGCGGGCGCGCCACGGCCGTTGCGTCACCCAGTTGCATTACGCGCGGCAGGGCGTGATTACGCCGGAAATGGAGTTCATCGCCATTCGGGAGAACCAGCGCTTAGGAGACCAGCAGTACGCCGGCGACTTGGCGCGGCGGCACGCAGGAGAGCCGGGCGCGGCGCACATTCCAGACGAGATCACGCCCGAGTTCGTGCGCGCCGAGGTGGCCGCCGGGCGCGCCATCATTCCCGCCAACATCAATCACCCGGAGCTGGAGCCGATGATCATCGGGCGCAACTTCTTGGTGAAAATTAACGCGAACATCGGCAATTCTGCGGTAACTTCTTCCATCTTCGAGGAAGTTGAGAAGCTGACCTGGGCCCTGCGCTGGGGCGCGGACACGGTGATGGACCTCTCCACCGGCAAGAATATTCACGAGACCCGGGAGTGGATTATCCGGAATTCGCCGGCGCCCGTGGGGACTGTGCCCATTTACCAGGCCTTAGAGAAAGTGCAGGGCAAGGCCGAAGATCTGACCTGGGAAATCTACCGGGACACACTGGTGGAACAGGCCGAGCAGGGGGTGGATTATTTCACCATTCATGCGGGCGTGCGCCTGGCGTACATTCCCTTGACGGCGGAGCGGGTGACCGGCATTGTCTCTCGCGGCGGCTCCATCCTGGCCAAGTGGTGCCTGGCGCATCACCGGGAGAACTTTCTGTATACCCGCTTCGAGGAGATCTGCGAGATTATGAAGGCCTACGACGTGTCGTTTTCCCTGGGCGACGGCCTGCGCCCGGGGTCTATTGCGGACGCCAACGACGCCGCCCAGTTCGCGGAGCTGGAGACCCTGGGCGAGTTGACCCGCACCGCCTGGAAGCACGACGTGCAGGTGATGATCGAGGGGCCGGGACACGTGCCGTTGCACCTGGTGCGGCAGAACGTGGAGAAGCAGCAGGAACTCTGCGCCGATGCGCCGTTTTACACCCTGGGGCCGCTCACCACGGACATCGCGCCCGGCTACGACCATATTACCTCGGCCATAGGGGCCGCCATGATCGGCTGGCACGGCACCGCCATGCTGTGTTACGTCACCCCCCGGGAGCACCTGGGATTGCCGGACAAGGAGGACGTGAAAGACGGGCTCATCGCCTACCGCATTGCCGCCCATGCCGCGGACCTGGCGAAGGGGCATCCCGCCGCGCAACTGCGCGACAACGCCCTGTCCAAGGCGCGTTTCGAGTTTCGCTGGGAGGATCAATTCAACCTGTCCCTGGACCCCGAGCGGGCCCGGGCCTTGCACGATGAGACTATGCCGAAAGAAGCCCACAAGCTGGCGCATTTCTGCTCCATGTGCGGACCCAATTTCTGCTCCATGCAACTCACCCAGGAGTTGCGCGAGCAGGCGCGCCGCCAGGGACTGGACGCCGCCGACGCCGTGCGCCAGGGACTGGACGACATGGCGGGCCGCTTCAAGCGCGGCGGCGGTGAGATTTACGGCAAGGGCTGAGGGGCCGCGGCGGCGGTTGCGGGACGCCGTGCGCCGTGCGGGCGGTGTCGGCCGGTCGTTGCGGGAACCCCGGCGCCATGATTGACTTCGGCCGGCCGGCTGCGGCCGCACCAGGACCCGAAAACGCCTCGCCCCGCCCGGCCCGCATGCGCAAAGCCGCACAAGGTCAACTTCCTGCGGTTTTTTCCAGGGCGGGGCGGCGCCTGCCCCGCCTGTGCAAAGACGCGCCCCCCGGGGCCGGACTAAAGTCCCCGCCGGGCGGGCGGTCGTTGCGGGAACCCCGCCGCCATGATTGACTTCGACCGGCTCGCCGCGACGGCGCCGGAACCTGAAAACGCCGCGCGCCGCCTGGCCCGCATGCGCTCGGATGATGCCCTCAGGGCCGAGATGGACGCCCTGCCCGACGCCGTTGCGGCGGACCTGGTCGCCATCGTCGGCTACTCCGCTTTCCTGTTCAATTATCTATGTCGCAACCCGCGCGCCATGCGCCTGCTGGGGAAGCCCTGTCGGCTGGACCGGGAGCAGTTGCGCGAGGTGGGCGACCACGAGGCCCTGCGCCGCTTCAAGTACGAGCGGCTGTTGCAAATCACCTGGATGGACGTGGCGGACGCCTGCCCCTACGAGGTGGTGTTGGAGCGCCTGAGCCGGCTGGCGGACCTGGTGGTCGAGAAGTCGTTCCAGCTGTGTTTCGCCGCTGACGATGAAGCCCAGGACTTGTCCCGCTTCGTCAGCGTGTTCGCCATGGGCAAGCTGGGCGCCTCCGAGTTGAACTACAGCTCTGATGTGGACCTGATATTCGCTTGCAGCGACGATGCGGCGGGCAGGGACCCCCACGAGTTGCAAAACGCCCTGGCGATGCGGTTGCGACGCTTCGCCAAGGCCCTGGAGGAACGCACCGCCGCCGGCTTTTTATACCGGGTGGACCTGAAACTGCGCCCCTGGGGCAAAAGCGGCCCCTTGTTCCTCACGGCGGACGACACCGAGAACTATTACCAGGCCAGCACCGAGGCCTGGGAGCGCCTGGTATGGTTGCGCGGCCGTTGCGTGGCGGGCAACGAGGAACTGGGCCAGGAGTTGCTGGCGCGCATGCGCCCGTTCATTTTCATGCGCTCTCTGAGCACCGCGGACCTGGACCGGTTCATCGTTCTCAAGCAGGAAATGGCGGACGTGCGCGAGCGCAGCGGCCAGTGGCACGTCAAGCTGGGACGGGGCGGGATTCGGGACATCGAGTTTTTCATCCAGATCCTGCAACTGGTCAGCGCCGCCCGGCATGCGGAGTTGCAGACCACCAACACCCTGGCGGTGTTGCGCAGCCTGCGCCGGCTGAACTTCATCAGCCCTGAGGACGAGCGGGAAATACGGGAGGCCTACCTGTTCCTGCGGCGCCTGGAGAACCGACTGCAAATGGCGAACGAGAGCCAGACGCACTCCCTGCCGGACGACGAGGCCGGGCGCCTGGGTATTGCGCGCTCCCTGGCCGTTGGAGAGGGCGCCGATGACGAGACGCTGGCCGAGTTTGAGCGCCGCCTCAATGCGGCGCGGCAGACGGCGGAGAAGTTTTTCGAGAAAGTGTTGCCGGAGCCGCGGGACGCCGCCGCGCCCGCCGCCGACCAGGCGCCCGTCTCCTTTGCCGCGGCCTGGAACCCGGTGCAAGCGGAAATCAGCTTCACCCGCTGGACCGAGTTGTGTGAAAAACAGCAGTGGGGAGACGTCCCCGCCGCTAAGAACTTGTTAATCAACGTGTTCGGCGCCAGTTGGTATTTCACCCGCTACATCTTTTTTCGGGGATGCGAAATCACCGAGTTGATCGATCACTGCCGGGACCACCCCACGGACGCGGCGGCCATGGCGGAAACCCTGCGGGTGGAGGAGTTCAAGGACGGCGTCAAGGAGGGGTTGCGCGTGCTTTCCTCCGTGAAGAATCAGTGGATGTTGCTGTTGCTGATGCGCTTTTTGCAAGGAGACGTCTCCCTGGCCGAGCTGGAGCGGTCCCTGACCGTGCTGGCGGAGTGCGTATTTGCTGCCCTGGTGGAGCAACTGGCGGGCGCCGACGGGCCGCTGTCCGAAGACGTGGCGGTGCTGGCCATGGGCAGGATGGCGGGTTTTGAGATGATCTTCGGCTCCGACCTGGACCTGATTTTCCTGTACCGGTCATCGTCCTCGGCACAGGCCTCGCAGATTTCGCAGCAACTGCAGGGCCTGTTGCGCCACCTGGCCGCCGTGTCCCCCGCCGGGCTGTTGTACGAGGTCGACATGCGGTTGCGTCCCCACGGCGCCTCGGGTTCGCTGATCACGTCGGCGGATTCTTTCGTGGAGTACCACCAGTCGGAGCGGGCCGTGTGGGAAAGGCAGATGATGACCCGTTGCCGCCCCATCCATGATCCCGGCGCCCTGGGCGTTGCGGCGATGGAGGAGATAACGGGTTCCATCTACGGAGACCACGATGAGGCGCTGTTGCGGGATGAAATTGTGAAGATGCGCCGGCTGATAGAGGAAACCCTGGGCCGCCCGCGCCACAAGCACGAGATCAAGCGCGGCCCCGGCGGCCTCATGGACATCGACTTCATCACGCATTTTTTGCAACTGGCCCACGGCGCCCGGCACGAGACCCTGCGCACGGCAAGCACCCGGCAGGCGCTGGCCCGCCTGGCGCAGCTGGAGCTGCTGGGAGCGGAGCGCGCGGAGTTGTTGCTGAAGTCTTATGACTTTCTCAAAAGGATAGAGGTTTGCATGCGGCTCATCGACTTGAAGCCCGCCAGCGCCATTTCCGCGGACGGCAAACAGAACGAGGCGCTGGCCCGGGGCATGGGGTTCGAGGC
>CAZDXS010000247.1:0-7090 GCA_964509455.1 uncultured Enterobacteriaceae bacterium | reverse complement strand
ACACCGACCCCTCCAGCAACGCCGGCATACCCTCGTTGTCCGTTGCCGCGGGGCTTGCCGCCAACGGCATGCCCGTGGGCGTCTGCCTGGAGGGAGCGGCCGGGTCGGACCGCAAACTGCTGGCCCTGGGCAAGGCCGTGCAGGAGTTGTTAGGGTTGCCGCCGCGCCCGCAAGTCACGCCATGAGCGACTTCTACCGACTGCCCATAGATGAGCTGGAACAGCGCTACACGGCCCTGGCGCGGCGCATTCTGCCCCCGGCGTGCCTGGAGGGAGCATCCGGGCCGGACCGCAAACTGCCGTCCATGGGCAAGGCCGTGCGGGGGTTGCCGCCGCGCCCGCAAGTCATGCCATGAGCCGCTGTTGTCGACTGTCCATCGCCGCGGGGCTTGCCGCCGCCGGCATGCCCGTGGGCGTCTGCCTGGAGGGAGCGGCCGGGCCGGACCGCAAACTGCCGGCCTTGGGCGAGGCCCTGCAGGTGTTGCCGGGGCCGCCGCCGCGCCCGCAAGTCACGCCATGAGCCGCTGTTGCCGACTGTCCATCGCCGCGGGGCTTGCCGCCGCCAGCATGCCCGTGGGCGTCTGCCTGGAAGGGGCGGCCGGCGCGAACCGCAAACTGCCGGCCTTGGGCGAGGCCCTGCAGGTGTTGCCGGGGCCGCCGCCGCGCCCGCGTCTCGCACCATGAGCCGTTGCCGTCGACTGCCCATCGCCGCGGGGCTTGCCGCCAACGGCATGCCCGTGGACGTCCGCCCGCAGGGAGCCACCGGCGCACACCGCAAACTGCCGGCTCTGGGCCGACCATGAGCAAGCCCCTGCAGGTGTTGCCGGGCTTGCCGCCGCGCCCTCGCCTCGCACCATGAACGACTTCTACCGACTGCCCATAGATGAGCTGGAACAGCGCTACGCGGCCCTGGCGCGGCGCGCCCTGCCCTTGTGGGGCATGGACGAGAAGTCCCCCCTGGCCCTGCTCAAGTTGCGCGAGAACGCGATTTACAGCGTCCGCGATGCAAAGCGCGGGGAAAAGTACGTCATTCGCATTCACCGCGCCGGCTATCACAGCGACGCCGAGCTCAGGTCCGAGTTGCAATGGATGGACGCCCTGCGGGAATACGGCGTGCCAACGCCGCGCCTGTTGTTGTCCAACGCGGGCCGCGCATTTGAAACGGTGACCGCAAAAGAAGTGCCGGAGCCCCGCCAGGCGGACGTCGTCGAGTGGATAGAGGGACGCCAAGTAGGCAGCCTGGAAAGCGGGCTAAGCGGCGGCGCGGCGGAAATCAGCGAGCAGTATGAAAGCCTGGGCGGCATCATGGCGCGCATGCACAACCACGCGGAGAGCTGGCGCGAGCCGGACGGGTTCACCCGGCACCGCTGGGACCTGAACGGGCTGGTCGGCGAGCAACCGTTCTGGGGACGCTTCTGGGAGTTGCCGTCCCTCAACGCCGAGCAACGGCAGCTGATGTTGACAGTAAGAGACCGGTTGCGGGAGGTCCTGGCCGACTTCGGCACGGCGCCGGACCGCTTCGGCCTGATTCACGCCGACCTGTTGCACGAAAACATCCTGGTGAGCGCCGCCGGCCCGCGGGTCATTGACTTTGACGACTGCGGCTACGGCTGGCACCTGTTCGACTTGGTCACCTCGCTCTTTTTCCTGCGCGGCGAGGCCCATTTCGAGCCGGCGCAGGAAGCCCTGGTGCGCGGCTACCGCCAACAGCGACCGCTGGCGGACGAGCGCTTAGAGCAGTTGCCCGCCATGTTCATGGCGCGCGCGACCACCTACCTGGGCTGGATGCACACGCGCGCAGAAACGCAGACCGCCCGGGAGATGACGCCGTTCATTACCCGGCTGGTCCTGGACCTGGCGGCAGACTACCTGGCTCGCTGAACCCCGCCGTGACGGAGCAGTCCTCGCAACGGACGGCGTTGCTGGTCGTCTGCCTGGGAGCGTTTATCACGCCGATGATGCTGTCGGCGGTGAACGTCGCCGTCCCCGCCATCGCGGCCGCCCTGAACATGGACGCCATCACCGCCGGCTGGGTGCCCATGGCGTACCTGCTGGCCAGCGCCGTGTTCCTGTTGCCGTTCGGGCGGCTGGGTGACATCTACGGCCGCAAGAAAACGTTCCTGGCGGGCATGGCGACCGTCACGCTTGCCTCGATCCTGGCCGCCGGGGCGCCCACGGCGACGGCGCTCATCTGCTACCGGGCCTTGCAAGGCACGGGCGCGGCCATGCTGTTCGGCTCCGGCATCGCCATCCTCTCGGCGGTCTATCCGCCGGCGCAGCGCGGCCGCGTGCTGGGGCTGTCCGTCTCCTCCGTTTACCTGGGGCTGACTTGCGGGCCGTTTTTGGGCGGCTGGGTGACCCAGCAGTTCAGCTGGCGCGGCGTGTTCGTGTTTCACCTGCCGGCGGCGGCGCTGGTGATGGTCCTGACCGCCGTCAAGCTGAAAGGAGAGTGGCGGGCGGCGAGCGGGGAGAAATTTGACGCCGTTGGCGCACTCATCTACGGCGCGGCGCTCATCGCGTTGGCGGGCGGGCTTTCTACGTTGCCCGCCGCGGCCGGCTGGCCCCTGGCGGGCGCCGGCGTCCTGGGGCTGGCGCTGTTCTGCCGCTACGAAAAAGGGCGGGAGCACCCCCTGTTCAACGTCAACCTGTTCCTCGGCAACCAGGTATTTACCTACTCCTGCATCGCCGCGCTGATCATGTACTCCGCCACTTTTTCCATCACTTTCTTGATGAGCCTGTACTTGCAGAACCTCCGGGGGCTCACTCCCCAGGCGGCGGGACTGATCCTGATCGCCCAGCCGCTGATGATGGCGCTGTTCTCCCCCCTGGCCGGCAGGATGTCGGACCGCCACGAACCGCGCCGGCTTGCCTCCGCAGGCATGGGCCTGACCGCTCTCAGCCTGGCCGCGCTGGCCCTGGCCGGCGGCGGCGCACCGTTGGCGGGCATTGTCGCCGCCCTGCTGACCATCGGACTGGGTTTTGCCCTGTTTTCCGCGCCCAACATCAACGCCATCATGAGCTCGGTGGCGAAAAAACACTTGGGGACGGCGTCCGGCACGGTGGCGACCATGCGCATAGTCGGACAAATGTTCAGCATGGCCGTCGTCACGCTGGTCTTCGCGCTGACCTTAGGACCCGTGCAACTCGCGCCGGAACAGCACGGCAGGTTGTTAACCGGCATCAGCGCCAGTTTCACCGTTGCCTCCCTGCTGTGTCTCGCCGGCGTGTATTTCTCGATCAAGCGCGGCCGCTTGCGCGACGGTTAAACGCTTGCCCCGGCGCCGCGCACCCGGGCCGGCGCCCCGCCGCGGCCGGCAACAACGACAGACCGGCGCCGGTTTCACCGTTGCCTCCCTGCTGTGTCTCGCCGGCGTGTATTTTTCACTCAAGCGCGGCCGGTTGCGCGGCGGTTAAACGCTTGCCCCGGCGCCGCGCACCCGGGCCGGCGCCCCGCCGCGGCCGGCAACAACGACAGACCGGCACCGGTTTCACCGTTGCCTCCCTGCTGTGTCTCGCCGGCGTGTATTTCTCACTCAAGCGCGGCCGCTTGCGCGACAGCCAAGCGTCTGCCCTGCCCACCGTGCGCCCGGGCCAGCGCCCTGCACGGCCGGCAACAGCGACAAGCCAGCACCTGGCCGCCGTGTCAGTCTGAAAGGCGCGGCGCTAAACATGCCGTCCTCTGGACAGGCGGCGCTGGACGCACCGGCGGCGCGGCGGTTCCGGCCCGGCCGGCGAAACGCCATAACGGATCAGGAACCCCCTTGCGGATTTATGTATATAATTCCCCGAAAAAGTTTTCATCCCGTCCCGAAAATCACTATGCGAACAACGAAAACCCTGCTGGCCACCCTGCGCGAAGCGCCGGCCGACGCCGAACTGATCAGCCACCAGCTGATGTTGCGGGGCGGCCTGATCCGCCGGACCGCCGCAGGCGTCTACAACTGGTTGCCCCTGGGATTGCGCGCGCTGCGCAAGGTGGAGCGCATCGTCCGGGAAGAAATGGACGCGGCAGGCGCCCGGGAAGTGTTGCTGGCGGCGGTGCAACCAGCCGAACTGTGGCGAGAATCCGGGCGCTGGGAGGAGTACGGGGCGGAGTTGTTGCGTTTCAAGGACCGCCACGAACGGGACTTCTGCATAGGCCCCACCCACGAGGAAATCATCACGGACCTGATGCGGCACGAGTTGCGCAGCTACAAGCAACTGCCGGCGAACTTCTACCAGATCCAGACCAAGTTTCGAGACGAGATTCGCCCGCGCTTCGGGGTAATGCGGGCCCGGGAATTCATTATGAAAGACGGCTACTCCTTTCACCTGGACCAATCCTCCCTGGAGGAGACCTACCAGGTCATGCACCAGGCCTATTGCCGCATCTTCACCCGCCTGGGCTTGAAGTTCCGCCCGGTGCTGGCGGACAGCGGCAATATTGGCGGCGCGGTGTCCCATGAATTTCACGTGCTGGCCGCGTCCGGCGAAGACGGCATCGCGTTCTCGGAAAACTCGGAGTACGCCGCCAACGTTGAGCTGGCGCCGGCGCCCCCGTACGCCGGGCAACGGCCGCCCCCCGGCGAGACGCTGGAAAAGGCGGCGACCCCGGGGCAGACCACCATTGACGAGGTGTGCCGTTTTTTCGAGATTGCGCCGGAGCGATGCCTGAAAACCCTGGTGGTGAACGGCGCCGACGGCAACCTGGCGGCCCTGGTGTTGCGCGGCGACCACCAGCTCAATCGCCTGAAAGCGGAAAACCTGCCGGAAGCAGCCGTCCCCCTGGAGTTCGCCTCCCCGGAGCAGATCGCAGAGCAGGCCGGTTGCGCCGTCGGCTCCCTGGGGCCGGTGGGGCTTTCGTTGCCCGTCATCGCCGACAACGCCGCCGCGGCCCTGGCGGACTTTACCTGCGGCGCCAATGAAACCGGCCATCACCTGCGCGGCGTGAACTGGGGGCGGGACCTGCCGGAACCCAAAACAGCGGACCTGCGCAATGTTGCGGCGGGCGACCCGGCGCCGGACGGCTCCGGCCCGTTGACCATCGCCCGGGGCATAGAGGTGGGGCATATTTTTCAACTGGGAACGAAATACAGCGCCGCCATGAAGGCCCGTTGCCTGGATGAGCAGGGGGCGGTCGTAGACCTGTTCATGGGCTGCTACGGCATCGGCGTCTCCCGCATCGCAGCCGCCGCCATTGAACAGAATCACGACGAGCGCGGCATCATCTGGCCCGACGCCATTGCGCCTTACCGCCTGGCCCTGGTTCCCATCAACATGCACAAGTCCCAGCGCTTGCGCACGGCGGTGGAGGCGCTTTACCAGGAACTGCTGGACGCCGGCATCGAGGTGTTGCTGGACGACAGGAAAGAGCGCCCGGGGGTCATGTTCGCCGACATGGAACTGATCGGCATTCCGCACCGCCTGGTGTTGAGCGAGAAAGGGCTGGATGCGCAAACTCTGGAATACAAGGGGCGGCGGGACGGCCGGGAAGAGGCAGTTCCCCTGGCGGACGCCGTTGATTTTATTCGAAAAAAAACGGCCGCGGCGGAAGCAACTTGAGCGCCGGGGCAGGCAAACATGCCGACAGCCCGGCGCCCGCGTGAAAGCGTTTGCGCGGAAGTTGTGAAGTCGCCGCTGGGGACACATGCCGAAAAACCCATCACTTGCAGACCACGAGCCCGGAGCTGAAAAATGACTGTTACGATCTATCACAACCCCCGTTGTTCCAAGTCCCGGCAAACCCTGGCGCTGTTGCGCGAGCGGGGTCTGGAACCGCGCATCATCAACTACCTGGAAGACCCGCCGGGCGAGGAAGAGTTGCGCGACATATTAGCCCTGCTGGGAATGGCGCCGCGGGATCTGATGCGCAAGAAAGAAAGCGCCTACCGGGCGCACAACCTGGACGCGCCCGACCTGTCCGCCGCGCAACTAACGGCCGCCATGGTCGCCCATCCCATTCTCATCGAAAGACCCATCGTGCTGGCAAACGGGAAAGCCGCCCTGGGGCGGCCGCCGGAACAAGTGCTGGAGATCCTCTAAACAATGGCGGAAGTGCTGGTGCTGTACTACAGCCGCCACGGCAACACGGCGAAGATGGCAAGACACATCGCCCGGGGCATTGACTCGGTGGCCTCCTGCCGCGCCGTGGTGCGGACTGTGCCGCCCCTGTCCGCCGCGCCCGCCGCCGTTGCCGCCGAAGTCCCCGCCGCCGGCCCGCCGTTTGCGAGCCGGGACGACTTGACCCGGTGCGCCGGCTTGGCCCTGGGCAGCCCCACCCGCTTCGGCAACATGGCCGCGCCGTTGAAGCATTTCCTTGACGGGACCGGCGACATCTGGCTGTCCGGCGGACTGGCGGGCAAACCCGCCGCCGCGTTCACTTCCACCGGCAGCCTGCACGGCGGCCAGGAAAGCACCCTGCTGTCGATGATGCTGCCGCTGTTGCACCACGGCATGATCCTCATGGGCGTGCCTTACACAGAAGCGGCCCTGCTGTCCACCACCGCCGGCGGCACGCCCTACGGCGCCGGCCACGTAGCCGGCATGGAAAACAACAACGAGATTACGCCGGACGAGAAAACCATCTGCACGACCATGGGGGCCCGGCTGGGCAGGCTTGCTTTGGCCCTGTCAGGATGGAGCGGCGCCGAATGAGCGCCGAATAAACGGCACTGACCGCGGCAATCGCACGACGGGATACCCGCACTCCCCCGCGCCGCTAACGCCGACCGAGGCCGGCAACGCCAACCGGCGCGGTAACGACGGCGCGCGACACCCGCCCCCGTGTGCCGTTGAAGCCGAAACCAGCAACGCCAACAAGCGATAACAATGGGGCAGAATAGGCATGGCCGGCTTGGCCCTGTCAGGTTGAAACGGCGCCGAATAAACGGCGCGGCTTGCGGTAACTACGGGACGTGACGCCCACACTCCCAGCACCGTTGATGCAGGGGCAGGAACGCCAACCGGCGCGGTAACGACGGCGCGCGACACCCGCCCCCGCACGCCGTTGAAGCCGAAACCAGCAACGCCAACAAGCGATAACAATGGGGCAGAATAGGCATGGCCGGCTTGGCCCTGTCAGGTTGGAACGGTGCCGAATAAACGGCGCGGCT
>CAZDXS010000246.1:0-26296 GCA_964509455.1 uncultured Enterobacteriaceae bacterium | reverse complement strand
CTGTTGCGTCTGCCGCCGTTCCCTGCGGCGCCCGGCGGCGCGGATCGTCAGGCCGCGACCGTGAGGGTCGGCACCGCGGCAACGCCGTTTCAGCGAGCACGTGGGCAAGCGCCGGGCGGGCGGAAACGCCTTGCTACGCGGCACCGGCGGTGCGCCTGTCGCCATTACCGTAGCACCCAGTGGCGCGTGTCGGCGCACCTGCCTCCGTTCCCTGCGGCGCCCGGCGGCGCATTCCGTTGCGCCTGTCGCTGTAAGGGCCAAACAGCAATAAACCTTATTCCCAGTTGCCGCGCCGGCGGCTAATCCTCATCGCGCGCCTGGTCGGGCAGCAGCTGGCGCACTATCGCATTGGCTTCCTGCCCCTCGGGGGCGGCTTCGAGGCGCTCGCGCACGGCGCTGGACGCCTTGACCTGCCCGGCTTGGGGGTTCTTTTCGAGTTCCTCCGCCGCGACCGCGGCCGCGAGCTTCTCCAGTTCGGGACAGAGCGCCGCCAGGCGCACGTGCCTGGGGTTGTCCTTGTCGTAACGAGCGATGGGCACCTTGCGCCAGGGATGCAATTGAAAGTCCCGACCGCTCTCGCGCGACTCGGAGAACGCCTGGCGCAGGCACGGGGCATTCAAGATGCAGACCAGGTAGGCGGCCTCGTTTGCTGTTGCGGCAAGATAACGGAACAGCTTGCTGTCTATGATAGTCCCGCGCGGGGCCCTGCGCGCGGCCCGCATGATGTCGCCGCTGCCTGGATGAAGCACCAGACGCCGGGCCCTGTCTCTGGGCAATGCCAGCTGTTTTTGCAACTTGCCAAAATAGTTAACCCGGGCCAATAACGTCTTCGGGGTGTCTTTCCCCTTGCCCGCGCGGGTTTCGTAGATTTCATCCAGCTGTTTCCAGAAAGCGGCGGTTTGCTCCGGCGCAGTTTCCAGCCCCCCGTCCTCCGCCACTGGAATAATCGCGTGAAACGCAGGCTCGCGCACAAAAAAAGGGTACAGGTCTTCGGAGCGCCACAGCGGCCGCTTCCAGCGGGCGGGGATCTCCCCCTCCTGGGGAGGGACTTGCCGCCAGATCCCTTGCTGAGAACGGCGGGTTCGCACCCGAATGCGGCCGTCATCACCGTCCGACAGCACGGCTTCGATCAAGATGAGAACGTGCGGGACAACAGTGGCCCCTTGGAAGATGTGTTCCGTGCCGTACTCCGACGGTTCCTGTGGGATGCGGTCCGGAGCGATCCGGAATTCAATTTTTTCTCGTACGTTCTCCCACGTCTCCTTTTTATCGATTTTGCGACCTTCAAGCAGGCGCCCTTCGATGCGCCCGGCTTTGTCTTTCAAAAGACCGCTGGCTCGCCCCTCGAAGAGCACGCAGGTGCGGGTTGCGTCGCCGCCGCCAAAAGGTTGCAACTCCTCTAGGTCCAGGGACTGCGCCAGGGCCTTGTACTCTTCCCGAAACGCCGCCCAGTTGCCGCCTCGGAGCGCACTCTTCTTGACCACCCAGGCCGCCGGGTCCGACTCCGGCGATTTTAGGTAAAACTTGCGGGCGCACAGGATAAAGTATGCCGCGATGTCCGTATGCGGCGCCTGTTTTCCACCGGCATGCACCCCTAGGTCGCGGCCCAGCGCCTCCATCTCCTGTTTCCGCTCCGCCACTTGTATGTCCGCAAGTTTCACCCAGGGCGGGTTCGCCAGGATGCGGTTCACCTTGCGCTTATTCAGTTTTTCTACCGCCGCGGCGTTCACGGTGTGCCAGGTCCATACGGAGTTTCCCTCCTCCTTGACGATCTTCGCGAAATCCACCCGCAATGCCTCCAGTCCCGGAACATCCTCTAGGTCCGCTGGAAGCGGGCGATTGTACTTGGCGGCCTCGATCAAGCGGCCAATTTCATCGGCGAACGAAGGCTTGTCCACGAACGCCATGGGCACGCGCGCCTCGTGCCCCTGGGGGCTGGTGATCAACAGGTGTTCGTCGGTGTGCTTAAACAGCTGGGAGTCATCCCGCACTTGCAACGAATCGCCCAAGTGCACCCGGATCGCGTGCATGCCGTCACTGGGCGAGGCGGGTAATGCGCGCAGGATGTTCACCCGGGCGATCTCAACCGCGATGGGGTGGATATCCAGACCGTTGACCAGATGCGCACAGACATCGGCCCGGTGAACCGGCGAACCGACGGCGCGCATCTCCGGGTGCTCCAGCAGGCGTTTCACCGCATGATAGAGGAAAGTGCCCGAGCCGCAAGCCGGGTCCAGCACGCCGATGCCGTCCAGCGGCTTCCCCCGGGTCAGGGCTTTCTGCGCGGCGCGGATTGACTCCCGGCGCCAATCATCGTCCAGCACATCTTCGACCAGCATGCGGGCGAGCCAGTCGGGAGTGTAGAATTCGCCATAGACCTTGCGGTCACCCTCTTCGACGAAAGCGTGATGCAGGTTGCGCAACACATCGCTGTCGCGCCGCCGCCAGTCGTAGCTGCGAACCTTTTCGTGAAGTTCCTTTGCCCAGTTTCTACCGCGTTGAAAATCAAGAACCCAAGAGGCGAAACTGTCGTGAAGCTCGTTCTCGAATTTTGAAAGGCTGGGATTCAACGTACCCTGGACGAAGCGCACGACGGCGATGAGGAACGTGTCGCGCACGAAATCGTCCGAGAGCGGCTCGATGCCGGACGCCCGCATCCGGTCCCGCCAGAGCGCCCGCTTTGTGTCTTTCTGTTTCTGCACGCTGGGCGGAGTTTCCTCATCAAGCTTTTGGAGCGCTTGGTAATCCGCTTGAAAAGCATCACGGAGGTTTGTGGGAACCCAGGGACGTCCCACACGTTCCTGGGAGAAGACAGGTTCTAGGAAGTCGAGCAGACGCCCGACTTCCCCGGCAATGTCCCGGGATTCCCCGCCCAAAGTAATCTTCCCAAGTTCCGTCTCTACGTCCCTGTCGTGTTCGGCCTGCCAGGCATACCAGTCGTAGCCGTTGGTGACGACCAAGGTCCACGGGCGCTCGGAGCGAGACTCGTTATCCAGGGGCAATATGCCGCGTTCGCGCTCACGCTCGGCGCGCAGGTAGCGCAACCCCTGCTCTTTCGGGCTTTCATTGTTGCCGGGCTGGGGCTTGTCCGGATCCAGGGTGCGCCCCCTCCGCTTCACCTCAAAGAAAGTGCGCTGGTTCGGCAGGTAGATGTCCGCCGGGCCCTCGGTGGTGCGGTACTCCAGATTGGTGGTGCCCGGGTCGAATGCCTCGCAGAGTTTATCCAACTCCCCCCGCAACTCCGTCTCGTTGCGGTGGTTGGATAGCCTTCCAAGGAACTTTCCGGCGGCGGCGATTATCTTATCTTTCTTGGACATATTCGCTCGTTTAGTTGCACTCGGGTGGACGGCGAACGCCGCGGACCGGCACCGATTTTAGCACCGCCCGCCCGGCGACGCAAAAAGTTGTTCAGGGTGAGCCGGCGGGCCCGCGGCACGGCGGTCTCTGATGAATGCAATCTCCCGGCCGTTGGCGGCCTGTTCGTCCAGGGCGCCGGCCCCGGCTCCCGTGGACGGGTTGTCGTAAGCGTCTCGCGTGTCGTCGCGCATGATCTGATCATTGTCGCCTCCTCGCAGGGCTGCCCATAGCATCCTGTTGGTGATTGTCCCAGCCGCGCTTCCGTTGCACGTTATACCCTGCCTGGGCGCCGGCGGCAACCGTTTTTTGCCCGGTGTGCACGGTTGCGCCGCCGCTGCTCCGGGTACGCTCCGGATTAGCGCACCGGCGGCGCGCCTGTCGCCGTTCCCCGCGGCGCCGGCGGCGCGGGTCGTCAGGCCGCGGCTTTAATGGTCGGCACGGCGGCCAGCAGGCGCCGGGTGTATTCGTGTCGGGGCGCGTCCAGCACCGCGCGCACCGGCCCCTGCTCCACGATCCGGCCGCGATACATGACCGCCACGTCGTGGGCGAAGCCGGCAACCACGCTGATGTTGTGAGTGATGAACAGGTACGCCAGCCCCAGTTCTTCTTGCAACTCCGCCAGCAACGCCAGTATGCGCGCTTGCACGGTCACGTCCAGGGCGCTGGTGGGCTCGTCGCAAACCAGCAACCGGGGCTTCACGGACAAGGCTCTTGCAATGCAGATGCGTTGCCGTTGCCCGCCGGAAAACTCGTGGGGGTAGCGATGCTTGTGAGCCGGGTCAAGCCCCACGCGGCGCAGCAGTTCATCGACCCGCTCCTGCCGGGCCGCGGCGTTTTTCTCCGTCCCCAGGAACCGCATGCCTTCTTCGATGACGTCCTTGACCAGCAGTTGCGGGTTCATGGAGAGATAGGGGTCTTGAAAGACGATTTGCACGGCGCCGCGGCGCCGGCGCAGGTGCGCCGGGGACAACGCCGCCAGGTTTTCTCCCGCCAGGCGCACCGAGCCGGCGGTGGGCGGGGGCAGTTGCAAAATGCCCCTGCCCAAGGTGGTCTTGCCCGAGCCCGACTCGCCGACGACGGCCAGGGTTCGCCCCGCGCCTATTTCCAGAGACACGTCGTCCACCGCCCGCAGGGGCGGCGGCGGGCGGCCCAGCATCTTGCGACGGCGGGGAAAGTGGACTTTCATGCCGCGCACTTGCAACAACGGCGGGGGTGCTTCCCGGGGCGCGGGCGCCGCGCAATTTTCTGCGATGGAAGGCAGAGAATTCAGCAGTTTCTGCGAATATGGATGCTCCGGGCCGCAGAAAAAACGACGGGCGGGGGCGGATTCGACGATTTTGCCCTGCCGCATCACGGCGATGCGGTCCGCCACCTGGGACGCCACCGCCAGGTCATGAGTGATGAACAGCATGGCCATGCCCGTATCCCGCTGGATTTTCTTCAACAACTCCAGGATGCGGGCCTGGGTCGTGACGTCCAGGGCGGTGGTGGGCTCGTCGGCAATGAGCAAGTCGGGGTTGCCCGCCAGGGCCATGGCCAACATGACCCGTTGCTTCATACCGCCGGAAAATTGATGGGGGAACTCGCAAAGGCGCGTTTGCGGGTCGGGAATGCCGACCGCCTCCAGCAACTCGACCGTCTTTTCCCGCAGCGCCCGCCTGCCGCCGCCCTGGTGACGCGCCAGGGTTTCACTCACCTGCAAGCCCACCGACAGGGACGGATGAAGGGAGGTCTGCGGCTCCTGGAATATCATGGCGATGCGGCGCCCCCGAAAGTCCTGCATCCTGCGCCGGGACAAGGCAAGAAGGTTTTCACCCTTGAACGACACGGCGCCGGACGCCCGGGCGGCGCCGGGCAACAGGCGGGATACGGCCAGGGCGGTGACGGATTTGCCGCTGCCGGACTCGCCCAACAACGCCAGGGTCTCCGCCGTCCGCACTTGGAAGGCTATGCCGTTGACGGCGTCCACCGACTGCCCGCCGGCGGCGGTGAAGCGGACGGCCAGCCCGGTGACGTCCAGCAGGGGCGTCATGGGAGAGCGTGAAAGGCGTGAAGAGTGTGAGGAACCGGAGCGCCGGCCGTTGGACTGCGGCCGCCGGCGGGGGAGCGCCCGCCGGCCGTTGCCGTCAGGGCGAGGCCCCGGGCCTGGTTGAGTCCCGCCCCTTGGCGATGAGGTCGCGCAGACCCTCCACCAGTCCTTCCAAGTGCGCCATCCGTTTTTCCAAGCATCCCACGCGTTTTTCAAGGCGCCCCAGACGCTCTTTCTGGGCCTTGACGGCGTCGCGCATTTCGTCAAGCACCTCGTTCACGCTTTCCTTGAACAGCCGCATCTCCTCGCGCACCTCCTCCTTGAACTGCCGCATCTCCTCGCGCACCTCCTCCTTGAACAGCCGCATCTCCTCGCGCACCTCCTCCTTGAATTCTTGCATATCCCGCCTGGCGGCGCGCTGGCCGTTCAGAATGATGCCGGCCAAGGCAACGCCGACGCCTACTATTGCAACAACTTCTGCTGACATAATGGAATCTCCTAAAGGAATCCTTGTTGATCGTTGGTGGAACGCCGACTCGCGGCGCCCGAATCACCCCCAGTATACGCCCGCCGGAGAAAAAAACAACCGCAACGGGACGCCGTCCGCACCTGGAAGGCTATGCCGTTGACGGCGTCCACTGACTGCCCGCCGGCAACGGTGAAGCGGACGACCAGCCCGGTTACGTCCAGCAGAGGCGTCATGGGAGAGCGTGAGGGGCGTGAAGAGTGCGAGAAGCCGGAGCGCCGGCCGTTGGGCCGCGGCCGCCGGCGGGGGAGCGCCCGTCGGCCCTTGTCGTCAGGGCGAGGCCCCGGGGCCGGTTAAATCCCGCCCCTGAGCGATGAGGTCGCGCAAGCCCTCCACCAGTCCTTCCAAGTGCGCCATCCGTTTTTCCAGGCATGCTACGCGCTTGCCCAAGCGCTCCAGGCGCTCTTGCTGGGCCTTGATGGCATCGCGCATTTCGTCAAGCGCCCGACGCACATCCTCCTTGAAAGAGCGTATATCCCGCTTGGCGGTGCGCTGGCCGTTCAGAATGATGCCGGCCAGGGCAACGCCGACGCCTACTATTGCAACAACTTCTGCTGACATAATGGAATCTCCTAAAGGAATCCTTGTTGAGCGTTTGTGGAACGCCGACTCGCGGCGCCCGAATCACCCCCAGTATACGCCCGCCGGAGAAAAAAACAACCGCAACGAGACGGGCGTCGCGCACCCCGTCAAGCGCCTCGTTCACGCTTTCCTTGAACAGCCGCATCTCCTCGCGCACCTCCTCCTTGAAATTTTGCATCTCCCGCCAGGCAGTGCGCCGGCCGTTCAGAATGATGCCGGCCAGGGCAACGCTAACTGTGGCTTACCAATAGGTTGCTGTTCCACAACGCCAAGCGACCTCGCCGTGCGCTGGGATTGAAGCCCCCCGCTCCAGACGCTGTTCGCCGACCACTCAGAACGACATAATTTGTGAACTAACACAACGCCTTGACTTTAACGGGCCGCGCCATATACTGCGCTTGGTAAAACGACATTCTGTTATAATTGAAAAATGCTAATCCGATTTTCCTTTGAAAACTGGAGGTCTTTTCGCGACAAGGCCGTCTTTTCCCTGATCGCCGGCGAGGAAAGCCAACACGACGACCGGGTTCCCAGGTTGCCCAAGTACGAGGCGGGGGTGTTGCCCGTCACGGTGGTTTACGGCGGCAACGCTTCCGGCAAGTCCAACCTGTTCAAGGCCTTGGTATTCGCCCAGCGACTGGTAGGCAAAGGCAACCAGCACGACGCCCCGATTCCTGCCGTCCCTTTTTTGCTTAGCGTCAACGGCGAAAAGCAACCCTCGCGCTTCTGCTTCGAGTTGCTGGCGGACGAGACCATCTACGAGTTCAGCTTCGCGGTAACCCGCAAGGCGGTGCTGGAGGAAAAACTGGTGCGCATCATCGGTACTGATGAAGAAACTCTCTACACGCGCCGGAATAAAAAAATCCGTCTCGGCAATTCCCTGGACAAGAATAAACACCTTGAGTTTATCTCCCAAAGCACCCCGGACAACCAACTGTTCCTGACCACCTCCGTCTTTTTGCAAGCGGAGAAATTTCAGCCGGTCTATGACTGGTTCAAGGGTACGCTCAGACTGATCTCGCCCAATGCGCGATATGGGCCGTTCGGCTCATTTTTTGAAGAGCGAAGCCCCTTGCACCAAACCATGAACGATATACTGGAGGCGCTCGATACCGGCATCGTCCGCCTCGGCGGCGAAGAAGTTCCGCTGGACCGCTTGCCGCTGTCGGAGGAGGACAAGGCCAGGGTTCTGGCGGAACTCAAGGAAAACGAAGGGATGAGCATGACCGTGCCATCGAGCAACGAGCGTTTTATAATCACTCGTAGAGGGGGCAAATTAGGCGCCCGGCAAGCGATCGCCTATCACGACAAGGAAGACGGCGAACAAGTGCTGTTTGATTTCCGCGAGGAGTCGGACGGCTCGCAACGCCTCATCGACCTGTTGCCCGCATTTATCGACCTGGTCGGCAAGGGTTCGAAAGGCGTTTATTTCATCGACGAGATTGATCGCAGCCTGCATACCCAGCTCATTCGGTATCTGCTCGAATGCTACCTGAGCAGTTGCTCCCCGAAAACCAGGGGGCAACTGTTGCTGACCACCCATGACTTGATGCTCATGGACCGGCGGTTGTTGCGCCGCGACGAGATGTGGGCAACCGAAAGAAGCGGGGACGGCGCCTCTTCCCTGATCGCTTTCAGCGACTACCAAGGCATTAGCGACGACGCGGACATTCGCAAACTCTACCTGCAAGGGCGCATGGGCGGCACCCCGCAGCTTCCAATAGACTGGGACCTGCCCACCCCCTGACCCGCCGGCAACGGAAACACGAATGCCCAAACCATCGAAAAATCACAAGTTCAGCAAGCGGCCGGAAAGGCAAACCCTACGGAAGACATTTGTCATCATGACCGAAGGGAGTAAGACTGAGCCGGAGTATTTTGGTCTTTTCGCCCACCCGTCCCTGGATGTCCGAGTAAAACGCAACAAGAGTGATCACAGCAGCGCCCCCCAAAAAGTACTGCAACGGATGGAGCGATACCTCGAACAGAACGAGCTGGGCCCCAACGATGAAGCCTGGACCGTGGTGGACAGGAACAACTGGAGCGAACAACAGCTGGAACCGCTGGTCGCCTGGGCAAAACAACGCAATAACTGTCATCTTGCCCTCAGCAACCCCAAGTTCGAATACTGGCTGTTGCTCCACTTCGAGGACGGCAAGGGCGTCAGTTCTTCGGGGGAGTGCGATAGGCGCCTCAAGCTCCGCCTGCCGCATTACGACAAGGGAATTAATGTGCGCACTTTCCCCCCCGAACGCATCTGGGAGGCAGTCCGCCGGACGCGAGAACGAGACGACTCCTCCAGCGACGACTGGCCCCGCACCCCGGGCAATACAACGGTGTACCGGCTGGTCGAGAGACTGTTGCAGATAATTGACCCGCCGGCGTAACGCCGACTCGCGGGCTTGAACGACTCCCATCACACGCCCGCCGGAGAAAAAAACAACCGCAACGGGACGCCGTTCGGGCGGTTGCCTCCCGGCGGGCCTCACGCGCCGGGGTTTCCCCGCCCGAATGCTGGTATACTGCCGGCATATCCTCGACCGGCAACCGTTATGACTGAACTACTGAAAACCCTGCACCAGGACCACAAGAACTACGCGCTCTTGCTGAACCTGCTGGAAGCCGAGGCGAACCGCCTGGACCAGGGGCTCGCCCCCGACTACGTCAAGATGTACGACATAGCGCACTACATGACCAGCTACCCGGACAGCATTCATCACCCGCACGAGGAGTTTGTCTTCGATGTGCTGAAAAAGGTTGACCCGGAGTGCGCCGCGGACCTGGACCGCCTGAATGAAGAACACGACCAGCTGGCCGCCACCGGGCAGGCGCTGAAAGACGCGGTCAACGAAACCCTCAGCGGCGCCATACTGCCGAAAGAAAAAGTCCTTGAAAGCGCAAGGGCCTACATTGACTTGTTGCGCAACCATATAAACCTGGAGGAAGGCAAGGTTTTTCGCAGGGCGACCGCGCACCTGTCGGACGCCGACTGGCGCGCCATCGACGCAAAACTGTCCCGGGAAGAAGACCCGTTGTTTGGCGCGGTCGTCCAGGACCAGTTCGCAAAATTGTACGAAGGCATCATGCAAAAAAACGGCGCACCTGAAAACGGGGCATGACCCTTGCGCTGACCAGGGAGCTTGTCGCCCGGGCGTCGGTTACGCCGGAGGATGCCGGTTGCCAGCAGTTGCTTGCCGAGCGCTTGGGCCGTTGCGGTTTTGTCGTTACCCGCCTGCCCTGCGGGGAGGTGAGCAATCTTTGGGCCGTGCGCGGCGCCGGCAGCCCGGTGTTCACTTTCCTGGGGCATACCGACGTGGTGCCGCCCGGGGCGGAGGCGGATTGGGACTCGCCGCCGTTTCAACCGCAGGAGCGGGACGGTTGCCTGTACGGGCGCGGCGTCGCCGACATGAAAGGCAGCATCGCCGCCATGGTCACCGCCATGGAGCGTTTCAGCGCCGCCCACGGCGACCATCGGGGAACCGTCAGCATGCTGTTGACCAGCGATGAAGAGGGCCTTGCCGTGGACGGCGTCCGGTATGCGGTGGAACGCCTGGGGCAACTCGGGATCAGCATTGACTGGTGCCTGGTAGGCGAGCCGTCCAGCCGTGAGCAGTTAGGCGACTGCATCAAAAACGGGCGCCGCGGCTCCCTGTCGGGGGCGTTGACCATCCACGGCGTACAGGGACACACGGCCTACGCCGACCTGGCAAAAAATCCGGTGCACCTGGGCGTCCCCGCCCTGGCGGAGCTGTGCCTGCGGGAGTGGGACCAGGGCAATGAGCATTATCCTCCCAGCAGCTTTCAGATCTCCAATGTTCAGGCCGGCACCGGCGCTGAAAACGTGATACCGGCCGCCCTGCGCGTTCACTTCAACCTGCGCTTTTCCACTGCCTGGACCGCGCCGGGGTTGAAGGATGAAATCGATGCATTGTTGCAACGGCACGGGCTGGACTACGACCTGGAGTGGCGTCCCGCCAGCCTGCCTTTCCTGTCGCCGCCCGGAAAATTGTTGGCTGCGGTTCAGGATGTTGTCCGGGAGACGCTGGGCATAACGCCGGCAGTCGCCACGGACGGCGGCACGTCCGACGGCCGCTTCATCGCGCCCACCGGCGCAGAAGTCGTGGAGATGGGCCCCGTGAACGCGACCATTCACCAGGTCAACGAACACGTTCGCAGCGCCGACCTGGAAACCCTGTCGCGCCTGTACGAAGCCGTGTTGGTGCGGCTGATGACGTGACGGCGTGATGTTGCGCCCAAGACGGGCGCGGCTTGCGCCGCACTCCCCACGCCTCCTGCCGCCCGCGCCTCCCGCCGAGAATCAGCCGTAGCACGGGCGCGGTTGCGCCGCACGAGGCGGGCCGGAGCGAAAACAGGCACGGCTGTGCGCCCGGCGCCTCACTCCCCGCGCAACCCGCCGAGAACCAGCCGTAGCACAGGTGCGGCGGCACCGCACGAGGCGGGCCGAGGCGAGGGCAAGACGCGGTCACACGCCCGGCACCCCGCTCACCGCGCAACCCGCCGAGAACCAGCCGTAGCACAGGACGCGGTTGCGCCGCACGAGGCGGTGAGCCGGGGCGAGGACAAGACGCGGCCGCGCCCTACTCCCCGCGCCTGCCGCCGAGAATCAGCCGTAGCATGGGACGCGGTTGCGCCGCACGAGGCGGCAAGCCGGGGCGAGGACAAGACGCGGCTACACGCCCGGCGCCCCGCTCACCGCGCAACCCTCCGAGAATCAGCCGTAGCATGGGACGCGGTTGCGCCGCACGAGGCGGCAAGCCAGGGCGAGGACAGGTGCGGGCGCGGCGGCACCGCACGGGCGCGGCTTGCGCCGCACGAGGCGGCGAGCCGGGGCGGGGACAGGCGCGGGCGCGGCGGCACCGCACGGGCGGGGACAAGACGCGGCTACGCCCGGCACCCTACTCCCCGCGCCTCCTGCCGAGAACCAGCCGTAGCACGGGCGCGGCACCGCACGAGCGCGGTTGCGCCGCACGAGGCGGCGAGCCGGGGCGAGGACGCGCCCGGCGCCCCGCCGCCGCAAGACCCGCCGAGAATCAGCCGCCGGCCGCTTTCTCGAACTGCTCCTCTTCCGTGGAACCGGCCAGGGCCGTCACCGATGACTGCCCGCCCTGAATGACGGAGGTCACATCATCGAAATAACCGGCGCCCACTTCCTGCTGGTGCGAGGCGAACGTGTAACCGCGCTTGGCCGCGGCGAATTCCGGCTCCTGGATCATCTCCACGTAGGCGGTCATGCCTTTCTTTACGTAGTTGTGCGCTAGGTCAAACATGTGGTACCACATGTTGTGAATCCCCGCCAGGGTAATGAACTGGTACTTGTACCCCATGGCGCCCAGCTCCCGCTGGAACCTGGCGATGGTGATGTCGTCCAGGTTCTTCTTCCAGTTGAACGACGGCGAGCAGTTGTACGCCAGCAGTTGTCCCGGATATTCCCCGCGAATCGCCTCGGCAAAACGCTTGGCCTCGTCCAGGTCCGGCACCGCCGTCTCGCACCACAGCAGGTCCGCATAAGGCGCATACGACAAGCCGCGGTCGATGGCCTGGTCCAGCCCGGCATTGGTGACGTGGAAGCCTTCCGCCGTGCGCTCGCCAGTGAGAAAACGATGGTCCCGCTCGTCCACATCGGAGGTCAGCAAGGCGGCGGCGTTGGCGTCGGTGCGCGCCAGGACGACGGTGGGCACCCCCATCACGTCCGCCGCCAGCCGCGCCGCCGCCAGCTTCTGAATCGCTTCTTGGGTCGGCACCAGCACCTTGCCGCCCATGTGTCCGCATTTCTTCACGGACGCCAGCTGGTCTTCGAAATGCACGCCGGCGGCGCCCGCCTCGATCATGCCTTTCATCAGCTCAAAGGCATTCAGCACGCCGCCAAACCCCGCTTCCGCATCGGCGACGATGGGAGCGAAGTAGTCAATGTCGCCGCTGCCCCGGGCGCACTGGATTTCATCGGCGCGCTTGAACGCGTTGTTGATGCGCTTCACCACGGTGGGAACGGAATCCACCGCGTACAGCGACTGGTCCGGGTACATGGTCTCCGAAGTGTTGCCGTCGGCCGCCACCTGCCAGCCCGACAGGTAAATGGCCTTGACCCCGGCCTTGACCTGTTGCACCGCCTGCCCGCCGGTAACGGCGCCCAGGCTGGCGATGTAATCTTCTTCGTTCACCAGCCGCCACAGGTTTTCAGCGCCGCGGCGCGCCAGGGTGTATTCAATCTGCAGGGAACCGCGCAGCCTGACCACGTCAGCGCCGCGGTAATCCCGCTTGACATGCGTCCAGCGCGGATTTTCCGCCCAGTCCTGCTCCAGTTGCTTTGCCTCAGTACTCATCCAACTATCTCCTCACGGATTTTGTTCATAGAAAAAACACTATGCTACCCTATCCTTTCCTGCATTGCAACAATCTCTGGCTTGTTATTTTGCGCGATAACTTTGTTGGCGCACTTTTTCACTGCGGTCGATGTACTACATGTACACCTCCCTTGTTCAGTCGCACGCCGCCGCGTTCTCACGCAAAATCCCGTCGCCAGACCCTGGCTTGCCTGTTTTGCACCATAACTTCTGGCTTGCCTGTTTTCCGTTATGCATCGCCGGCCCGCCTCGTTCGGTCGGTCAATGTATTACATGTACACATCTCTCCCTCACTCGTTCTGGCTGGTTATTTTGCGCGATAACTTTGTTGGCAGCACGCCCTCATTGCCAACGCGGTGCGCACTGCCGGCTACGTGAAAACACACAAGATGGAAGATGATCGATACGGTCTGATATAGGGGGAACTGGAATAAAACGGTCGCCGAGACGAGACGTGACCCTCGTTGCAGTACGCCGGCCCGCCGAAGCAGGCAAACCATCTCCGGGACAACGACGATTACCCGGCTACTCGACGACCAAGTGCAAATATAGCAAACAAACACCCCTGGCTTGTTCTTTTACGCAGCGGCGTTGCCGCTACCACTCCCCTGGCGACGGGATTTTGCGTGAGAACAAGGCGGCGCACGACTACTCCCCCGGTGCAGGGATTTTGCGCGAGAACGCGCAAACGTGCGATTGAACGAAAGGTGCGTATGTGCAATACGCCGACTGATGTGAAAGAGTGCGCCAACAAAGCTATCGCGCAAGAGAACCAGCCAGGTCAGAGGCGCTTGACCTCCTCGGCAATGACCCTCACCCCCTCCCGCACCACTTCGTCGCCCATGGAGTACGTCATCCGTATGCACTCCTGCTTGTGGGGCCAGTCGTCCTCGGCAAGTCCGGGGAAGAAGTAGTGGCCGGGGATGATCAACACGCCGCGCCGCTTTAAGCGCCGGTACAGCTCCTGGCAGGAAATCGGCAGGCCGGGGAACCACAGCCACAGGAAGATGGCGCCTTCCGCCTTGTGCGCGTAGTACTCCACGCCGTCCAGCTCCCGGCGCAGCAACGCCAGCGCCCGTTGCGCCTTGCTCTCGTAGTAGGGGCGTATCAACTCGTTGCTGATGCGAATGACCTCGCCGGACTGCACCAGGTCCAGGGCCAGGGCCGGGCCGAAGTTTTCCGGCGCTAGGTTGATGATGGCGTTGATGCCGGCGACGGCTTTTATCAGCTCCGGGCGAGCGATGATAATGCCCGTGCGCGTGCCGGGCAGCCCTAACTTCGACAGGCTGAGGCACAACACCACGTGCTTGTCCCAGGCGGGCCGCGCCGCGGTAAACAGGATGTTGGGAAACGGCGCGCCGTAGGCGGCGTCGATGATCAGCGGAATGTCCGCCGCCGCGGCCAGCTCGCTGAGCCGCTCGACTTCTGCGTCCGTCAGCACGTTGCCCGTGGGGTTGGTGGGACGGGAGACGCAGACGGCACCGATGGTCTCATCAATGTCCAGGCTGTCGAAATCAACGTGGTACTTGAACGTGCGGTCATCGAAGCGCTCCACGGCGGGGCGCCGCGCTGCGAAAATGTTCTCCGCCAGGCCCACGTCGTCGTAGCCGATGTACTCGGGCGTCATGGGCAACAGGATGCGCCGCGCGGGGCCGCCGGCGAACTTCCCCGCCAGCATGTTGAACAACAAGAAGAACGCCGACTGGCTGCCGTTGGTAACGGTCACGTTGTCTGCGCTCAGCCCCCAGCCGTACTCGCGGTTCAACAGCTCCGCCACGGCGGTCAGGAACGCCCGGTCGCCCTGGGGCGAGCCGTAGTTGCCGATGATGCGGGCAAACTCGTCTGGGGCATCCAGCAGGGACTGCATGCGGGCGCGGAAAAACGCCTGCACCTCGGGAATGTGGGCGGGATTGCCGCCCCCTAACATCAGGGTTTCCGAGCCGGACGCCATGGCCGTCCCCAGGTCGTCCATCAGCTGGATGATGCCGGAGCGTTCAGAGAATTGTTGCGCGAATTCAGAAAGTTGCATGTTCTTGTTATGGTTCTGTGTTGCCCGGCCCCGGTCATCCGGAGCCGGGCGATGTCCGCCGCGCCGCTTGCCGGCGGCGCCCGCCGGCGCACAGTGGGCGCGACCCGCCGCCGGAAGCGCCGCTTGTTGCCGGCGCCCCTTGCGGGAGACGACACGGCAAGCGATGTCCGCCGCGTTGCTTGCCGCCGGCCCCGCCGCGGTGCGCCAGTGCGCGACGCCTGCCGCCGGCCGTTGCGCCCGACGGGACGACTGGGGTATTATACAACAGCAGGCGCAGGAGATGTTGCGCCGGCCGCCGCCCGCGACGTTGTCGGCGGCGGGGAACAGCGCTTTTAGCGGCGCCGAACGGCGGCGGGCGGTCCCGACGGCGGGGTCGAACGGCGCACCGGAAAGAGCCCGGCGGCGGAAGCCGGCGAACGGCGTCCCTGCCTCGTCTCCCCGACAAACCCGCGCTTGATGCGCCGGGGAACGCCCGCGGCGGCGATGCGCGAGGCGCACCCGCCAATGCCTGTTTTTTGAACAACGACGCGCCCGGCAAAGCGCCGGCGGTCCCGTTTTGCAACCCGAGATGATGAGCACACAGACCATGCCCGCGCCTCCGGCGGCAACCAGCCCCGAAAGCGGCGGCCTGCTGGGCGCGGCGGACCCGGCGCCGTTCCAGCGCCTCAATCCGGCCGGGACGGCCCGGTGCCTGGTGGTGGCGGACCACGCCGGCAACGCCGTGCCGGCCGCGCTGAACGGGCTGGGGTTGGCGCCGTCCATGTTGGAGCGGCACATCGCCCTGGACCGCGGCAGCCGCGCCGTGGCTACCGGGTTGGCGCAACGCCTGGACGCTCCGGCCCTGCTGGCCAACTACTCGCGGCTGGTCGTGGACCTGAACCGGCAACTGGACGACCCCACCGCTTTCATCGAAAACAGCGACGGGCAGCCAATCCCCGGCAACCAGACCCTGGACGAAGCGGCAAAAAAACAGCGCCAAGACGCGATTTATCATCCGTACCACGACGCCATAGACGAGCTGGCGGACGAGTTCCTGGCGCGGGGGACAACGCCGGCCATCGTCAGCATTCACAGCTTCACCCCGCGGCTGGACGGGCGGGATCGCCCCTGGCACACCGGCGTCTTGTGGGACCGGGACCCGCGCATCGCCCGTCCCTTGATAGAGCGCCTGCGGCGCCGCGGCGACCTGGTGGTCGGGGACAATGAGCCGTACTCCGGCCGCCACGCCGCGGACTACACCATCGACCACCACGCAGAAGCGCGGGGACTGCCCAACGTGTCCATAGAAATCCGCCAGGACCTTCTCGAGGATGCGGCCGGCGTGCGGCGCTGGGTGGAGATCCTTTTTGAAGACCTGGCGCCCATCCTGGCGGACGCCGCCCTGTATCGCCCCCTGGACGGCCCCGGCAACGGCCGGGCTTGCGCCGGGTAACGCCGGAGGCTGCACCGTGCCCGTCTCCGAACCGGCTTTTACCGTCGGCATCGAGGAAGAATACCTGCTGGTGGACAAGGACAGCCGCGACCTGTGCGGCGACCCGCCGGACACCATGGTGCAAGAGTGCGCGGACCTGTGCGAGGGGCAGGTAAGCCCGGAGTTCCTGCGCGCCCAGATCGAGATCGGCACCCGCCCCTGCCGCACCATCGCCGCGGCCCGGGACGACCTGGCCCGGTTGCGGGGCGCGGTGGTGGAGGTCGCCGACCGCCACGGCCTGGCTCCCATCGCCGCCGCCACCCACCCGTTCGCCAGCTGGCGGCGCCAGAAACACACGGAGAAAGAACGCTACAACGTGCTGGCGCACGACATGCAGGCCGCCGCGCGCCGCCTGCTGATTTGCGGCATGCACGTGCACGTGGGCATAGCGGACAACGAGATGCGCATCGACCTGCTCAACCAGTTCAACTACTTCCTGCCCCACCTGCTGGCGCTGAGTTGCTCGTCGCCGTTCTGGGAGGGGGAGAACACCGGCCTGCTGGCGTACCGGCTCACGGTGTTCGACGCCCTGCAACGCACCGGCATTCCCGAGCAGTTTTCCAGCTACGCAGAGTACGAGCGCCACATCGACATGCTGAAACAGGCCGGCATCATGGAAGATTCATCGAAAATCTGGTGGGACATCCGGCCCAGCGCCCGTTATCCCACGCTGGAAACGCGCATCATGGACGTGTGCACCCACATCGACGACGCCGTCAGCCTGGCCGCCCTGACCCTGTGCTTGTTGCGCTTGCTGTATCGCCTGCGCCGCAACAACCAGCGCTGGCGCGCCTACGCCCGCATGTTGGTCACGGAAAACCGCTGGCGCGCCATGCGTTACGGCCCCGACGAGGGGTTGATCGACTTCGGCAAGGGCGAAATCGTGCCGTTCGCCGAGCTGCTGGAAGAGTTGCTGGAGATGATCGAGGAAGACGCCGAAGCCCTGGGTTGCGCCGAGGAAGCGGCGCGCACCCGCGCCATTCTCAGCGGCGGCACCAGCGCCCACCGCCAACTCAAGACCTACCGCCAGTCCCTGCAGGCGGGGCGCAGCGAGGAGCAGGCCCTCTGCGACGTGGTGGACCTGCTGGCGGCAACCACCCGCGAGGGGTTGTAAACGCGCCGGCGGCCGCCCCCTGCCCCAGGGCGTCTGACCGCCTACAGCCGCCGCAGCGCCGCCCGGCGGCAGGCGCAACGCCGGCGGCGGCCCGTTGCCGGCGCACAACGCCCCGTGCGGCAAGCGCACCGCCCCCTGCCCCAGGGCGTCTGACCGCCCACAGCCGCCGCAACGCTTCCCGGTAGCAGACGCAACGCCGCCCGCCTTGCGTTCAGCCTGCTACCGGCGCACGATGCCCCGCCCGGCCGGCGGCAGGCGCCCGCCGCCGCTTGTCCAGCGCCGCCCGCCTTATTACTCCGAGCCAAAGAAGCGCTTGACGGTCACCCCCCAGGTGCGCGGCATGGCCGGCTTGGCCGCTATCGAACCGGTATTGCCGAACTGGTCGAAAATGGAGTGGTAATACAACTCGTCGGTGATGTTGTTCACCAACGCGACCACTTCCCAGTCCCCGCCCGGGGAGAGCCAGGAAACGCGCCCGTTCAGCAGGATGTAATCGTCAATGAGATTGTCCGGCGTGTTGACGGGGTGCGCATAGACGTCATCCTGGTAGCTGAGGTCCAGCCGCGCGGTGAGCGAACCGGGGCCGGCGTTGAACGTATACTGCGCTCCCAGGCTGTACTTGAACTCCGGCGTGTACGGCGGGGTCATCTCCTTGGTGACGGCGACGTTGGCCGCCACCTTGGTGTAGTCAAAATCCAGGTAGCTGAACGCGCCGTCAAACGCCAGGCCGTTGTCCAGCTCCACCTGCCCTTCCAATTCAAATCCCAATATTTCCGCATCGCCCGCGTTGGCGGGCTTCAGGCAGGGTGCGCCGCTAAACGGCGGAAACGGCACTTCGCACTGGGTCTGTTGCAACTGGATGCCCTCGTAGTCGTTGAAAAACACGGCGCCGTTCAAACGCACCCGGCGCCCAAACCAGTAGCTCTTGAAGCCCGCTTCATAAGAAGTGATCTCCTCGGGGTCCACCGTTTTAATCTGCACCGTGAAAAACGGCCGGGGGTTGATCCCGCCGGCCTTGTAGCCGGTGGAGACCTGGGCGTACGCCATGAAGTCATCGGTGAACGAGTAATCCAGCGCCGCCCGCCAGTCGATGCGATCATCCTTGAAACGCGCCTGCTCGCCGGAGAATCCGGCCAAGGCGCAGTTGGCGGGGTTGGCGAGCGCAAAAGGCGGCGTCGGCGGCGCTTCCGTGCAAGGCCCCGGCTGGGTCCCGTCCGGGTTGGTGCGGAAGTAGGTGTAGTCCTTCTTGTCTGCGCTGTAGCGCATCCCCAGGGTGATGTTGAAACTGTCCAGCGGCCGCCACACCGTGTGGGCGAACACCGCCCTCGCCGTGGACGGCGTCGGGTCCGGCCCGTGAATGAAGTTCAACTGCGCGTAATACAGGTTGACGCTGGCTTCCAGGGTGCCGTCCTGGTCGAAGTAGAACCCGCCGACGGTGTAGTCCAGCAGGCCGTCCAGCACTGTACCCGAGAGGCGCAGCTCCTGGCTGATCTGGTCGTGCTCCAGGCGCTGAAACAGCAACTCGCCGTGGATGGGCGACAGGTCGCCGTCATAAGCCCAGTCCGCGTTGTACTCGCGGTAGGCGGTAATCGACTTCAACGACAGGTTGTCGTTGATTTCCCAGTCTATGGTCGCCGCGATGCCGCTCTGGTCCAGCTTGTTGACGGGCGACACGGAAGCGGGCGAGTAGGGCCTGGTGTCGGTGCGCTCGTTGGGGTCCAGGTAGTTGGCGTAGTTGACGTATGGATCGTTGACGGGCGAGTCCGGGTTGCGGTGCTTGCCGTAGGGGACGAAACGGTTGTCGTAATGGATGCGGGAGCCGTCTATGGAGGACTCGATGAACGTCCCCTCGCCGTAGCCGTTGGCGCGGTTCCCCGCCTCGTTGACGCGCAACAAGACGCCCGCCCCGGCCTCGGAGTCCTCGTTGCTGCGGTCGTACGCCAGGTTGACTTCCAGGTTGTCTGCGGGCAACCAGCGCAGGGACAAGCGCCCGGCGGCGGTCTGGCGTCCCCCTTCGGTACCCAGGCGACAGTCTTTCAAGTCGCCAACGGAAGCGGCGGGCACGCCGGACTCGGGATGAACGCACTGGTAATCCAGCCGCTCCACGTAGCCGTCCTGGGACTTCGACACGCCCGCCAGGCGCGCGTACAGCGTGTCTTCCAGCACCGTGAAGTCCACCACGCCGCCGAAATCCAGGCGATCATAAGAGCCGGTGGTCACCTCCATCTTGCCGCCGCCCGCGCCGGCGGGACGGGAAAACAGCTTGATGGAGCCGCCGATGGAGTTGCGCCCCGCCAGGGTGCCTTGCGGCCCCCGCAGGATCTCCACCCGCTCCAAGTCCAGCAAGTCAATCAAGGTGCCGGTCAAGGTCGGGAAATACACCTCGTCCACGTAAAAGCCGACGCCCGGCTCCACGGCGTAGTTGAAGTCGGTCTGCCCCACGCCGCGGATGAACGCCAACATGGCCGGGCCGCCTTCTATGTTGGCGGGCGCCAGGGTGACGTTGGGCGCCTGCGCCCCCACCTCGAAAATGCCGGACTGGTTGCGCGCCTCCAGCAGGTCCGCGCTGACGGCGGTCACCGCCAGCGGCGTGTCTTGCACGCCCGATTCCCGGAACTCGGCGGTTACCACGATTTCCTCGATCTGGCCTCTGGCAACGGGCGCGGCCAGCAACACGGCCAGGAGGGCCGGGTACAACAGTTTTGCGTTACTCATGGTCTTTCTCCCCCTCTTGCGGATGATGACGAAACGGGCGGCATTGGGATTGTCGTCCGTTCAAAAAAACGTTGTGCGGCGCCGGTGCGCGGCTCACGTCGACGCGCCCTCCTGGTCCGGAAGCGCATCGGAATAATCGACCAGCCTGGATTTGTAGACTTCCCGGGGCAACTCTCCGTACGGCGCCAAGCGAATGTCCGTCGCCACCAGCAGGCGCGCCCGCACTTTCTCGGCAATGCGTTGCCGCAACGCCTCGGACGGCGCCGGGTTGTCCTCGCCCAGTTCCACCAGCACCGGCAACGGCGGCGACTGCCTCACCCCCGGCGCCCTGGGGCGCACTTGCATGACGCCGGAGACCTCGGGGGCGAACTCCTTGAGGATGCCGCGCAACGCGGACGGAAACAGATTCACCCCGCGCACGATCAACATGTCGTCGGTGCGCCCCACGCAACGAATGCGGGGACCGGTGCGTCCCAACGGGTTGGGCTTCATATTCACCACCACGTGGTCGCGGCTGCGAAAGCGCAACAGCGGCATCGCCTCCCGTTGCAAGGCCGTGTAAACCAGCTCCCCTGCCGCCCCGTCCTCCCAGGGCAACACGGCGCCGGAGGCCGGATCGATGAGCTCTGCGTGCGCGAAACCGCGCGCCATGAAGTGCATGCCCTGGGCGTCGTCGTCTTCCGCCCACGCCGACAGGGTGATGTCGCCTATGCCCATGGACTCGCGCACCGTGCAAGCAAACGCCTCTTCCAAGCGGCCGCGGATCAGCGGCTCGCCGCCGCCGGGTTCGCCCGCAGTGATCATGTTGGTCAGCCCCAGGGAGCGGGCGTCAATGTTGCGCTGACGGCACCAGTCAATGAGATACAGGCCGTAAGAAGGCGTGCAACTGATTCCCGTCGCTTGCAAGCGCTGGACGGCGCCGACCAGTTTTTCCGTGTTGCCGGTGCCCACTGGAATGACCGTGCATCCCATCTTGTCGAAGCCGTAATACACCGCGCCCGCCACGAAAGGCCCGGCGTTGAACCCCACCACGATGCGCTGCCCCCGGGAAAAGCCGGCGGCGGTGTAGCCGCGGGCCACGTTGGTCGCATAGCCTTCCAGGTCGCGGCGCGTCAACCCCAGGTGGCACGGCGTGCCGGTGGTGCCGCTGGTGTTGAAAATGCGCTGCAACTGCTCCGGCGCACACGCCAGGTGTTCGCCGAACGGCGGGGACTCCGCCTGGGTCCTGCGGATTTCGTCTTTTTCCGTGAACGGCAGGGCGGCGATGTCGTCCAACTCCCCCACGTCCCGGGCGTTGCGGTAGCCGGCTTCCTCCAGTTTTTTCCGGTAGAACGCGGAATGTTCAAACAGGTAGCGCACCTGCCGGCGGTAGCTGCGCCGATCCTGGGCAAACTGCTCTGCCGGCGGCAGGGTCTCCAGCGCCGGGTCGTACATGGCGGCGACGCCCGCCCCCGCTTTCGCCTCGGTATTCATCTTGCGACCGCCGCTCGCTCTGCCCCCGCCGTGCCCGTCACCGGTGATACGCCGTGTTGTTGGGCGAGTGGTCGCCCGCCAGCCAGCGCCGCAACTCGCTGTGGGCCTTGCTGCGCTGCTCGGCGTTGATGCGCTCTATGTCGGCGTGGTCCACGGTGAACTCCAGCAACAGTTGCGCCGGGTCCAGCACGTACAGGGAACGGCAGTAGCCGTGGTCCAGCACGTACATGTCCGGCTCCCGGTAGCCGGCTTCTTCCAGGCGGCGCTGGACGCCGTCCTGGGCCTGCCGGTCCACTTTCACGGCGATGTGGCGGAAGCCGGACAGGGGCAACTCCGGGCCGAACTCCTCCTGGTCCGCCGCGTCCGCAAATTGAAAAAACGCCAGGCATTCGCCGTCGCCCAGGTCAAAAAAGCAGTGCATGTAAGTGCGTTCGCGGCCGAACAGTTCGGTTTTTTCACACCAGGTGGCCGCCAGCGGAAAACCGATGACGTCCTCGTAAAATGCCCTCACCGCCTCCATGTCCCTGGCGACATGGGCGTTGTGATGCAAGCGGCTGAATACTTCCGGCTTGGTTTTCATGGTCGTTCCCCCTGCCCGTTCTTGCGGGCGTTTCAAGTAATGTCGGGTATGATATATTATTTCGCATAGCGAAGTCAAGTTCACTATCCGAAAATAATTAAGCGGCGCTGGAACGGCGCCGGGGCGCCCGTGTTATACTGCCGGTCTTGCCGCGGCGTTTCCGTCTGCGGCGCAGGAGAAACCTTAGATGACCGACAACGACAAAACGCTGCCCGCCACGGCAATCTGCCAATTCGACGAAGACCACATACGAATTCGCGGCAAGGACCTGGCGGGCGAAATCATGGGGCGGTACTCGTTCACGGAGCTGTTGCTGTTGCAAGCCCTGGGACGCGAACCCAGCGCCGCCCAATGCCGCATCGTGGACGCGGTGCTGGTGACCATCATGGAACACGGGCTGACGCCGTCCGCCGTCGCCGCACGACTGACCCATCACGGCGCCCCCGAATCATTCCAGGGCGCGGTGGTCGCCGGCCTGTTAGGGGTCGGGGACCGCTACGCGGGCACGGCCGGCGCATGCGGCGCCCTGCTGGAGCGCATCGCAGCGGCGCCGGCGACGGAGCGCGAAGCCCGGGCCATGGAAGAGGTGCAGGACTGTCGCCGGGCGCGCCGTCCCGTCCCCGGTTTTGGCCATCCCATTCATCGCCGCGGCGACCCCCGGGTAAGCAAGCTCCTGGAAATCGCCCGGCAAGCGGGCGCGGCGGGCGACCATATCGCGGCGCTGGAAATGTTGGAAGCCGCCCTGCAGAAGGCGCTTGGCAAGCCCCTGGTAATGAATGTCAGCGCCGCCATCGCCGCCGTGCTGGGCGAGGCCGGCGTGCCGGCGGCCCTGATGCGCGGCATCGTGCTGACCGCGCGCTGCGCCGGCCTGGTGGGGCACCTGTTCGAGGAGATGAACAACCCCATCGCCCATCAGTTGTGGGTCAATGCCCAGGGGAAATAAGGCGGGGGCGGTGAACTCCTGGGTCGAGGTCGAGGGCGGCCGGCTGTGGATGCGGCAGGAGGGCGCCGGCGCCCCCCTGGTGCTGATGCACGGCTGGACCGTGGATCATCGCATGTTCGAGCCGCAGCTAATGCCGCTGGCTGAGCATTTTCGCGTCATCGCCTACGACCGGCGCGGCTTTGGCCGCTCCCAGGCGCCGCCGGGGCTGGCACAGGAGCTGAATGACCTGGATAGGATCGCCGCGGCCCTGTCCCTGGATGATTTTCACCTGCTGGGCATGTCCCAAGGTGCGCGGCTGGCGTTGCGCTACGCCGCTACCCGCCCGCACCGATTGCGCTCCCTGGTGTTGCAGGGCGGCTCTGCGGACGGCGTTGTGGTCGAGGAAGCGGCGGCGGACCAGGCCCCTTTCGCTGAATTCGCGGCGCTGGCCCGGGCCGGCAAGATGGAGGAGATGCGCCGGCGCTGGGCCGCGCACCCCCTGCTGGCGGTAGATCGCGCCCGCCCGCAAGTGCGCCCCCTGCTTGACCGGATGCTGGCGGATTACGACGGCGCAGACCTGCTGGACTACTCGCCGGCGTACCTTGACTTCGACCAGGACGTGCCGGGGTTGCTGGCGAAGTTTGACGCCCCCGCCCTGATTCTCAGCGGCGCACTGGAGGTCCCGGGACGGCGCAAGCACGCGCGCCGGCTGCTGGAAATCATCCCCGACAGCCGGGAAATCGTGCTGGAGGGCGGCGGTCACTTCTGCAACATGGCGACGCCGGACGCCTACAACGCGGCGGTAATAGCGTTCTGCGCTGACGCGGACCGGACCTTCAACGAGCGCCGACACCCTTGACGGAGTGCGCCGGCGTGAACTGGAACATCAACCGGCGGCGCTTCTGAGGCGTCGCACTGACGCGCGCCAAGCCGCCAACGAGCGACAACGCCCTTGACGGAGGGGCCCGGCGTGAACCGGAACCTCAACCGGCAGTGCTTCTGAGGCGTCGCACTGAAGCGAGCCAAGCCGCCAACGAGCGACAACGCCCTTGACGGAGGGCGCCGGCGTGCACCGGAACCTCAACCGGCGGCGCTTCTGAGGCATCGCACTGGCGCGAGCCAAGCCGCCAACGAGCGACAACGCCCTTGACGGAGTGCGCCGGCGTGCACCGGAACATCAACCGGCGGTGCTTCTGAGGCGTCGCACTGACGCGGGCCAAGCCGCCAACGAGCGACAACGCCCTTGACGGAGTGCGCCGGGGCAAACCCCTGGCGCCGGCGGGCGGGCAACGCCCATGGCGGGCCGCCCCGGCGTGAACCGTCCCCTCAGTCGATGCCGGCGCTCTTGATGGAATGTGCCAATGCCGGGTAACGCCGCACTTCCCGCTCGATTTTTGCGGCCGCCGCTTGCAGGTGCGGCAGGCGGGTCTCGATCATTTTCTCCTGCTCCACGCGGGTGGTGGCCGTGGAGCAGTTGATGGCGGCGAGAATTTCGCCGTGGCTGTCGAACACCGGCGCCGCCACGGAGACAATGCCGTAATCCAGCTCGTCTTGCACCGAGGCGAACCCCTGGCGCCGGCAACGGGCCAGGATTTTGCGAAGCTGCGCCCGGGAGGTGATGGTTTTACTGGTGAGTTTCCGGGGCTTCGCCTGGGCGAGGTACTCTTCTACGCTGTCATTGTCCTGGTAGGCCAGCAACACCCGGCCCAGAGACGTAGGATACGCCGGAAAGCGCGTGCCCACGCCGGCGTCCAGCCGAAACATGCGATTCGTGGAAACATGCACCAGGTACAACACCTCCAGCCGCGACAGCACCGCCAGCGAGGAGCTGTCGCCGGTGTTGTCCCGCACTTCCTGCAGGCAGGGGCGCGCGATTTCCTCCAGGTTCGTGGACTCCAGGAAAGCGGCGGCGAACCCCATCACCTCGGGCGTCAGTAGGAACAGCTTGCCCCGCTTGCCCACGTAGCCCAGAGCGACCAGGGTGTGCAGGCAACGCCTGGCCGCGGCGGGGTTGAGGTCTGTCACCGCCGCGACCTCGCTCAAGGTCATCTCCGGCCGCTCCCTGGTGAACGCGCGCAACACCGACAGTCCGCGGGCCAGTGCGCCCAAGTACTCGCCGTTGCGGGGAAGATTGTTGTCCACTTGACTTGTTGCGGTGTTATCTTAAGGGGGAGAATAACACGATTGCGAGGCGCTTGACGATGGGACAACCCACTTTGGAGCAACCGGCGGGGCAACGACTGCCGTCGGCGCGGCAGGCGATGCCGCTGCCGGGCGTCCTCGGAGACCCTGGGACAATGACGGCGGCGCAGACGCGGCGGGCGCGGCGGGCGCGACCGACAGCGGGCGGCGGCGCCGGCGCCCGGCGGCGGGCATGATGCGCGTCCACTGGTTTCAGCACGTCCCGTTCGAGGGGCTGGGCGCCATTGAACCCTGGCTGGCGGCCCGCGGCGCCCAGGTGAGCGCCACCCGGTTTTTCGAGACCCCCGCCGCCGCCCTGCCGCGCCTCGCCGAGGTTGACCTGCTCATCGCCATGGGCGGCCCCATGAGCGTCAACGATGAGGATGAACTCCCCTGGCTGGCCGCAGAAAAAGCGTTCCTGCGGGACGCCATCGATGCAGGCAAGGCGGTGCTGGGCGTCTGCCTGGGGGCGCAGCTGATTGCCGCCGCCATGGGCGCCGCCGTGTATCCCAACCGGGAGCGGGAGATTGGCTGGTTTCCCGTCTCGACGACCGCCGCGGCAGGCACCGGGCGCCGCCCGTCCCTGCCCCCTGCGTTTGTTCCGTTTCACTGGCACGGCGAGACCTTTGACTTGCCGCCGGGCGCCGTCCTGCTGGGCGGCAACGAGGCCTGCGCCAACCAGGCGTTTCAGCTGGGCGAGCGCGTCATCGGCTTGCAGTTTCACCTGGAAATGACGCCCGCCGGGTTGCGCGACATCGCCCATCATTGCCGCGCCGAGCTGAGTCCGCCGGCGCGGTATGTGCAGACGGCCGACGAAATCATTCGCGGCGGCGACCAGGGTTGCGCCGCCGCCCTTCCCATCCTGGAGGAGCTCCTGCAGTTCATCACCAGGGAGTAGCGGGGGTTGCTGTAGCGCCGCCGTGCCGCCGTGCCCGCGCCGCTCGCCGCCGCGCCG
>CAZDXS010000245.1:0-82753 GCA_964509455.1 uncultured Enterobacteriaceae bacterium | reverse complement strand
CCGCCCGCCCGCCCGCAGGCAAGCGCATTTCCTCAAAACGCCAAAATCCTCGGCGCCCGCCCACTGCTTGACAACCGCAAAATCCTGCAGCGCCGCGTTGGTCGAGCCGTCGCTGGGCAAACTAAAATCCGGCCGACCGCCCTTGGCAGCGCCGCAAAAACCAGTTGGGACAACCCGCTTCCGCCGCCGCTTCAAAATGACCGGGGACGGTGTTTTGCGAAACACCGACTCAGGGGCGTTGTCCCGGGCAAAGTCTTGCAAATGTTGCTATACTGCAAACATACGCGGGCTTGTTGACACGCCCCGCGAAGAGGTTGAATGAGTATGACGAATAAACCGACGGCAAGAGAGTCGCGCGCGCCGGGCGCCGGCGTCCGTCCCCTTGACCGGCTGGACGCCAACGGGCATGCGGTGAATCGCATCGATGACAATGGCGACGGCGTCATCGACCGCATCGAACTGTTCGGCGTCTCCGCAACCGGCCCGTGGCTGGAAGGTTTGTACGGCGACGCGGCAACGCTCAGTTACAAGGTGCTGGGCGGCTCCCTGGGAAGCATTGACAACCCGTCGGCGCCGCTGATTTGGCAGAGGACGCACCCCGCCCGGTTCACCATCCAGGAGACGGCCGCGGACGGCACGGTGCGCAATATTTCCTACTTTGACGATTACAGTCTCATCTGGGGCCGCGAGCCGGACGGCGTTGCCGACCGGGTCGAGGTTCGCACGCGGGACGCCGTCGGCAACCTTATCCGCTACGAAGCCGATGACGACAACGACGGCGTCAGCGACTACGCCCGGTACCACGCCTGGAACGACGGGGGCAGGCTAATTCGCACCGAAGTGAACGCGGACGACGACGGCGTCGCCTACAACCGCATCTGGTTTTTCGCCTGGGACGCCGAGGGCAGGCTGACTCGCATCGAATTGGATACGGACGGCGACGGCGTCGTGGACCGCATCGCGCACTATGTGCCGGATTCCGCCCCTGCCCCTCGTATTCACGCTTCCGGCATAGTCCCGCAAGACATGCGCCTGGTTGCCCTGGATAATGACGGAGACGGCGTCGCGGAGCGCATTGACATCGGCATTCACCGCTGGAGCATTTCGCTCTTTCAGCCCAATGACAACGCGCTGGAATGGGGGAGCGACCGCAGCGTTGTGCGTTCCCTGCGGCGCATCGCGCGTGATGACGGCGCCGTTGACCGCTTCGAGTTCCACACGCAGGACGGCGCCGGCAACCTCGTTCGCGTCGATTTTGATGACGACAAGGACGGCTCCATTGACCGCACCGGGTTTGACGACGATGGGGACGGCACGCTGGACCGCATTGAGACCTACGCAGGGGACAATGACGGCATTGCCGGCCGTTTTATCTTCCGCGCCGAATTTGACGACGACCGGGACGGCGCCGTGGACCGCATCGAGATTTATGCGCGGGACATCCACGGCAATGTCACTCGCACGGATTTCGATGATGATGCGGACGGCGCCGTGGACCGCACTGAGATCTACGCGTGGGACGCCAATCCCTGGATCCGCACCGACGGCAATTGGGAAGGCAGGGTGGACGCCCGCATCATCCGCACCGATTTTGACGACAATGCGGACGGCGTCATTGACCGTCGCGTCCACCACGACCTGGACGGGGACGGCGTCATTGACCGCATCACCTATACGCGCAACAACTCGCGCAACGGCCCCGGCGCCGTCCTGCGCATTAATTACGATTATGGCGCGGACGGCTATGTTGATCGCGTCCGCTTCCTCGGGTACGAGGACCGCATTGAGACCTACGAGCGGGACGCCGCCGGCTACATCATCCGCACCGATTACGACGACGATGCGGACGGCTCTGTGGACCGCACCGAAACGTACGTGCGGGACGCCAACGGCCATATCATCCGCACCGATGCCGACATGGACGGGGACGGCGTTATGGAACGCATCGAGACCTACGAACGGGGCGTCGACGGCAAGCTGATTGGCGGCGCCCGCACCGACTCTTTCGACGACGATGGGGACGGTACCGCCAATCGCATGGAGACCTATGCGCTGAACAACAGGTTGGTTGACGACCCGTGGGTTAGCGTCCGCACCAACTTCGATAATGATGACGACGGCTGGGTTGACCGGGTTCGCTACAACGACAACGGCCTTATCGGCAGCTCTCCCTATTTGTCCTATAACGCAGCTTCCAGGATTGGCCTGGTCAAGAGGGTTGGCCGCACCGAGACGTACGCGCGGGACGACGCCGGCCGCATCATTCGCACCGACTTCGATGACGATTATGTGGACGGCACGGCGGACCGTACCGAGACGTACGCGCGGGACGCCGCCGGCCGCATCATCCGCATCGATTACGATGACTATTATGTGGACGGCACGGCAGACCGCACCGAGACGCACGCACGGGACGCCGCCGGCCATATCATCCGCACCGATTACGACGACGATGCGAACGGCACGACGGACCGCATCGAGACGTTCACGCGGGACGGCGCCGGCCATATCATCCGCACCGATTACGACGACGATGCGGACGGTACGGCAGACCGCATCGAGACGTTCACTCGGGACGCCGCCGGCCGTATCATTCGCCTCGATGCGGACAACAATGGGGACGGCGCCGTGGACCGCATCGTGACCCATGAGCGGGACGCCTGGGGCCATATCATCCGCACCGACTTCGATGACGATGGGGACGGCATTGCCAATCGCATTAAGACCTACGGCATTGAGACCACTGTGAAGACGTTTCGCGGCGGGTGGGTTGGGGTCGGCATTCGCACCGACTTCGATGACGATGACGACGGCCATATTGACCGCGTTCGCCACGATGACGATGGAGACGACTACGGAAATGACATCGGCAACCGCGTCGATACGTTCACGCGGGACGTACACGGCAATATCATCCGCGCCAGGTACAGCAATCGATTCGGCGATGTCGAGCGCGTTGAGTTCTATACTCGGGATGCCGCCAACGACCATCTTGCCGTCCGCTCCGAGTACTATGAACCCGGCAACCGGGGCGGCTATCCGGACCGCGTTGAGACGCACACGTGGGACGCCGCCGGCCGTCTCATCCACGTCCGCCGCGCCCGCGCCGGCTGGCTCGATGACGGTACGTACGGCTACGCTGAGCACGCCGAGACATTCACGCGGGACGCCGCCGGCCGCATCGTCCGCACCGATTATGACGACGATGGAAACGGCGTCGTTGACCGCATCGAGTCGCTCACGCGGGATGCCGCCGGCGATGTCGTCCGCGCCTACTTCGATGACGATGCGGACGGCGTCGTGGACCGCACCGAGGCCTATACTCGAGACGCTTACGGTCATGTCTTCCACGTCGAATTCGATGACGACGCGGACGGCGTTGTGGACCGCACTGTGACCGCCAGGCGGGGCATCGGCGGCAATCCCATTAAAGAAGACGTCATCGTTCGCATTGATCTGGATGACGATGCGGACGGCTTGCGTGATCGATCTGTGCAAATCAACCTGGACGGGATGAACCTCGGCCTTGCCGGCCGCATTGAGGCATACGATCGGGACGCCAACGGCAATCTCCTTCGCACCCGCGTCATTGACGGTGCGGAGGCTGCGAACGGCGCTTTTGACCGCCTCCATTTCGCGACCTACGTGCGGGATTTCTACGGCGTTATTCTTCGCGCCGAGTTTGATTACAACGGCGACGGCGTCGTTGACCGCATTCACGCCTACGAAGTGGAGAGCGTCGATACCCGCATCATCAGCACCGACCTTGATGCGGACGGCGTCGTGGACCGCGGCGAGTCCCATAGTAACTGGCCCGACGGCCCGAGCCAATACAGCAGTTACTATGATCGTACGGACGGTTCCGCGCGCCGCACCGGGTGGTTCACGCCGGATGCCGCCGGCCGTATCATCCGCGCCGAATATGATGACGATGGGGATTATCGTACTGATCGCACCGAGACGTACGCGCGGGACGCCAACGGCTATGTCATCCGCATCCGTTACGATGATGACGGGGGCGATGACGGCGCCGTGGACCGCATCGAGACGTTTACGCGGGACGCCGCCGGCGCCGTCATCCGCACCGGCTTCGATGACGATGCGGACGGCGTCGTTGATCGCACCGAGACGTTCACGCGGGACTCCTGGGGTCATCTCATCCGCACCGATTTCGATGACGATGCGGACGGCGCCGTTGATCGCCGCGAGTCGTTCACGCGACCCGCCGACGGCCCAGTCGTCCGCACCGACTTCGATGATGATGCGGACGGCCGTAACGACCGCGTTCACCATGACGACGAGGGAGACGGCGTCGTTGAGCGCACCGAGGCGTTCACGCGGGACGCCGCCGGCGCCGTCATCCGCACCGATTTCGACGACGATGGGGACGGCGCCGTGGATCGGGCCGTGATCGATGAGACGGGCGACGGCTCCGTGGACCGCATCGAGACATACGCCTACGACGCCCAGGGGCGGCTGATCAAGAAAGTGATGGTGATCAGCGGCGATGCGGCCGCAACCGACGGCCCCGCATCCGCAGAAGCGAGCGGCTCCGGCCTGGGGCGCTCTGCCGCGGGCGGCCCTGGTGCGCGGGACGCCGCCGGCAAGGAGACCGTTGCTGCCGGCGAGGCGGACGTGCGCGCGCCGTCCGCGGCCCTGGCGGCCGAGCTGGGGGCGGGCGCCGTCGTTCGTTCCGAGACCTACACGCGCAATGCCGCCGGCGACATCGTGCGCACCGACTTTGACGAGGGCGATGACGGCGTCGTGGAACGCTACGAAACCTACGTGCGGAACGCGGACGGGGCCGTGGTGCGTGCGGAGGTCGAGCGGGACGGCGATGGGTTCATCGATGAATACCGCTACGACCACGATGCGGACGGCTGGTATGACTGGGCGGGCATCGACAGCGACAACGACGGCATGCTGGACCGGTTGGAGTTTCACGGGGAATGGGGCGTCGGCAACCGGGTGACGCACTCGATAACGCTGTCCGGTGATGCGCCCGCCTACGCGGTCGCGTTCTATGATGGGGACGGTTTGCAGCCGGCGGCCGGCTGGAGCCGTTCCGGCCCCGGCGGCCCCCTGGATGGCTTTGCCTATTCTGCCGATCTCGATGTCGTCTCTGAGTTGCAGGTCGCGGCGGCCGGCCAGGCCAACGCGTTCCTGCCGGTGGATGCAACCCTGCTGGCGGGTGTGCCGTTGGTCCAGTTGGCGGGCGCCGGCGCCGGCAGCACGGACCTGACCATCTCCGCTGAGGCGCTGGCGGTTCTGGCGGACGGCGACAACGGCTATCGGCTTCGCATTGACGGCGATGGCGATGACAGACTGCGCTTTGACATGGACGATTTCACCGAGGGAGACGTCGTCGCGATTGAAGGCGAGTCCTATCGGCAGTTTGTCGGCACGACCGGCAACTTCATCGTGGATCCGGACGTAATCCTGGTCGACGTCTAACGACGGTCCCGTCCTTACCGGCGCTGGAGTTTTGCACGCCGCCCGGTCATACCGCTTCCAACCGGGCCGGGGCGCACGGGTCCAGCGTACTGTTTTTCCCTGGCACGGCGGTTTTCTCCTCGTATGCCGGCGTCATTGGCAGTATGGCGGAAATCGGGAAATTTTGGCTTTGCCCTTACAGACCCGGTCATTGTGCTTGCAATGCGGCGCAACCTGTGATAACTTCGCCCATCTTCTGCTAAAATTTGGTAAAATAGGCGAAGTTACGCGAAGTTAAGCAATCATTATGGCAAATTTTCTGGTACTGCACGGGCCCAACCTGAACCTGCTGGGGGAAAGGGAACCCGAGGTTTACGGCACGGCCACCCTGGAGGATATCAACCAGGAGCTTGCCGCGGCGGCGGCGCGGCTGGGTCACGAGTTGGCGTGTTTTCAATCCAACGCCGAGCACGCCCTGGTGGAGAGAGTCCACCAGGCGAAAAAGGAGCGGGTCGACTTCATCATCATCAACCCGGGCGCTTTCACCCACACCAGCATCGCCCTGCGCGACGCCTTCGCAGGCGTCGCCATTCCATTCATGGAAGTTCACCTGTCCAACGTGTTTGCCCGGGAGGAGTTCCGGCGGCGCTCCTACCTGTCGGACCTTGCCGTGGCGGTGATCAGCGGCGCCGGCGCCGCCGGTTATCGCCTGGCGTTGCAGGCGGCGACGGAAAAACTGGCGGGCTGACCAGCGACCATGGACATACGCAAGATTAAAAGGCTCATCCAGATGTTGGAGAACTCCGACATTGACGAGATCGAGGTGCGCGAGGACCAGGACTCGGTAAGGGTCAGCCGCAATCGCGTTGCGCCGCCGGCGTTCGCCGCGCCGGTGCGGGAGATACCGGCGGGCGCCCCTCAGACGGCCGCGCCGGCCGCCGGCGCCGGCGGCGCGGCCGCGGCGCCGCAACCGGAGCCGGCGGCGGGAACGGCCGTGGAAACGGAAGAGGAACCAGAGGAGAACCTGGTCAGGGCGCCCATGGTGGGCATTTTTTACGAAGCGGCGGCGCCGGGCAAACCGTCTTTTGTCGAACTGGGCCAGTCCGTGAAGAAGGGCGATGTGCTGTGCATTATCGAGGCGATGAAGGTCATGAACCAGATCGAGTCCGAGCGGGCCGGCGTCGTCAGCCGCGTCATGGCGGTCAACGGCGAGCCGGTTGAATACGGCCAGCCCCTGTTCGTCATCCGTGCGGCCTGAGCCGTTCCCGTCCGCCGGCGCGCGCTGAGGCCGCGCCGTCCGCCGCCGCAGGATACTGCCGTGCTTGACAAGGTGGTGATTGCCAACCGGGGCGAGATCGCCCTGCGCATCCTGCGTTGTTGCCGCGAACTGGGCGTCAAAACCGTGGCGGTGTTCTCCGAGGTGGACCGCGAGCAAAAACATGTGTTGCTGGCGGACGAGGCGGTGTGCATCGGCCCGGCCGCGGCCGCCGGCAGTTACCTGAACATTCCGGCGGTGATTAGCGCCGCCGAGGTCACCGACGCCGTGGCTATTCATCCGGGCTACGGGTTCCTGGCGGAAAACGCCGACTTTGCCGAGCGGGTCGAGGAAAGCGGTTTCATTTTCATCGGCCCGCGCCCGCAAACCATACGCCTGATGGGCAGCAAGATTTCGGCGCGCGAGGAAATGCAAAAACACGGCGTTCCCTGCGTGCCGGGCTCCAACGCCATCGGGCAACACGCCGACGACGTCGGCAAGACGGCGGCGGCGCTGGGGTATCCGGTCATTATCAAGGCCGCCGCCGGCGGCGGCGGTCGCGGCATGCGGGTGGTGCATGGCGAAGCCAACCTGCGCAACGCCGTGTCCATAACCCGCGCAGAAGCCGCCGCTGCTTTTGGCGATGACGCGCTGTACCTGGAAAAATTCCTGGAGCGTCCCCGCCACATCGAAATCCAAGTGCTGGCCGATGAGCAAGGCAACGTGATTCACCTGGGGGAAAGGGACTGCTCCATGCAACGGCGTCACCAGAAAGTCATCGAGGAGGCGCCCGCCATCGGCATAACGCCCGAGACCAGGGAAAAAATCGGCTCCGTGTGCGTGCAGGCGTGCCGGAAAATAGGGTATCGCGGCGCCGGCACCATGGAGTTCCTGTACCAGGACGACGAGTTTTACTTTATCGAGATGAACACCCGCATCCAGGTGGAGCATCCCGTCACCGAGATGATTACCGGCATTGACATCGTCAAGGAGCAGTTGCGCATCGCCGCCGGCGAGCCCCTCAGTTACCGGCAGGAAGACGTTCATTTTCGCGGTCATGCCATCGAGTGTCGTCTTCACGCAGAAGACCCGGAGACGTTCATGCCTTCCCCGGGCCAGGTGCGGCGCTTCCACCAGCCCGGCGGCCCGGGCATTCGCATGGAGACCCACGTGTATGACGGCTACCGCGTGCCGCCTCATTACGACTCCATGCTGGCCAAGTTGATAGCCCATGCGGAGACCCGCGAACTGGCCCTGGCGCGCATGTCGACGGCCCTGTCGGAAATGGTCATGGAGGGGATCAAGTCCAGCATTCCCCTGCAACAGAAGTTGCTGGACGACGCCGCGTTCATTGCGGGCGGCGTCGATATCCACTACCTGGAGAAAAAGCTGGGCCTCAAGTGAGCCGGGCGGGCGGCGCGCGCTGCGCCGTTATGTTGTTGCGCCGCCCGGTCCCGCGTTCCGCAACGGCGTTGCTACGCTGCGCCGCTGTCGTCCCGTTGCGCCCCTGTCGTCCCGTTACGACGCCCGGCTCCGTGTTCCACACTCGCGCACCCGTGCGCCGCGCCGCGTACTCGTGCGCCGGCCCGCCGCGCCGTTATGTTGTTGCGCCGCCCTGTCCCGGAGTGCCGGCCTCCCCTTTGCACCGGATGATGATTCCCTGCCGCTGGGCCGGACTAGTAAATGGATTCGCCGCACGCATCCACGGCGCTGTCCGGCCGCGTGACTCCACTGCGCCGCCCGGCCCCGCGTCCCGCACTCGCGCACCAGTGCGCCGCGCTGTTGTGTTGTTGCGCCGCCCGGTCCCGCGTCCGGGCGCACGCTTCATCCCGGTCCCGCGCCCCGCAACGGCGTTGCTACGTTGCGCCCCTGTCGTCCCGTTGCGTTGCCCGGCCTCGCGCCCGGGCCCATGTTTCACGCCGGTCCCGGAGCGCCGGCCTCCTCTTTGCGCCGGATGATGATTTCCCGCCGCTGGGCCGGGCCGGACTGGTGAATGGATTCGCCGTGCACGTCCACGGCGCCGCCCGGCCCGTGTCCTGCACCCGTGCGCCGTGCCGCGCACTTGCGCCGTCCCGGCGCGTGCCGCGGCGGAACCCAGAAAGGCGCAACAGGCGCAAGAGCCCACGGTACGACTGGACTGCACCGAGGCGCGAGCCGCAACGCTGCGCCGCTGTCGTCCCGTTGCGTTGCCCGGCCTCGCGCCCGGGCCCATGTTTCACGCCGGTTCCGGAGCGCCGGCCTCCTCTTTGCGCCGGATGATGATTTCCTGCCATTGCGCTGGGCCGGACTGGTGAATGGATTCGCCGCGCGCATCCACGGCGACGGTGACGGGCATGTCCCGCACCTCGAATTCGTGGACGGCCTCCATGCCCATTTCGGCGAACGCGACCACCCTGGCCGCGGTGATCGCCCGGGACACCAGGTAGGCGGCGCCGCCAACGGCCGCCAAGTAAACGGCGCCGTGCCGCTGGATGGCTTCCACGGCCTGCGGCCCCCGCTCGGCCTTGCCGATCATGCCCAGCAGTCCCGTCTCCCGCAACATCGCGTCGGTGTATTTGTCCATGCGGGTTGCGGTGGTGGGCCCCGCCGGCCCCACGACCTCGTCCCGCACCGCGTCCACCGGCCCCACGTAATAGATGAAGCGGTTGTTGAAATCCACCCCCTCGGGCAACGGTTTCCCCTGGGCCAGCAGGTCGGTGATGCGCTTGTGGGCCGCGTCCCGGCCGGTCAGCAACTTGCCGCTCAGAAGCAGGGTCTCGCCGGGGCGCCAAGCGGCGACTTGGTCGCGGTCAACGGCGTCCAGGTCGACGCGGCGGGCGTCGGGCCCCGCCGCCCACTCCACGTCGGGCCAGTCGTCCAGGCTGGGCGGCGTTTGCCGGGCCGGCCCGTTGCCGTCCAGCACAAAATGCGCGTGGCGGGTGGCCGCGCAGTTGGGAATCAGCGCCACGGGCAGGGAGGCGGCGTGGGTGGGATAATCGAGGATTTTCACGTCCAGCGCCGTGGTCAGTCCCCCCAGTCCCTGGGCGCCTATGCCCAGGTCGTTAACCCGCTGAAAAATTTCCAGGCGCAACTCCTCCAGCCGCGAGCCGGGGCCGCGTTGCTGCAACGCCTGTATGTCTATGGGCGCCAGCAGGGACTCCTTGGCCAGCAACACCGCTTTTTCCGCCGTGCCGCCTATGCCCAGACCCAGGATGCCGGGCGGGCACCAGCCGGCCCCCAGGGTCGGCAGCACGTCAACGACCCAGTCGGCAATGTCGTCGGCGGGGTTCAGCATCGCCATCCTGGCCTTGTTCTCCGAGCCGCCGCCCTTCGCCGCCAGGTGCGCCTCCACCCGGTCGCCCGGCACCATCTCCACGTGGGTGACCGCCGGCGTGTTGTCGCCGGTGTTGCGGCGCTCGCCGGCCGGGTCGGACATGATGGAAGCGCGCAACACGTTGTCCGGATGGGTGTAGGCGCGCCGCACGCCCTCGTCAACCATCTCCGCTATGCTCAGGTCGGCGGCGTCCCAGCGCGCGTCCATGCCGATTTTCATAAATACCGTTACAATGCCCGTGTCCTGGCACAAGGGCCGCCGCCCCTGGGCGCACATGCGGGAATTGACCAGTATCTGCGCCAGCGCGTCCCGGGCCGCGGGGGATTCTTCCCGCTGGTAGGCGGCATGCACCGCCTCGATGAAGTCCCGGGGATGGTAATAGGAGATGAATTGCAGGGCGTCGGCCACGCTGTCTATCAGGTCGCGCTGTCTGATTGTTGTCATGATTGCTCTGAACGCCCGGCGGCAGGGGGCCGGGCCTGAATGTTGTCCACGGCTTCGCCGGCGGGGCGCCGCGCCCGCCCGGCATCAACGGTGTAGTATAACGCAATGTTCTTGAAACGGGAGAAAGCTCGCCCCCCGGCCCGGACCCGGCCGGCGCCGCGCCGGGAGCGCCTGGCAGGCGCCGCCGCGGCGCCCCTGGTCCTGGCGTTGTGCGCCGCCGGCGCGGGCGGCAGCGCCGCCCCGGTGGTTGCCGCGGCCGCCGCCGTGGAAGAAATGGTCGTGACCGCGCGCAAGCGGGAAGAGCGCCTGGCGGACGTTCCCGTTGCCGTGACGGCCTTGACCGCCGCGGACCTTGCCCGCCGCAACGCGGACGACCTGTTCGCCGTCGGCAACCATGCGCCCAACCTGTTCATCGGCAACTACGGCAACGGCAACCAGAACCACGTCAGCGTGTTCATGCGCGGCGTGGGCGTGCAAGACCACATCATCACGGTGGATTCGGCAGTCGCCCTCTACCTTGACGGCGTTTACCTGGGGCGCCAGGTCGGCGCCAACCTGGGGCTTGCCAACATCGAGCGGGTGGAAGCGGCGCGCGGCCCCCAAGGCGTCTTGTACGGGCGCAACGCCATAGGCGGCGCAATCAACGTCATCACGAAGAAGCCGGGCGCCGCCCCCGCGGCGACGCTGACCCTGCAAGGCGGCTCCCGCGGCCGCGGGAGATTTGATTTTTACGGCGCGGCGCCCCTGTCCGAAACCCTGGCGGCGTCCGTTGCCGGGTTCTACAACCGGCGCAACGGCGTCGGCGAGTTCATTAACCAGCCGCACACGGAAGTCGAGGTGGGGCAGGTGCGGGAGGCCGGCGGCCGGATCATGTTTGACTTTGCCCCGTCCGCGGATTTTTCCCTGTTGCTGGCCGCGGACCTGGCGGACGCCGCCCACGGCCAGTCGCCCACGCACTTCAACGCCGCGCCGGGGAAGTTCCCCAACGACCTGCCGGGGCGGCTGTTTGCCGCTGATCCGGACGACAACGCATCCCCCCACGAGCACGTGGCCAGGCAGACCAGCCGCGCCTACGGTTTCTCCGCCACGGCAACGCACCGCTTGGGGGAGGATCTTTCCTTGAAAGCCATCGGCAGTTATCGTTTCAGCGAATACCGCGGCGGCCTGGACCAGCAGGACAGTGCCGGCAGCGTGGTTTTTCCGGAATGGGGCGAAGCCGAGCAGTTCTCCGCCGAGTTGCAGCTGGCCGGCGGGTTCGGCGCCTGGGATTTTGTCGCGGGGGCGTATTATTTCGCCGAATCCGGGCGCACCGTATCCGCGCCGTTCAAGACCCTGGGCGGCGTCGCAGGAGAGCTCAACATCTCCCAGGAGACGGACAGCATGGCACTGTTCGCCTCCGTCGATTATGCCGTCACCGACGCCCTGTCCCTGGGCGGCGGCGCGCGCATCACCCGGGATGAGAAAGACGCCGCCGGCGCGGCGGCGACGGCCCCGCCGGCCGTTCCCGTGCCGCGGCAGGCGGATTGGACGGAGGCGACCTGGGAGCTGTCTGCGACGTATGCTCTCACCGAGGAGGTGAACGCCTACCTGGCGGCGTCTCGCGGCTACCAAAGCGGTGGGTTTCCGGCGCGGCCTTTTGGCGGCGCCGATGCGTTCACGGCTTTCGACCCGCAGTTTGCCATGAACTACGAAGCGGGCGTCAAGGGCGTGTTTCTTGACCAGTGGCGGCTGGCGGCGGCCCTGTTCTGGACCGAGTACACCGATCTGCAACTGCAGACGAACCGCTTCAACGCCCGCGCCGGCGCAGGGTTTCTCACCATCACTGAAAACGCCGGCGCCTCCCGCGCCCGGGGCGCGGAGCTGGAAGGCCTGTGGCGCCTGGCGGATTATTTCAGCGTACAGTTTGCCGTGGGCTACCTGGACGCCGAGTTCACCAAGGTGGGGCCGGGCGTTGCAGGAACCAGGGAAGGGGCCGTGCCGCAGCTGGCGCCGAAATGGACTGTGTCCGTTGCGCCCGAGCTGAGGTTGCCGTTGGGCGGCGGCATCGTTGCTTGCAGTCTCAACTACCATTACCGGAGCGCGCTGTACGGCGAGGCGGACAACAACCCGTTGAACCGGATTGCCGCCCGCGACTTGTTGGGTTTCAACGTGCGCTACCAGCCCGACAACGGCGCCTGGAGCGTTGCCGTCTATGGTGAGAATGTGTTCAACAAGGTGTATGATACTGCCTCGGGCGCCTTTGGCAACCCTTTCGCGCTTACCATTCGCAACAATGATCGCAGTGAGTTCGGCATTCGTTTCACCCGGAGGTTCGGCGCCGGCTGAGCCGCCGGGCGCCGCCCCGGGAGGGTGAGCCGGATGGAGTTCGGCGTCTGCTTCAAGGGCGTTGTTGGCCCCGGCCGGTTGCGCCGCCTGGAGCGTTGCTGGTTGCGGTGGGCATGTGTTCAACAAGGTGTATGATGATGCCTCGGGCGCCTTTGGCAATCCTTTCGCGCGTACCATTCGCAACAATGATCGCAGTGAGTTCGGCGTTCGTTTCACCCGGAGGTTCGGCGCCGGTTGAGCCGCCGGGCGCCGCCCCGGGAGGGTGAGCCGGATGGAGTTCGGCGTCTGCTTCAAGGGCGTTGTCAGTCCCGGCCGGTTGCGCCGCCTGGTGCGCCAGGCGGAGACCGGCGGGTTCGCCTACTGCTGGTTCTACGACTCGCACATCCTCTGGCGCGACTGCTACGCCGCCATCGCCCTGGGCATGGAGCACACGACGACCATGCGTTTTGGCCCCTGCGTTACCAACCCGAACGTGCGCGACTGGTCCGTGGCGGCAAGCATGTTTGCGAGCCTGGCCCGGCAAAGCGGCGGGCGCTTCGATCTGGGGCTGGGCAGGGGCGACAGCTCCATGCGGGTGATGGGCAGGAAACCGGCGACCCTGGCGCGCGTTGCCGAGTTTGCCCGCACGGTCAAAGCCCTGGTGCGCGGCGAGGAAGCGACGTACCCGGATTGCCCGGCGCCGGTGCAATTCAGCTGGGCTGAGGGATACGAGTTGCCCGTGTGGATCGCCGCCTATGGGCCGCGAGCGCTGGCCGTGGCGGGTGAATGCGGCGACGGGGTGGTACTGCAGATTGCCGAGCCGGCCCTGGTGCGCTGGTTCGTCCAGCAGTGCCATGCGGCGGTCCGGGACGCCGGGCGGGACCCGGCGGCGTTTCGGGTAATGGCGGCGGCGCCGGCGTATTTCGGCTCAATGGACGAGTGCATCGCGGCCGTCCGGTGGTTTCCCGCCATGGTGGGGAACCATGTTGCCGACATCGTGGAAAAATACGGCGCGGACACGGACAAGGCGCCCCGGAGTCTGACCGCGTACATCGCAAAGCGGCGCGGTTACGACTACAAGAAACACGGCGCCGCCGACAACCCGTTTTTGGATTTTATCACCGACGACATTGTCCAGGGCTTCTGCGTGCTGGGCAACCCCGCCGATCACATCGCCCGGTTGCGCCGGTTGCGTGACGCGGGTGTGACGCAGTTCAATATTTACCTGGACAACGGCAACGAGGAGGAGATTATTGCCGGGTACGCAGAGCGCATCATCCCCCAGTTTGCCGAGTAGCGCCGCTTGCGCCGCGCCTCCGCGCCGTGACTGGGCGCCTCCTCGCCGTCATAAGGCAACCCGTTTATGCACCGCGCCTCCCGCCGCGCCGCGGCCTACGTCCCGTGCGCTCCGCGCTCTGCTTTGCCCTTGCGCTATGCCGCCTCGCGCCTCTTGCGCCGCGTTTCCCCCGCTGCGCCGCACTCCCGCGCCGCCTCTGTCCCGTGGCGTGCGCCGCCTTCCCGCACTGTGCGCCGCGGCCTCTGCGCCGCACTCCCCCGGTGCCGCGGCTGGTCGTTTCCCTGCCGCACCGAGGTCTGCGTCCCGTGCGCTTCGCGCTCTCCGCGCATCTTGCGCCGCTCCCAGCGCCGCGTAGCGCATGTTCCACCCGCGCCCCATGGTATGCTCCGCACTTCCCGCGCCGCGCTGCGGCCTGCGTCGCGCCTCCGCGCCGCGACTGGGCGCCTCCTCGCCGTCATAAGGCAACCCGTTTATGCGCCGCGCTTCCCGCCGCGCCGCGGCCTGCGTCCCGTGCGCTCCGCGCTCTGCTGTGTCCTTGCGTTATGCCGCCTCGCGCCCCTTGCGCCGCGCTTCCCGCCGCGCCGCACTCCCGCGCCGCCTCTGTCCCGTGGCGTGCGCCGCTTTCCCGCACTGTGCGCCGCGCCCTCTGCGCCGCACTCCCCCGGTGGCGCGGCGGGTCGTTTCCCCGCCGTCTTCAGACAACTCGCTTATGCGCCGCAAAAAGTTGTTGTTGCGCCGCATAAAATCCGCTATGATGGCATTTTTATTAGTAGCCGGATTGCGTTACGCAGGAGATATTAATGTACATGCACATACAAGATAAAATAGCGGTTGTTACGGGCGGGGCCAGCGGCATCGGCCGCGCCGTATCCATCGAATTGGCGCGCCGCGGCGCCCGGGGCATTGCCCTGGTGGACCAGTCGGAGCAGGTGGATATTGCCGCCGGGCAGGTCAACAGCGAGGTGGATCGGCAAGTCGCCGTGCCTTACCAGGGCGACGTCGCCGACGACAGCTTCCGCACGCGCGTCTATGACGACATAATCGCCCGCCAGGGGCTGGTCAATATATGCATTCCCGCCGCGGGCATTACCCGGGACGCCCTGGCCGTTCGAGTAGACGGCGAGACGGGCAAAGCCCGCATCTATTCCCGGGACGACTTCGAACTGGTGGTGCGCATCAACCTGACCGCCGCGGTGTATTGGGCGATGGAAATGATTGCCCGCACCGCAGAAGACCGGGCCGGGCGCGGCCTGAAAAAGTGGAGTCCGGAAGAAGAGGTGCAAGGCGCCGTCATCTTCATTGGCTCCGTGTCGTCCCAGGGGGTGAAGGGTCAAGTGTCCTACGCTTCCACCAAGGCGGGACTGGAAGGCGCCGCATCCACCCTGTCCAAGGAGGCGATTTTTCACGGCATTCGTTGCAGCGTCATCCATCCCGGGTTCACCGACACTCCCATGGTGCGGGCCCTGGGGGACGACTATATCGAACAGCACATACTGCCGGACACCCAGCTCAGCCGGTTGATCCGGCCGGAGGAAATAGCAGACGCGATTTGCTTCATGATCACCAACTCGATCGTGTCGGGCCAGCTGTGGGCCGATGCGGGCTGGCACCCGTCCGCCTGAGGTTCCGTCCGGCGGCGGGCAGGGGGGCGGCTGGAGGGTCTATTCCTCCAGGTCCTCCAGGTCTTCCAGCTCATCCAGACCCGCGTCAAACATTTCGTCGAAGTCCTCGGCGGGCGGGTCGCCGTCGTGGATGAGGTACTCGCGCCGTTGCAAGTAGGCCTCCCGCGTGAATGAGTACGGGTCCAGGGCGGCCTCGTCCACGAACTCCGTGGTCTCCAGCAGGTTCGCCCGGGTGTTGACCAGGTTCAGCGCCGTGACCGGAAACAGGAGCACGGTGGAAAAATAGGAGAGGGGATTGGTGAAATAGCTGCCGGCGAAATCCGGCGTGTTGCGCGCGGTGTTCGGGCCGAAAAAGGGGAAGTACAAGTAGGCGCCGCGTCCCACGCCCCAGGTTGCCAGCGTCTGGCCGAAGTCCTCCTGGTGTTTTTCCAGCCCCATGGACGCGGCCGGATCAAACAAGCCGCCCACGCCCACCGAGGAGTTGACAACGAAGCGGGAGGCGTCGGCAAAGCCCTGGCCGACTTTCCCCTGCAAGAACGAGTGCAGGACCACGTTCAGGTATCTCAGGTTGTCAAAAAAGCTTGTTACGCCGCTGCGCATCGGCGCCGAGGTGACCTTGATATAGCCTTTCGCGGCCGGCTTCATTACGCGCCGGTCCAGCGCGTCGTTGAACTTGTAGAAAGCCCGGTTCATACCCTCGGCGGGGTCCGGGTTGGGTTCCCCGTCCGCCGTCGGGGCGCCGGCGCAACCGGCGAGCAGTCCCGCCAGCAGCAACGCTGGAAGCAAAAAAGCCGGTTGTTTTTCCTGTTGCCTGTTGGATTTCATGTTCTCAACTCCGCGCCGGTTGTCGGAACCGGCGCATTACGTGTCACCCGGGTTGCCCGCCCCGTCAGCCGGGGCTTCCAGGTCCTGGATTTTTGCCCGCATCTCCTCGATGAGTCCGGGGTAGCCCTGCGCCTTGATAACGGCGGCGTACTCGGCGCGTTTCAACGAGAGATCATTCACGCCGTTGGCGCTGACGCCAATAATATACCACTTTCCGTCCCGCTCGTGCAGCAGGTAGTCCAATGACGCCGGCGGTTCAGCGGGGCGGCGCAACTCGGTTTTCACCAGCGCCCGGCCCTTTCTCAACGGGCGGCGCGAGACTTCCAGAAAAACCTCGCCGTTGTGGCCGTTGAAGCGGCGGGCGTACACGGCCGTGCTGAGGCGGCTGAACAGGCGTATGAACTCGCGGGTCTGCGCCTCATCCAGCTCTTGCCGGTAACGCCCCAATATCACCCTGGACATGAAAGGGAAGTCGAACCGGCTGTTGATGAACGGCTCCAGCTCCCGGTAGCGCCCCGGGTATCCCAGTTGCGCGGCGCGTTGCATTACGGACAGCAATTTTTCGTGCAACTCTTGCACCACCAGGGCGGGCGCGTCCAGTTCCGCCGCCGCGTCCGCGCCGTTGGGGGCCGCCGCGTTTGCGCCGTTGGGCACCGCCGCGCCGGCGCCCGACAACAACCAGGCAACCAGGGCGGCGCTGAGACATCTTCCGCCCATGGCGCTCAGCCGGGGGCGCCGCGTTTTTCGGGCGCTTCCGCCGTAATACCCGGGGTGCCGTAGTTGCGGTTTTTCCAGGTCGCCGCGACGCCGCTCCGGTAGCGCCGCGCGGAGTCCCAGGTCATCAGCAGGTACAGCATGCCGGCCGCCGGCAACGCCAGGGCCCACAGCGGATTGAGACGGTAGTAGCGCAGGATGGGCAGGTAGCTGCCCGCCATCAGCAGGACGGCGATGCCTGCGAGCAGGCGGTCGCCCGGGGCGCCCCACAACAATCCCGCCGCCGGCGCGGCGAAAGCGGCCGTCATCAGGATGCTGCACAAGACCAGCAGGGCGTAGGAATAGCGCAACTGGGTGAACGCGGTCCTGGCCGTCATGCGCCAGATGCCGCCGGGACCGTGATAGCGCCGCAGGCTGCGCACCGAGCGCGTCAGCCCGATCCAGGTGGCGAGCCCGGCGTCCCTGAAGCGCCGCGCCAGGGCGCAGTCGTCGATGAGTCGGTCTTTAATGGACTCGAAACCGCCGACCCGGGCCAGCGCGGCGGTGCGCAACAGGATGCAACCGCCGGCCGCCGCGGCGACCCGGCGGGAGCCGGAGTTCGACAGATGAAACGGGTAAAGCAACTTGAAGAAATAGACAAAAGCGGGCAACAGCAACTTCTCCCAGAAAGACTGCGCCGGCAACAGCGCCATCAAGGACGCCAGGTGCAAGTCGTCCTCTTGCATCTTGGTTTTCAGGACGGCCGCCGTGCCGGGCGCCAGTTGAATGTCGGCGTCCAGCAACAACACGTGCTCCGTTTTCACACGGGACAGCCCCTGGTGCAACGCCCACAACTTGCCGCTCCAGCCCGGCGGCGGCGGTTTGCCGTCGACAATGTCCAGGTTTTCAAGCCCCGCCTGCCGCGCCGCGGCCGCGGTGGCGTCCGTCGACTGGTCGTTGACCAGGACGACCCGCAATCCCCGCCCCTGGCGGCCCAGGGCGCGCAACACGTCGGCAATCACCGCAGCCTCGTTGCGGGCCGGCATCAACACGGTCACGTCCCGCAGGTCGGCGGATTGATCGCCGGTCGAGTCCAGTTGTTCGCGAATGCGGCAGGGTTGCCAGGGAAGCGCCGGTACCGCGGCCCAGATGAAAAGCCCCGGCAGGACCAGCCACGCCGTCTCCATCAGGCCGCTTGCTTGTTGCTGTTGTCGCGGTGGATTATGATTGGGACCGGGTTGCCGGATGCGGCAATCTCGGGTGTCGGCGGCGGCGCCGCCTCGTCGTACATGACCGGCAACTCGGGCGCCATCTCGCCCTCTGTTGCGGGCCCCGACAGGAACACTTTCAACGCCTTCCACGGTCGTCGGAACGCATCATCCACCGCCGACGCCTCGTAGCCGGAATGCACCATGCAGTTGGCGCATTTCGGGTTGTTGCCGGTGCCGTATCGATGCCACTCGGTTTCTTCCATCAACTGCCTGAACGTGGGGGCGTAGCCCTCGCCCACCAGCAGGTAGCAGGGTTTCTGCCAGCCGAAAACGTTGCGGGTGGGGTTGCCCCAGGGCGTACATTGGTACTGCTGGTTGCCCGCCAGAAAATCCAGGTACAGGGACGACTGGTTAAAGCGCCATTTCTTCCCCGCGCCCAGTTTGAAGATGTCTCGAAACAACTGCTTGCTCTCGCGGCGTTTCAGAAACACGTCCTGGCGCGGCGCCCTTTCGTAGCTGTAGCCGGGGGAGATGGTGACGCCTTCCACGCCCAGGGCCATGGCCATGTCCATGAACTCCGCCACTTCCTGCGCCGCCTCGCCCTGAAACAGGGTGCAGTTGATGGTGACCCGAAAGCCTTTTCCCCGCGCTTTCCTGATGACCTCGATGCACTTGTCAAACACGCCGTCGCGGCAGACGGAGGCGTCGTGCCGCTCGCGGTTGCCGTCCAGGTGAATGGAGAACGTCAGGTAAACCGAGGGGGAATAATCATCCATGCGCCGCTCCAGCAACAGGGCGTTGGTGCACAAGTAAACGAACTTCTTCCTGGCGATGAAGCCCCGCACGATTTCCGGCATGTCCCGGTGAATCAGCGGCTCGCCGCCGGCGATGGAGACGACCGGCGCACCGCACTCATCAACGGACTGCATGCACTCCTCGACGCTGAGGCGCTTGTCCAGGACGTCTTCTGCGTAGTCAATCTTCCCGCAACCGGAGCACGCCAGGTTGCAACGAAACAGGGGTTCCAACATCAACACCAGGGGATAGCGCCGTTCGCCGCTCAGCTTTTTGCCCAGGATGTACTTGGTGATGCGGTACTGTTGGAGTAACGGTACGCCCATCAGGTTGTCTTGCTTGTCATTGTTATGCTTCTGTTCAAAGGTGAAACGCACCGGGCGCCAAGCGGCTCCCCGCTCGTTCAGCGCCGCGGCGATACGCGTTCAAATTCCGGTAAGTATAAAGAACAAGCCCGCAAAAGTACATAACCCGTGCGTGTTTTTGCAAGCGCGTTGCCGGACGCCCCCTTCTCGTTGCGCCGCGATGGGCTTCTAGGCGGAGCGAAGACGCCGTCGTGCGCAAGGAGAGGCCTGGCGCGGGGGCAACGAACCAGGGCCCGACGGGGAGCGGTCCTGCGGGCGGCGCACAAAGAGTTGCGCCGGCGCATCGCGCGGCCGGGCGGCGCGGCTGGCGTGTGCCTGTGCCGGTTGCGGCGGCTGGTGAAGCGTTGCCGGCAAGAAGGGGCGCCGTCCCGACCTCCGCACGACGGCCGGCCGGGTCGCCGACCCTCCGGTAAACCTCTGCGCCGGATATCATCGCAAGCAGCGCGCGCGCCCGTCGCCGGGGGCCGTACAGGCGCTTGCGTTTCAGCGCCGTTGTGTTACCATGCCCCAACAATAGCTGTCGCGGCGGTGCGCGGTTGCGAACTCCCATGGCGAAGAGGCGGAGCGGGGGCTCCCGCCAGGGGCGGGCGCGGGTCGCACCGCGTTCGCCGGGGTTGCCTCCCAGCCGCCGGCGGGACCGTTCCGCTTGTTGCGTTTTCAGCCAAGAGGCTGTCGCCGAAGGGCTTGCCCGGGTCGTTAGCTCAGTCGGCAGAGCAGCTGACTTTTAATCAGCATGTCGCAGGTTCGATTCCTGCACGACCCACCATAATCACAGGGGGGAGTTACATTATGCCGCTCAAAAATACTGCACAAGAATACGGCGCCGTGAGCAAGGCGTTGCACTGGCTGACAGCGGCCGTCGTGGTCGTGCTGGCGGTTATCGCCGCGATGTCCGACGAGTTGCCCAGGGGCCCGGAGAAGCGGGAGCTGGTGTTGTTGCACGCCTCGTTCGGCTTGCTGTTGTTGCTCCTGCTGGCGGTGCGCTTGCTGTGGCGCCGGCGCAACATCACTCCCGAGAAAATGCCGCACCTGTCGATGCGCCTGCACGTGCTGTCGCGGGTCGTTCACTACGGGCTGTACCTGCTGTTGTTCGCCCAGGCGCTCAGCGGGCTGATGCGGTTCGCCGCCGCGGGGTACCCGGCGCCGTTCTTCGGCCTGGAAATTCCCCTGCCGCTGGGCAAGGACGAGGCCCTGAAAGAAACGGCCGGCGCCCTGCACGAATTGTTCCCCATCCTGATCCTGGCGTTGCTGGTCTTGCACATCGCGGCCGCCCTGTACCATCATTTTTACTTGAAAGACAACACTTTGCGGCGCATGACGTTCGGCATGAAGTCGGAGGCATGAGTGCGCCCGACGCTGCTTGAAATTTCATCAGTCAGCCGCTGTTTTTCAGTTGCTGAGAAGCCCCGCATGAGGAGAGGTTGCCTTGCCGATTTATGAATACACCTGCGGCAGCTGCGGCCACCGGCTGGAGAAACTGCAAAAGCTGGGCGACGCTCCCCTGGCGGACTGCCCCGCCTGCCGCGAGCCCGCCCTGCGAAAACTGGTGTCCGCCGCCGCTTTTCGTCTGAAAGGCAGCGGCTGGTATGAAACGGATTTCAAGGACGGGAAGTCCCAGAAAAATCTGGCTTCCGGGGATGACGGCCCCAAGGACAAGGACGCCAAGGAGGGCAAGGATGCCAAGGGCGCCAAGGACGCCAAAACCGACAAAACCGGCAAGTCCGGCGACAAGGCGGCGAAAAAACCGGACAAGACGGCGTCCGCCGAGTCGGGCGACGTTGCCAAACCTAAGCAAAACACCGCCGCCGGTGCAAATGCGGCAAGGTCGGCATCCTGACCTGCGCCGCGCCGCCGTTTACTCCGGAGCTTGAACTCGTCCGGCCCAGACGCCGTTGCGGTCGTAAATCCCGCCGCCGGCGCCTTGACGGCGGAATGTTTGCCGTTGCCGGGCCTGTTGCCTTTAACATAATGACTGCGTTGCGAAAACACATTGACTCCGGACCGGCGGCGCGGTCGCCGTTGCCGCTCCCGGCAACCGGCGCCCGGTGTGACGGCGCCGGCCCGGTCGGTTCCCTGCGGTTATTGTCGCCGGCGCCTCGACCGGCCGCGTTGCCGGGCGTTAACCTTGCCGGCGCCGGTACGGCCCCGGCACTGACGCCGGCCGGCGCGGCGTTGCCGGCAAGCAGCGACTTGGCGCACCGCGCCCCGTGCGCCTGACGCCGCCGGAAACGCACCCATGCGCAGCCATTATTGCGGCCAACTAACCGCCGACCTGATCGATGCGGAGGTGACCCTGTGCGGCTGGGTGCACCGGCGGCGCGACCACGGGGGCGTGATCTTCATCGACCTGCGCGACCGGGAAGGATTGGCGCAGGTCGTTTTCAATCCGGACCAGGCTGCTTCTTTCGCCGTTGCGGACGCGGTCCGAAACGAGTACGTCATTCGCATTCGCGGCACGGTGCGGCGGCGCCCGGAAGGCACCATCAACCCCAACATGGCCACCGGCGAGGTGGAGGTGGCGGGCCGCGCCATCGACATCCTGAACCCGGCCAGGACCCCGCCGTTCCAACTGGACGACGACAACGTGCAGGACGACATTCGCCTGCGCTACCGCTACGTTGACCTGCGCCGCGACGCCATGCGGGACAACCTAGTGTTGCGCAGCCGCGTCACCCGCGCCGTTCGCGACTACCTGGAGCCGCAGGGATTCCTCGAGATTGAAACGCCTTTCCTGACCCGCGCCACGCCCGAAGGCGCCCGCGATTACTTGGTGCCCAGCCGCACCCACCCGGGCGATTTCTTTGCCCTGCCCCAGTCGCCGCAACTGTTCAAGCAACTGTTGATGATGGGGGGCATGGAGCGCTACTACCAGGTGGCCCGCTGTTTTCGCGACGAGGACCTGCGGGCCGACCGCCAGCCCGAATTCACCCAGCTGGACCTGGAGATGTCTTTCGTCGAGGAAGAGGACGTCATCAACCTGGCGGAGGGATTGTTGCGCACCTTGTTCCAGCAGGTGAAAGACATCGAGTTGCCGCAGCCGTTTCCCCGCCTGTCCTATGCCGACGCCATGCGCCGCTACGGCACGGACAAGCCGGACCTGCGCAACCCGCTGGAGCTGGTGGAAGCGGCCGACCTGGCGCAACAGGTGGAGTTCAAGGTGTTTTCCGAACCGGCCGCCGACCCCGACGGCCGGGTTGCCGCCCTGCGCCTGCCCGGCGGCGCCGCGCTCAGCCGCGGGCAGATTGACGAATATACCGCCTACGTCGGCAAGTACGGCGCTCGCGGCCTGGCGTACATCAAGGTCAATGATCTTGAGAAAGGCATTGACGGACTGCAGTCGCCCATTCTGAAATTCCTGCCCGGGGAGATGGTGCAGTCCGTGTTGCAACGCACCGGCGCGCGCACCGGCGATGTCGTGTTCTTCGGCGCCGGCAAGGCGCGCATCGTCAACAACTCGCTGGGCGCATTGCGGGAGCGGCTGGGAGAAGACCAGCAGTTGCAGGAAGGGGACTGGGCGCCGCTGTGGGTGGTGAACTTCCCGCTGTTTGAATACAAGGAGGACGAACAGCGCTGGGAGGCCCTGCACCATCCGTTCACCGCCCCGCAACCGGCGGCGGCCGCCGACCTGCAACACGGCCTGTCGCGGGCCTACGACCTGGTGTTGAACGGCCTGGAGCTGGGCGGCGGGTCCATCCGCATCCATGATCAGGAGACGCAGTTGAAAGTCCTGGAGTTGTCGGGTTTCGACGAGGCCCAGGCCCGGGAAAAATTCGGCTTTCTCATTGACGCCCTGGCGTACGGTTGCCCGCCCCACGGCGGCATCGCTTTCGGTCTGGACCGCATCGTCATGATCCTGGCCGGCGCCGCGGGGATTCGGGACGTGATCGCCTTCCCCAAGACCCAGACCGCTTCCTGCCCGCTGACCGCGGCGCCGTCCCCGGCATCGCCGCGCCAGTTGCGCGAACTGGGCATCCGGCCTGCCGCAAAGCCGCCAAAACCGTAACCCGCCCCGGCATTGTTTTCGACCTGGATCGCATCGCCATGATCCTGGCCGGCGCCGCGGGGATTCGGGACGTGATCGCTTTGCCCAAGGACCCAGACCGCCTCCTGCCCGCTGACCACGGCGCCCGCCGTAACGATGCCGGGCCCCGCGGCGGGGCAAACGGAGTTGCGGCCGCCTGCGGATGTCCGCTCCGCGTCGCTTGTCGCGACCGTGCCGGGCCCCGCGGCGGGACGGATGTTGCCGTAGCCGCCTGCGGGTGTCCGCTCCGCGTCGCCTGTCGCGACCAGGTCGGGCCCCGCGGCGGGACGGATGTTGCCGCGGCCGCCTGCGAGCGTCCGCTCCGCGTCGCCTGTCGCGACTATGCCGGACCCCGCGGCGGGGCAAACGTTGGGCGGCTTCCTGCGAGCGGTTGTCCCGCAACGTTGCGCGATACGCATTGAAGCGCCGCGCCTGAACGCTTACAATGACTGCTTGTAAATGATGAACACAGCAACAACCAGTCAGGACTATCGGCTACCGTCGGAGCGGGTGCCGGAAACCGTCGTCGAGGCCTTGGGTCTCGAGGAACGGGACCAGTGCATTCGCCGCATCAAGCAGTTGTTGCGCGAGCGCAACGCCGTGCTGGTGGCGCACTACTACACCGAGCCGGACATACAGTTGCTGGCGGACGAGACCGGCGGTTGCGTCTCCGACTCCCTGGACATGGCCCGATTCGGCCACGAATCGGGCGCGGCCGTGTTGGTGGTCTGCGGGGTGCGCTTCATGGGCGAGACCGCGAAGATTCTGAATCCCGAAAAGCGCGTGTTGATGCCCGACCTGCAGGCGGAATGTTCCCTGGACCTGGGCTGTCCCATTGACGCTTTCAGCGCTTTTTGCGACCGTCATCCGGACCATACCGTGGTGGTCTATGCCAATACCAGCGCCGCGGTGAAAGCCCGCGCCGACTGGATGGTCACCTCGGGCAGCGCGGTGGACGTGGTGAAGCACCTGGCGGCGCAAGGGGAAAAAATCCTCTGGGCCCCGGACAAGTACTTGGGCGAATACGTGCAAGCCCGCACCGGCGCCGAAATGGTGCTGTGGCAGGGCAGTTGCGTGGTGCACGAGGAGTTCAAGGGCAAGGAACTGGCGGAGTTGCGGCGGCAACATCCCCGGGCGGCGGTGCTGGCGCACCCGGAATCGCCCGCCGCGGTGATCGAACAAGCTGACGTGGTGAGCTCCACCTCGGGCCTCATACGGGCGGTCGAGAAACTGGACGCGGATACGTTCATCATCGCCACCGACCGCGGCATTTTCCACCAGATGCAACGGGCCGCGCCCGGCAAGACCCTGCTGGAAGCGCCCACCGCGGGCAAGGGCGCCGCCTGCAAAAGTTGCGGCCACTGCCCCTGGATGGCCATGAACAGCCTCACAAAGCTGCAAGCCGCGCTGGAGTCCGGCGCTACCGAGATTTTCGTTGACGCGGACGTCATCAAGCGGGCCCGGGCGCCCATAGAGCGGTTGCTGGATTTCGCCGCCCAGCGACAACAACCCATATACGGCGCCGGCGACGCCTGAGGCGCCACCCGCCGCCGTCCTCCGGGGCGCGGGACATTCCAACCAGCGTTGCGACTTACGAAACAGGACCAGGCAATCATCATGGCGGGACACAGCAAGTGGGCGAACATTCAGCACCGCAAGGGGCGCCAGGACGCCAAGCGCGGGCGCCTGTTCAGCAGGCTGATCCGCGAACTCACGGTGGCGGCGCGCCTGGGCGGCGCCGATCCCGACGGCAATCCCCGCCTGCGCACCGCGGTGGATCACGCCCTTTCCAGCAACGTGCCCAAGGACGCCATTGAACGCGCCGTCAAGCGCGGCGCCGGCGGCGGCGAGGGCGAAAACCTGGAAGAAGCGCGCTACGAGGGCTACGGCCCCAACGGCGTCGCCGTCATGGTGGATTGTCTGACCGACAACCGCAACCGCACCGTGGCGGAGGTGCGTCATGTCCTCACCCGTTACGGCGGCAACCTGGGCACCGACGGCTCGGTCTCCTACCTGTTCACCAAGGTGGGCCTGTTTGCCTGTGCGCCCGGCGTTGAGGAGGACGCCCTGCTGGAGGCGGCCCTGGAAGCCGGGGCGGATGACGTGGTGAGCAACGAGGACGGCTCCCTGGACGTGCTCACGGCGCCGGATGATTTCGTCCGCGTGAAAGACGCGCTGCTCAAGGCCGGTTACGCGCCCGAGACGGCGGAAGTGACGATGCGCGCGGCCAGCGGCGTCGCCCTGGACCTGTCCGGCGCCCAGACCATGGTGCGCCTGCTGGGGGCCCTGGAGGACCTGAACGACGTGCAGAAAGTGTATTCCAACGCGGAAATCCCCGATGCGGTTCTCGCCCAGATGGAGTAAGCCGGGCGTTGCCGTGCGCCGCCGCGATCCGGGACCGGATGCATGACGCCCGGCGCCGCCCGGACTGAGCGGCCGCCGGCGCGGCCTCGGGCCGGCGCCGCGCCTGTGGTGCGCATCCTGGGGATTGACCCGGGCTTTCGCCAAACGGGGTACGGCGTCATTGACATTGCCGGCAATCACGCCGTGCACGTGACCCACGGTCACGTCGCGGTGCAAGGAGAAGCCCTGGCGGAGCGCCTAGGGCGAATTTTCCATGAAATTGCCGGAGTAATACGCGAATTCCGCCCGGCCGAGGCCGCCGTCGAAAAAATATTCATGTACCGCAATGCCGATTCCGCGCTGAAGCTGGGGCAAGCCCGCGGCGCCGCCGTCACCGCCTGCGCCGAACTGCGCCTGCCGGTTTTTGAGTACACGGCGAACCAGGTCAAGCAGGCTGCCGTGGGCAAGGGACACGCGCAGAAAACCCAGGTGCAGTACATGGTCAAGGTCCTGCTGTGCCTGGCGGAGCCGCCCCAGGAGGATGCCGCCGACGCCCTGGCCGTTGCCCTGTGTCACGGCCATTCGCGGCGCCCCCTGGCGCCCGTCCAGCCGCAGACCTTGGCGCGGCGACCATGATCGGATTCCTGCGCGGCAGGATCATCGCCCGCCAACCGCCGACGCTGACCCTGGACGTTGCCCTGCATTGCGGTCATTCGCGGCGCCCCCTGGCGCCCGTCCAGCCGCAGACCCCGGCGCCGCGACCATGATCGGATTTCTGCGCGGCAGGCTCATCGCCCGCCAACCGCCGACGCCGGCCTTGGACGTTGCCCTGCGTTGCGGTCATTCGCGGCGCCCCCCGGCGCCCGGCCGGCCGCAGACCTCGGCGTTGCGGCCATGATCGGGTTTCTGCGCGGCAGGATCATCACCCGCCAACCGCCGCCGGCCCTGGACGTTGCCCTGCGCTGCGGTCATTCGCGGCGCCCCCTGGCGCTCGTCCAGCCGCAGACCCCGGCGCTGCGGCCATGATCGGGTTTCTGCGCGGCAGGATCATCGCCCGCCAACCGCCGACGCTGACCCTGGACGTGCAAGGCGTGGGGTACGAACTGGAAGCGTCCATGAACACGTTTTACGTCCTGCCGCCCGCCGGCGAGGAGGTTGAGCTGTTGACGCACCTGGTGGTGCGGGACGACGCCCACTTGCTGTACGGTTTCGCCTCCGGGGACGAGCGCTACGTGTTTCGCGCCCTGATCAAGGTCAGCGGCGTAGGCGCCAAGACAGCGCTGGCGATACTGTCCGGCATCGGCGCCGACGAGTTCGTGCAATGCATAGAAACCGGCAACGCGGCGCGTCTCACCCGCCTGCCGGGCGTCGGCAAGAAGATGGCGGAGCGCCTGCTCGTGGAGATGAGCGACCGCCTGAAAGACCGCCCAGCGGCAGAGCCTGCCGCCGGCGGGAAGGGCGCCGCCCCCGCAACGAGCGCAGCGGCGCCGGTCAACGAAGCCATCGCCGCCCTGGTGGCCCTGGGCTACAACCCCAGGGAAGCCGGCCGCCTGGTGCGCGGTGCGGCGGGGGAGGGCATGAGCAGCGAGGACTTGATCCGCGCCGCCCTGAAAGCGGCGGTCGCCTGACCGTGGCGTCTGCCCACGGCCGCGGCTGCCTACCCGCGCCTGCCTGCCTGGTGCGCCCTCCACCCAGCTCTCCCGCCCAGATGCCGGGGATTGAAGTCCCCGGCCTCAGGCACTACTTGATTAACTACCGGATTCCAATATGATATGAACCCATGCAAGGCCTTGCCCGCCCTCCCCAAACGTTGTATGTTGCGAGCCGGTGCATATTCCTTGACGACCGTTTGAACTTTTGCCATAATGCGGGTGTCACACGTCTTGGCTGGCGTGCTAATTGAGCTGTAGTGGAGGTACTTATGACGACTGAAACGAACACAAAAGAGTCCTTAGGCCCGAGCGTTGCTTGAGCAACTCCCGGATTTCAATGCGTAATGAACCCGCGCACGCTTGACAATTGTTTGAACTTTTGCCATAATGCGAGTGTCACACATCCTGGCCGGCGTACTGATTGAGCCGTGGCTGAGGTACTTATGACGACTGAAATGAACACAAGAGATTTCTTGATCCCGGACGGAAGCGCTGGGCTGGCGTCCCGTTTTTACGATCATTATGATCCCGCTGTTTATACGCCCGATGCTTTTTGGCTGTTTCCCGAGATCTTTCCCTCGGAGGTGACATACGAAGATGTGATCTATCGCTATTACTCGAGCTTGGACTTGCTTTCTACGCTGTCCCCCGGGTTTTTTGACGCACCTCCCGCTGTTCCCGATGAGACGGGAAGTTCCGGCGACACCGGAAGCTCTGATGATTCCGGAGGTTCCGGCGATGCTGGTAGCGATGCCGTCAATCCCCCCGAGGTACACACGCAGGATGCCGACAGCCGCATCGTCCGCACCGACTTTGACGACAATGCGGACGGCACAGTAGACCGTGTGGAGCGCTATGTCTATGGCGCCCAGGCGCAGGCCAATGCCGGCGCTATTTCCCAGGCGGACGTGGGGCAACGGATTGAAGTGCAGTTCGATGACGATTACGACGGGACCGCGTTCGCCGCGGATCGAATCGAACAGTACGGCTACGATGCCCAAGGGCGCGTAGTCCGTCTCTCCACGGACAGCGACGCCGATGGAACGGCGGATAGGATCCTGCGCTACAACTTTTTCAATGCGGCCGGGTTGCCGTCCCGGGCGGCGGTTGACGGCGATGCGGACGGTGTTGCGGAGGGGCTGGAGATATACGCTTACGATGGGCAGGGTCGCCTGGTCAGGGTGGTGTTCGATGACAACGATGACGGGATCAGCGAGCGCATCGAGCATCATACGCGCAATACCGCCGGGCAGGTGGAGCGCACCGACTTCGATGACAATGCCGACGGCGCCGTTGATCGCATCGAGTTCTATACGCGCAATACCGCCGGGCAGGTGACGCGCACCGAGTACGATGACGACGCGGACGGCACGGTGGACCGCATCGAGCCGCAGGAGCAAGACCCCGGGAATGCCGCGCCGCCGCAACAGTCCGGGGTCGCCACGCAATCTGCCGACATCGAGGTCGATACGGATCAAGATGGTCATATTGACTGGATATTCTTCGACTCGGACGGCGACGGCACGTTTGAGCGCGCTGAAAACTACCTGCGGAACGGCGCCAAGGAAATCATTCGCACCCGCTTCGATGACGATGCGGACGGCCATATTGACCGCGACCATTTTGACCCGGACGCCGACGGTACGGTGGACCGCATCGAGTCCCACACGCGGGGCGTCGACGGCCGCATCACCCGCACTGCTTTCGATGACGATGCGGACGGCACGGCGGACCGCATCGAGACGTATGTGCGGAACAGCGACGGCGACGCCATTGAGACCGGTGTTGACAGCGATGCCGACGGTATCGTCAACCGCCGCGAGTTTGACGCGGACGCGGACGGTACGGCGGAGCGCACCGAAGTGGATGCGGACGATGACTGCACGGCAGACCGGGTGGAGTTTGATGCGAACGATGACGGCACGGCGGACCGCATCGAGACCTACGGGCGGGACGGCCATGGGCGCATCACCCGCACCGAGTTTGACAATGACGCGGACGGCACGGCCGAGCGCATCGAGACCTATGGGCGGGACGGCAACGGGCGCATCATCCGTACCGAGTTTGATGATGACGCCGACGGCACGGCCGAGCGCATCGAGTCTTACACGCTGGACGGCGCCGGTCGCATTGCCCGCACCGCCTTTGACGACAACGCGGACAGCACGCTGGATCGCATCGAGACGTATGTGCGAAACAGCGCCGGGGACGTCATCCAGACCGATGTTGACAGCGACGCCGACGGCATCGTCGACCGGCGCGAGTTTGACGCGGACGCCGACGGCGCGGCGGAGCGCACCGAGGTGGATGCGGACGATGACGGCACGGTGGACCGGGTGGAGTTTGACGCCAACGAAAACGGCACGGCCGAGCGCATCGAGTACGATGACGACGGCGATGGCAATGCCGACCGCGCCAGGGTTGATGCGGACGAGGACGGTACAGTGGAGCGCGCCGAGGCCTACGTGCGGAACGCCGGCGGCGACATCATCCAGACCGACTTCGATGACGATTTGGATGACCGGGCGGATCGCGCCCACTTTGACGCCAATGCGGACGGCACTGTGGAGCGCACCGAGGCCTACGCGCGGTTCCCCAATGGCCGTATTCAGCGCACTGACTTCGATGACGACGCCGACGGCGCGGTGGATCGTACGGAAAGCTACCTGCGGTATCCCAACGGCAATATTTTGCGCACTGATTTTGACGATGACGCGGACGGGACGACGGACCGCGTTGAAGTCTATGTGCGGAACGGCCAGGGTCAGGTTATTCGCACAGACGTCGATGACGATGCGAACGGCTATATTGACCGCACCGTCTTCGATGCCAATGCCGACGGCGCCCCGGAGCGCACCGTGGCGTATGCGCGGAACGGCGCCAATATCATCATTCGCACCGACTACGACGACAACGGCAACGGCCGGGTGGATCGCACCCATTTTGACCCGAACGGGGACGGGGTCCTGGACCGCATCGAGACCTACTACGAGCGGGACGACCAGGGCAACAGCCTCCGCACCGGGTTTGACGACGATGCGAACAACACCGTGGACCGTATTGAGTCCTACGTGCGGGACGTCAACGGCCGCATCATCCGCGCGGATTTTGACGACGATGCGGACAACACCGTGGACCGCGTGGAAGTCTATGCGTGGAACACCGCCGGCGCCGTTATTGGCACGTACTACGATGACAACGTGGACGGGGTCATCGACCGGGCCGCGTTCGATGACGAGGGCGACGGCACGTTGGATCGCATCGAGACCTACTCCTACGACGCCCACGGGAACCTGATCAAGAAAGTGATGGCGGTGGGCGGCGAGGGCGACGCCCCTGCCGAGGAGCCTGGAATCGAGGGTGGGAGCGGCAACAGCCTGGGACGCTCTGCCGCGGGCGCTCCTGGTGCGCGGGGCGTTGCCGGCAAGGAAACCGGCGCCGCTGACGAGGCAGGCGCGCGCACTCCGTTCGATTCCATGTTGGACGATCTGGGAGACGATGTTGCCATTCGCTCCGAGACCTACACGCGCAACGCGGCCGGCGCCGTGGTGCGCACCGACTTTGATGAAGGCGATGACGGCATCGTGGAACGCTCCAGTGTTGATGAGGACGGGGACGGCGCCATCGACGAACACCACTATGACCACGACGCCAACGGCAGCCCGGACTGGGTGGGCCGCGACAGCGACAACGACGGCATGCTGGACCGGCTGGAGTTCCACGGGCAGTGGGGCGCCGCCGGCAACCTGGTCGTACACACGATAACGCTCCTTGGCGATGGGCCCGCTTACACGGTGACTTTCCATGGTGGGAATGGAGCGCCGTTGGCGTCCGGCTGGAGCCGAACCGGCCCCGGCGCCCTGGACGGTTTTGCGTACTCTGCCGATCTTGCTGTCGCGTCCGAGTTGCAGACCGCGGTGTCGACAGGTCAAGCCAATGCGCTTCTTCCCGTTGATGCGACCCTGCTGGCGGGCGTGCCGCAAATCGACCTGGCGGGCGCAGGCGCCGGCAACACGGACCTGACCCTATCTACTGAGGCCCTGGCGGTGCTGGCGGACGGCGACGGCAACTATCAGCTTCGCATCGACGGCGACAGCGATGACACTCTGCGTTTCGACCTGGACGATTTCACCCGGGGAGATGACGTGGCTGTGGCCGGCGAGGACTACGAGCAGTACGCCGGCGTTGCCGGCAGCTTCATCGTGGACCCGGACGTAACCCTGGTTACCGCCTAGCTGATACCCTGCCCCGCAACGCCTGTCCGTTATTCCCGCGCCGGTTATTCGTCCGCCCGGGCGCCGGGGCGGTTGCGCGAGGCGATGTGCGGCGCTTGCCGGGCCCGCGGTCTCTCCTGCCCGCCGTCGCCGCGCCAACCACGGCGCCGGGGATAAGGCCCCCGCCGCCCGCCGTTGTCCGCTTTCGCTCCGATCCGGGCTCGTCCCCGCCCCAGGCGTTGCATGCCAGCGGCCCGGCACAGCGGCTTGCATCGCCGCGCCCTGGATTGTAGAATGATCCAATTGCGCCGACGGTTCCCATGCTACGCCCCCTGACGACATGAACGCGCCCGACCCGGTCATCTCCGCCGACAGGTCGGAAGAGGACGCCTTGGCCGAGAACAGCCTGAGGCCCCGCTCGCTGGCGGAATACCGGGGGCAACCGGCAGTGCATGAGCAGATGGAGATTTTCATCAGCGCCGCTCGCCGGCGGGAGGAAGCCCTGGATCACGTGCTGATCTTCGGCCCGCCCGGCCTCGGCAAGACAACCCTGGCGCACGTAATCGCCAACGAGCTGGGCGTACCCCTGGCGCAGACCTCGGGCCCGGTGTTAGAGCGCCCCGGCGACCTGGCGGCCTTGCTCACCAACTTAGAGCCAAGGGCCGTGTTGTTTGTTGACGAGATACATCGCCTGAGCCCGGTCGTGGAGGAGATCCTCTACCCGGCCATGGAGGACTACCAGATCGACATCATGATTGGCGAAGGCCCGGCGGCGCGCGCCATCAAGCTGGACGTGCCGGGTTTCACCTTGGTGGGCGCCACCACCCGGGCCGGCATGTTGACCTCGCCGTTGCGGGACCGCTTCGGCATCGTGCAACGGCTGGAGTTTTACTCGGCGGACGACCTGGCGGACATTGTCGCCCGCTCGGCGCAAATATTGAAGACGCCCATCGATGCGGCGGGCGCCCGGGAAATCGCCGTGCGCGCCCGGGGCACGCCGCGCATCGCCAACCGCCTGTTGCGCCGCGTCCGCGATTACAGCGAGGTTCGGGCGGACGGCAGGGTCAGCGCAAAGCTCGCCGCCCAGGCCCTGGACATGATGAAAGTGGACGAGCACGGCTTCGACGCCATGGATCGCCGGTTGCTGCTGGCCATCATCGAAAAATTTGACGGCGGCCCCGTGGGGCTGGACAATATTGCCGCCGCCGTGGGCGAAGAAAAAGACACCATAGAGGATGTTATCGAGCCGTACCTGATACAGCAGGGTTTTGTGATGCGCACCCCTCGCGGCCGCGTCGCCACCAGGAACGCCTGGGAGCATTTCGGCATGCCCGCGCCGGCGGGGCGGGTTGTGGAAAAAGACCTGTTCGAGCAAACTTTCCGGAGCGGATGAAGTCCGCGCCGGTTTCGCTACCTGTGGATTACAATAATGACTCCTGACCTGACTTTCGTTCACCTGGTTGCCAACGCCAGCCTGCCGGTCCAGGCGGTGATGGCCGTCCTGGTCCTGGCCTCCGTCCTGTCCTGGACGATGATTTTCAAAAAGCGCATCTGGCTGAACCGGGCGCGCCGCGCCGCCGACGCTTTCGAGGAGCGGTTCTGGGCCTTAGAAGAGCTGACGCCCCTGTACAACCGCATCAGCAGCCAGCGCCACAAGGCGACCGGCATGGAGTTGCTGTTCGAGGCCGGTTTTCGGGAGTTCATTCGCTTAGAGCAACAGGAGGGCGTGGTGGCGGACGTGATCATGGAAGGGGCGCAACGGGCCATGCGCGTCGCCTTGAACAAGGAAATCGAGGAGCTGGAGACGCACCTTTCGTTTCTCGCCACGGTGGGCTCCACCAGTCCCTACATCGGCTTGTTCGGCACCGTGTGGGGCATCATGAACAGCTTTCGCGCCCTGGGCAACGTGCAGCAGGCATCCATTTCCATGGTGGCCCCCGGCATCGCGGAAGCCCTGGTCGCCACGGCCATGGGGCTGTTTGCCGCCATTCCCGCGGTGATTGCCTACAACCGGTTTTCCAACGACGTGGAGCGGCTGATCAACCGCTACGATACGTTCACGGAAGAGTTTTCCGCCATCTTGCATCGGCAGACCCACAGCTGAGCACACCCATGCGTCCCCGCACCCGCAAGCGCCCCCTGTCGGAGATCAACGTGGTCCCCTACATCGACGTCATGCTGGTGTTGTTGATCATCTTCATGATCACGGCGCCGTTGCTGTCCCAGGGAGTCATCGTTGAACTGCCGCGCGCGCCGTCGGAGCCGTTGCCCGCCGGCGCCGGCGACCCGGTCATCGTCAGCGTGGATGCGGCGGGCAATTTTTTCATCAATTACGGCGAGAACCAGGACCAGCCCGTTTCGCCCGAGGTGCTGGTCAACCGGGTCGGCGCCCTGGTCAAGTATCGCCCCCGGTTGCCGGTGCTGGTGAAAGGTGACGCCGGGGTCAACTACGGCCGGGTCGCCCAGGTCCTGGTCCTGTTGCAACGCGCAGGCGCGAAAGGCGTGGGACTGGTCACCCGCCCGCCGGAGCAACAATGAGTCATGCGTTTCCTGACGCTGCGTTCCCTGTTTTACTCGCTGGTGTTGCACGCGCTCATCGGCGCGGCCTTGATCAGCAACTTTAACCTGGCGCACCGCCCGGTGTTGCCGCCGCCCCCGCAAGACATCGTGGAGGCGGTTACCGTGGACAGCCAGGCCGTTGAAGAGGAGCTCAAGAGGCTCCAAGAACTGGAAGACAGGGAGCGGCGCACCCGGGAAAAACGCCTGAGGGAGCTGGACCAACAAGCCGGCGCGGCGGAGCGGAAAAGAAAGGAAGCAGAGAAGAAAACCCAAGCGGCGGAGCAGCGGCGCAAGGCGGAGGAGAAAAAAGCGGCGGACGAGCGCCGGCGCCTGGCGGCGGAGCGAAAAAAGCAGGCGGCGGCGCAACAAAAACAGGCGGCGGAGGACCGGCGCCTGGCGGCAGAGCGCAAGCGCCTGGAGGCGAACCAGCAGGAGCAGGAGGCGGTGCGCAAGCGCCTGGCGGCAGAGCAACGCGCGGCCGAGGAGCAAAAACGCCAGGCCGAGGCGGCAAAACGCGAAGCCGAGGAGGAGCGTCAGCGCATGGAAGAGGAGCGCCGCCGCCGGGCGGCGGCGCAACAGGCCCAGCGCGAACGGGACCAAAAACTGATGAAAAGCGTCATCGCCGACGTCTCTCACCAGGTATCAGGCCATTTCAACAAGGCCGGCTTGCCGCAGGGGCTGAAATGCGTATTAACAGTGCAGACCGTGCCCGGCGGCGAGGTGGTTGGCGTGAAGATCAGCAAAACCAGCGGCAACGACCTGTTTGACAAGCGCGCCATTATCGCCGTGCGGCAGGCCTCGCCGTTGCCCCTGCCGCGCAACACGGAGACCTTGGACCGGCTGAGGCTTCGGAACTTCGATTTCATATTCGAGCCCGAGGAGTAAGGTATGACCACCCGTCGCTGTTGCATTGTCCTGTTGCTGCTGTTGGCGGCCGCGGCGCCGCCGTTGCCGGCCCAGGGCCGGCTGGAGATCCTCATCGACAAGGGAGTGGAAAAGCCCCTGCCCATCGCCGTGGTCCCTTTCCGCTGGTCCGGTGCGGCGGACGCGCCGGCGCCGCCGTTGGAACCCCACCGCATCATTGTCGCCAACCTGGAAAGAAGCGGCCGTTTCTCCGCCATGGATGAGCGCGACATGCCGCAACGCCCGGCGGACTACCAGGCGGTCAACTTCAAGGACTGGCAGTTGTTGCGCATGGAGAGCATCGTCATCGGCAAGCTGCGGCAAACGGCGGCGGCGGAGTTTGAAGTGGAGTTCCGCTTGCTGGACGTCTACAAGGAGACGCAACTGGCCGGTTTTCGGCTGAACGTTGCGGCGGCCAACCTGCGGCGCGCGGCCCACCGCGCCAGCGACGTCATCTTTGAAAAGCTGACCGGCGCGCACAGCGCTTTCGATACGCTCATCGCCTACATTGCCGTGAAGCAGGACGCGGCCGGCCGCTCGCGCTACGCCCTGCGAGTCGTTGATGCGGACGGGTTCAACCCGCGCACCCTGCTGGAGTCGCCGGCGCCGTTGCTGTCGCCGGCCTGGTCGCCGGACGGGCGCAGGCTGGCGTATGTCTCGTTCGAGGAGCGGCGCTCCGCGGTGTTCGTGCAGGACCTGTACGCCCGGGAAAGAAAGAAAGCGGCCGCTTATGACGGCATCAACGGCGCGCCGGCCTGGTCGCCGGACGGCCGTCGGTTGGCCCTGACCCTGTCCCGGGAGGGAAATCCGGAAATTTTCGTGCTGGACCTGGCCACTGACGCCCTGCGCCGCATCACCCGCCACCCGGCCATTGACACCGAGCCGGACTTCTCGCCGGACGGCGAAAAACTCCTGTTCACCTCCGACCGCGGCGGTTCGCCGCAGGTCTATGAAGTGCGCCTGGCGGGCGGCAAGCCCCAGCGCATCACTTTCGACGGGACTTATTTCGCCCGCCCGCGTTATTCGCCGGACGGCGCCGCCGTCGCCTTGGTGTACGGCGAAGACCGGGCGTACCGGGTGGGCCATCTGGACCGGGACAGCGGCCACCTGCGGGTGCTGACGGACAACCAGTTGGACGAGGCGCCTGATTTTTCGCCGGACGGCAACCAGATCATCTATGCCGCCGCCGGCCCCGGCGGCTCCGAGTTGCGCGTAGTTTCCGTGGACGGCGTCCGACACCAGCGGGCGCCGTTGCCGGACGACGGCGCGGCGCGGGAGCCGGCTTGGGGACCGTTCCGCCCCTGGTGAAAACGACTCGGTTCCCCGCTATGCTTTAACCTTGAATATTGGAGACTGCTTATGACCTGTAAAATCTTATCGGCGCTCCTGCTGAGCGCGATGCTCACCGCCTGCACCGAATCCGCCAGGAAAGTGCCCGTCGAAGAGCGCGGCGGCGCCCCTGCCGGCGCGGAACAACCAGCAGGGGAGGACGAAAGCGCCCGCGCTTTCGGAATGGGAGACGACGGCGCCGGCGGTATGTCGCCGCTGGGCGACCCGGCCAGCATGCCGCCGGTGCGCGTCATCTATTTTGACTACGACAGCAGCGCCGTGCCGCTGGACTCCAACGCGCTCATCCATGCCCACGCCCGTTTTTTGCAAGCCAACCCGGGCCGCGAGGCGACCCTGGAAGGGCACGCCGATGAGCGCGGTTCCCGGGAATACAACCTGGCCCTTGGCGAACAACGGGCGCGTGCGGTGAAACAGCAACTGGTGGTGTTGGGCGTTGACCCGGCGCAACTCATCACCGTGAGCTACGGCGAGGAGCGTCCCGCCGTTGCCGGCCATGACCAGGAGGCCTGGCGGTTGAACAGAAGGGTGGAGTTCGCGTACTGATGATTCGCTTGCGCCTGTTGCGATTTGCCCTGTGGCCGGCGGCGGTCCTGCCGGCGGCCGCGGCTTGTGACGGCGTCCGCGCCCAGGAAGCCCGGCGGCTGAGCAGAAAGGCGGAGTTCGCGTACTGATGGTGCGCTTGCGTCTGTTGCGACTTGCCCTGTGGCCGGCGCCGGTCCTGCCGGCGGCCGCGGCTTGTGACGGCGCCTGCGCCCAGGAAGCCCAGCGGCTGAGCAGAAAGGCGGAGTTCGCGTACTGATGATGCGCTTGCGCCTGTTGCGATTTGCCCTGTGGCCGGCGCTGGTCCTGCCGGCGGTCGCGGCTTTTGACGGCGCCCGCGCCCAGGAAGCCGCGGCTCCCGAGGCGGACACGGCGGCGCGCTTGGAGCGCATCGAGCGACTGCTGAGCAACCAGGGGCTGGTGCGAATGTTGCAACAGCTGGAAGCCATGCAACAGGAAATGGAGCGCCTGCGCGGCGAGCTGGAGACGCAGAGTCACTTGTTAGAGCAGATCAAGAAGCAACAGCGCGACCTGTACGCGGATCTCGATGAGCGCTTGCGCCGTTTGCAGGCGGCGCCGCCGCGCCGGGTCGCCGCTTTTGACCCGGCGCCGGGCGCGGAGGACGAGATGCTGGACCCGCTGTATCCCATCATTGAACCGCTGGGCGCGGGCGCATTCTCGCGGGAGGAGGCGTTGCCGCCGCCGGGCACGGGCGCCTTCTCGCGGGAAGAGGCGTTGCCGCCGCTGGACACGGGCGCCTTCTCGCGGGAAGAGGCGTTGCCGCCGCCGGACACGGGCGCATTCCCGCAGGAGCAGGCGTTGCCGCCGCCGGACACGGGCGCACTCCCGCAGGAGCAGGCATTGTCGGGGTCGGGTGCGGGTACACTCCCGCAGGAGCAAGCGTTATCGGGGTCGGACACGGCCGCATTCCCGCAGGAGCAGGCGTTGTCGGGGCCGGGCACGGGTGCATTCCCGCAGGAGCAAGCGTTGGCGGGGTCGGGCGCGGCCGCATTCCCGCAGGAGCAGGCATTGCCGCCGCCGGGCGCGGGTGCACTCCCGCAGGAGCAGGCATTGTCGCCGCCGGACGCGGACACATTCCCGCAGGAAGCGGCTTGGCCGCCCTTAGGCGTGGGCCGGCCCGCGCCCCCAGCCCCGTCAGACCCGGAGCAGGCCCGCGCCGAGTATCGCCGCGCTTTCGACCTGCTAAAGCGCGCCCGCTACCAGCAAGCCGTGCCGGCCTTGCGAGCGTTCCTGGCGCGTCATGGGACCGCCGAACAGGCGCCGGACGCGCGCTTCTGGCTGGCCGAGGCCTATTACGTGAACGGGCGGTTTGACCTGGCGCTGGAAGAATACTCCCGGCTGTTGCAGGACCACCCCGACAGCCGCAAGGCCGCCCAGGCGCAACTGAAAGCCGGGTTCTGTCTCTACGAGCTGGGCCGGATGGAGCAAGCCGGCCGGCGGCTGGAAGAGGCGGCGCGGCAACACCCCGGCACGACGGTTGCCCGCCTGGCGGAAGAACGTCTGAGGGAGATCAGGGCGGTTACGCTCCCCGACATGGCGCCGGTCAATTAACGCTCGCGGCCGCGCCCGGCGCAGCGGACGGACGCCGGCGGCCGGCGGCGGGAATGCAACCATCCCGCAACGACCACCCCATGACAACCCCGCGACAACCCCCATAATGACGCCGCAACGCCCGCAGAGCCCGACCGCCGCCGCGGCGAAAACCCTGGTGGTCAACGAGATTTTCTACTCCATCCAGGGCGAGTCCAACCGGGCTGGGTTGCCCACTTCTTTCATTCGCCTGACCGGTTGTCCCCTGCGTTGCCGCTACTGCGACACGGAGTATGCTTTTAACGAAGGCAAGCCAATGTCCCTGGACGAAATCATGCAGGTCTGCGCCGGCCATCGCTCCCGTTACGTGACTGTTACCGGCGGCGAGCCCCTGGCCCAGGCCAACTGCCCGGCCCTTTTGACCCTGCTGTGCGACCATGGCTACCAGGCGTCCCTGGAGACCAGCGGCGCCTTGGACATCGAGTCCGTAGATCCCCGGGTCGCCAGGATAGTAGACGTAAAAACCCCCGGCTCCGGCGAGGCGCACCGCAACCGGCTTGCCAACCTGCGCCTCCTGTCCGCCCGGGACCAGGTCAAGTTTGTCATCTGCGACCGGCAGGATTACGAATGGAGCCGCCGCCTGGTGGAGGAGCATGCGCTGGCGGGGCGGGTGGAGGTGTTGTTCTCCCCCAGCCACCAGCAACTGGCGGCGGTCGACCTGGCCGACTGGATCCTGGCGGACCGCCTGCCGGTGCGTCTGCAGGTGCAGTTGCACAAGTACCTGTGGGGGGAGCGGCGGGGGGTCTGATGCAACGGGATGCAGTGGTGTTGCTTTCCGGCGGGTTGGATTCCGCCACGGCCCTGGCGCTGGCGCGCCGCGCCGGTTTTCGTTGCCGGGCGCTGAGCTTCGATTACGGCCAGCGCCACCAGTCCGAGCTGGCGGCGGCGCGCCGCATCGCCCGCGCCCTGGCGGCGGCGGAACACCGGGTCGTGCGCCTGGACCTGGGACAGTTCGGCGGCTCCGCCCTGACCGACGCCGCTATCGATGTGCCGGCGGCTGCCGACGCCGCTGACTCGCCGGCGAGCGACATTCCCGTAACCTACGTGCCGGCCCGCAACACCATCTTCTTGTCTTTTGCGCTGGCCCATGCCGAGACGGCGGGCGCCCGGGATATTTTCATCGGCGTCAACGCCGTGGATTATTCCGGTTACCCGGACTGCCGCCCGGAGTACATCAAGGCGTTTGCTTCCCTGGCGCAACTGGCTACCCGGGCCGGCATCGAAGGCGCCGAGTACGCCATCCATGCGCCGCTCATCCAGCTCAGCAAGGCGGAGATTATCAGCACCGGCGCCGCGCTGGGCGTTGATTACGCACTCACCGTTTCCTGCTACCAGGCGGATGAGCAGGGGCGCGCCTGCGGCGAGTGCGATTCCTGCCGCTTCCGTCGCCAGGGATTCAGCGCCGCCGGCATTCCCGACCCCACCCGCTACCGTTGAGCCGCGCGCTCGTCCAGCAACCGCGCCGGCGCCGCCGGCCGCGCCGGCGCGCCTAAGTCGAACCAGCGGCCGTCACGCATCTCGCCCGTGATCTGCCCAGCGCCGCCGGCATTCCCGACCCCACCCGCTACCGCTGAGCCGCACACTCGTCCAGCAACTGCTCCAGCGCCGCCAGCCGCGCCGGTGTGCCGATGTCGAACCAGCGGCCGTCATACAGCTCGCCCGTGACCTGCCGCCGTTCCAGGGCCGGCCGCAGGACCCGCGCCAGAGGGAAGTTGCGCTCTGGAATGTCGGCAAACAGGGAGGGGTGATACACGCCGATGCCGCTGAACGTGAAAGCGGGGCGGCCCGCAGCCAGCACGCGCCCGTCCTCCAGGGCGAAGTCTCCCCGGGGATGGTGGGGCGGGTTGGGCGCCAGCACCAGGTGCGCCGCCGCCGGCGCCGCCTGTTTCAGGGCGGCCAGGGGGAAATCGGTCCAGATGTCGCCGTTCACCACCAGGAACGGCTCGGCGCCCAGCAGGGGCAGGGCCTGCCGGACGCCGCCGCCGGTCTCCAGCGGCTCGTCGCCCTCGTCGGAGTAGCGTATGGACACGCCAAAATCAGCGCCGTCGCCGAAATAAGCGGTTATTTTCTCGCCCAGCCGCGCCCGGTTGATGACCAGCTCGGCAAAACCGGCCCGCGCCAGCGCCTCCACCTGGTATTGCAACAGGGGCTTGCCGGCGGCCGCCAACATGGGCTTGGGCAGCGTTGCGGTCAGCGGGCGCATTCTCTCGCCCCGCCCCGCCGCCAGGATCATCGCGCGCATGAGGCTGCCCGCCGCCGCTCAGTCGGAAAGCGGGGCGGTCCCGCCCAGATGCAGGCTCACCACCCCGGCAATGATCAGGGCCAGGCCGGCCAGCTTCATCGGGGTCATGGGCTCGTGAAAATACGCCACGCCAATCAGCGCCACCAAGGCGGTGCCCACTCCGGCCCAGATGGCGTAGGTGACGCTGACTTCCAGTTTTTTCAGGCACAGCGCCAGGGCCAGGAAAGAACCGGCGTAGAAAACCGCCACCAGCAACGACGGAACCAGGCGGGTGAACCCATAAGACAGTTTCATAAACGTGGTGCCGGCGACTTCCAACACAATCGCCGCGGCGAGCAGCAACCAGTAGTACATCGGTTTTACCCCCATAACATTGGAACTAATGGTATAGTTTATAACAGTGCGCCGCCGCGGGTTTGCGGCGCCGCCGCGGACATGAGAAAGTGGAGCTCCCGGCAGGGACAGGGACGCACTCAACGCCGCCGACAATCTTACGCAAAACAAACGAGTACATGTTGACCGCTATCATCCTGTTGGCCGGCGGCCTGGCCCTGCTGGTGCTGGGCGCCGACCGGTTTGTCGCCGGCGCTTCCGGCACGGCCCGCAACCTGGGCGTTCCGCCCCTGGTCATCGGCTTGACCATCGTCGGAGTCGCCACCTCGATGCCGGAAGTGCTGGTGGGCAGCGTTGCCGCCTGGGATGGAAAAACCACCATCGCCATCGGCAACGCCCTAGGCTCCAACATCGCCAACATTGGGTTGGTGCTGGGCGCCACCGCCTTGCTGGCGCCCCTGCCGGTCCAGTCCCAGGCCCTGCGGCGCGAGTTCCTGTGCATGATCCTGGCCATGTTGGGCGCATTCCTGGTGATGCTGGACCGGGAGCTGGGACGACTGGACGGCCTGCTGCTGTTGGTCGCGCTGGCGGTGATGATGGGCTGGATCGTCAAGCCGGCGCTGCGGGAAGCCCAAGCCGCGCCGCCCCACGATGCGGAGAAACCGCAGTCGGGCATTGCCCGGCCGCTGGTCCTGATGCTGATCGGCCTGCCGGTGCTGTTGTTGGGCGCCGAGTTGCTGGTGCGCGGCGCCGTCGACATCGCCCGCGCCCTGGGCGTCAGCGAACTGGTCATCGGCCTGACCGTGGTGGCGGTAGGCACCAGCCTGCCGGAACTGGCTGCTTCCCTGGCGAGCGTCGTCAAGAACGAGGTGGACATCGCCATAGGCAACGTGGTCGGCTCCAACATGTTCAACATGCTGATGGTGTTGGGCGTCCCGCCCCTGATTCATCCCGGCCGCTTCGGCGCGGAGGTGCTGTGGCGGGATTTTTCCGTCATGGCGGCGCTGAGCCTGGCCATGGGCTGGATGATCTTTCATGCGGGCAAAAACCGGCTCTCCCGCTGGGAGGGGGCCCTGTTGCTGGCCGGTTTCGTCGGTTACCAGTACTGGCTGTTTCGAGGCTGAGAGCATCATGGGCGGCGGCGCCGGGCATCCCGACCCAGACCGGCTGATAAAGTCGGCCCTGGCGGTCATCGACACGGAGCAACAGGCCGTTGCCGCCCTGCGCCGGCGCATCGATGAGCGTTTTGCGGCGGCCTGCCGGTTGCTCCTGGACTGCAAGGGCAAGACCGTGGTTACCGGCGTGGGCAAGTCCGGCCACATCGCCCGCAAGCTGGCGGCCACCCTGGCCAGCACCGGTACGCCGTCTTTCTTCCTTCATCCGGGCGAGGCCGCCCATGGCGACATTGGCGTCATTGCCCGAAACGACGTGGCGGTAGCTCTGTCCAAGTCCGGCGAGGCCGCCGAACTGCTTGTCCTGTTGCCCGTCATCAAGCGCCTGGACGTTCCCCTGCTCGCCATGACCGGCAACCCCGGCTCCACCCTGGGCAGGGCCGCCGCGGTGTGTCTTGACGCGAGCGTCGCCAGGGAAGCCTGCCCGCTGAACCTGGCGCCCACGGCCAGCGCCGCGGCCTGCCTGGCATTGGGCGACGCCCTGGCCCTGGCGGTGGCGGCCGCTCGCGGCTTTGGCGAGGAGGATTTCGCCCGCTCCCACCCCGGCGGGCCGTTGGGGCGGCGGTTGCTGTTGCGGGTCAGCGATGTAATGCGCACCGGCGCCGACGTGCCGCGCGTGCGTGAAGACGCCCCCCTGGACCAGGCCCTGCTGGAAATGAGCGCGAAAGGACTGGGCATGACCGCAGTGGTCACGGCAAGCGATGAAGCGGCGGGCATCTTCACCGACGGCGACCTGCGCCGCGCCCTGGACGCCGGCCATGACGTGCGCGCGACCACCATGGCCCAGGTGATGACCCGGGGCGCCCGCTCTGTTGCGCCGGACGCCCCGGCAGCCGAGGTGTTGCGCATGATGAAAGAACACCGCATCAACGCCCTGCTGGTGCTGGACGCTGAGCGGCGGCTGGCGGGCGCCCTGAACATGCACGACCTGTTGCGGGCGCAGGTGGTCTGACCATGGCGGCCGCTCGCAACGGGACGCTGCGGCACCGCAGCCGCACGGGGAGACCCGGCTGAGATGCCGGAAAAATCGACAACAGAACGCCCCGCCGCGCGGGACGAGCCCGGTGCGCCGCCCGCCGTCATGGAAAAAGCGGCCCGCGTCCGGCTGGCGGTCTTCGACGTGGACGGCGTATTGACGGACGGCGGCCTTTTTCTCAGCGACGACGGCCGCGAGTTCAGGCGGTTTCACGCCCGCGACGGGCAGGGGTTGACGTTGCTAAAGCAGGCCGGTTGCCAGGTCGCCGTCATCAGCGCCCGCTCCTCCGCCGCGGTGGCGGTGCGCATGGAGGAGCTGGGCATAGAGTACGCGTACCAGGGGCGGGACCACAAGCCGGCGGCGCTGGCCCAGGTGATGAAGCGGCTGGGACTGGAAAGCGAGGCGGTCGCCTACGCCGGCGATGACCTGTTGGACCTGGCGGCCATGGCCATGGCGGGACTGGCCCTCGCTCCGGCGGACGCCCATCCCGCGGTGCGGCAGTGCGCCGACTGGGTGACCGCCCGCAACGGCGGCGCCGGCGCGGTGCGGCAAATATGCGACCTCATCCTGAAAGCCCAGGGCAAATACGATGAGATTACGGCGCGGTTTATTGAAGCATGACCGCCGTCGTTCTAAAATGTCACGGAATGTAAACCCATAGAAGTTTTTGACGTCAACCTATCCAGCCATGCGTTCTGCGAACCAGGAAACCATCAAGCGCCTGGATTCTGTCGCTGCCAGGATCAGGGCGGCCGGGTATCACGAGGAGTCCAGGCTCGGGGACGCCTTGCGCGGCAGACTCAGCGGCAAGACCCGTAACCATCGCGGGGTCGTCGTCTCGGCCCTGGCGGCCTATTACCAGCGTCAGTTGGAGCTGACGAAGAGCCGCGTCACGGGAGAGTTGGACCGCCGCGACGCATTCGTTGGCCTGATGAGAGCGCTCGCCCCCCTCTACAAGTGCGGGTTCATTCCAGAGCAGGAGCAGTCGCCCGGCAAACGCCCGGACGGACAGGTCAAGGCGCTGGGCGGCCTGGGAATGGTCATCGGCTGGTGGGAGGCCTGCCGTCCCGGCAGGATTGCGGACAAGATCAGGCAAAAACAGGCGGACGAGTACGAAATGTCCAACATGCTGTTCGAGGATTGCGGCACGCAGGCCTGCCTGTGCCAGGCGGACGGCGCGGCGCCCCCGCAGCAAGAACGCGTCGGGATTGACGACCCGGCGCAGTTCATCGGGTTGCTGGATCGCTTCTTCACCCGCGCCGGGCAAATCGACAGGAAATTCAAGGAGGCCTGGTCGGCGCTGGAAAAAGAAATACCAGAAATCGCCGCAAGCCTGAACAGCATCTTCCAACAGCAAGAGGCGGCGGCCGCGGTACAGGCGGCCGCCGTGGAAATCTCCCGGTTGATGGGCGGCGAGGGCGCCGTGAGCGGACAGGAAGTGACCGACATGCTGGTCCAGCACGTGCTGACCGGGGAGTTCCTCCGCTCCCTGTACGGCCAGGACATCGACCGCACCAACCCGATCGCCAGGGAGTTGAACGCCCTGCAGAACCAGCTGGCGGGGCCGCGGGAGTGGGGGAACCTCACCCGGAAAGTGCGGGACTACTACTCCGGCCTGCAAGGATTGGCGCGGAGCGTCGAGGATTATCCGGACCAGGCGGAGCAGTTGCTGAAAGACGTCTATCAGCAGTTCTACTGGGCTTACGGCAGGAAGTCCGGCGACAGGCTGGGCATTGTCTATACCCCCCGGGAGGTGGTGAACTTCATGGTGCGCACCTCGGACTCGCTGTTGCGCGAGCATTTCGGCAAGGGGCTGGAATCGCCGCAGGTTCCCATCCTGGACCCGGCCGCGGGGACGGGAACTTTCGTAACGGCCGTCATGCGGCATATTGCCGCAAAAAGAGGCGGGAGCAAAAAACTGCAGGCCAAGTACCTGGCGGCCGGGCACGGCAAGGACGGGCGCGGCGCCCTGTGGGCCAACGAGGTGTCGCTCCTGGCGTACTACGTCGCCTGCGTGGCCGTTCAGCGCACCCTGTACAACCTGACGGAGGGCGGGGAGTACGAGACGGACCAGCAGTTTCCCGGCCTGTGTTACCAGGACACCCTGGCGTTGCCCCTGACCGGGGAAGGGGAGCAGGTTGAGTTGGAAGGCAACGGGTTCTCAAAAGAGAACACCAAGCGGGTGCGCCGGCAACGCGACACCGACATCACTCTGGTCATCGGGAATCCGCCCTGGCGCGCCTCCCAGAAGAATGCCATGGAGATGAATGAGAACGCCAGCTATCCGGCCCTGGACGCCCGGTTGACGGACATGTACCAGGGCAGCGGGGTGCAAAAGCCGTCTTCCACGGACCAGTACAAGCGTTTTCTTGTTTGGTCCCTGGACCGGGTCCAGAAGCAGGGGCTGGTCGCGCTGATCACCAACCGCGGTTTCCTGGACTCCGTTTCCGATGCGCCGTTGCGGCAATACCTGCGCGAGCAGTGCACTGCCCTGTATATTCTTGATCTGGGCGGCGACGGGTTGAACGGGTCTGCGGACGGCAACGTGTTCTCCGGCAACAAGACCGGTTGCCAGGTGATTTTCGCCATCAAGAAAGACTCCGGCGCACCCGGCGCCCGGGCGATGTACCATCGCGTCCTGCATGGAGAGAGCGCCGAGACCAAGCTGAGGTGGTTGGACAACGGGAAAAACACCCCCGGCTGGACGTCTCTTGAACAGGACGGGGGCGGCCCCCTGTGTCCAACCCCTGCCGCTACGGGCTTTGACAGGTTGCCGATGCCCGCCGTCAGCAAGGAATACAAGCAGGGCCGGCAGGAGGCGGGAGAAGTCCCCGTGTTTGCGTCGTACAGCATGGGGAGCAAATCAAACCGGGATGACTGGATGTGGGACCTGGGCCGCGCCGCGCTGGAAATCAAGGTGCGGCGCTTCGTGAGCATTTATGAAGAGGAGCGCAGGCGATACCATGCTTCCCATGACGAGTTGCCGCCGGCGTTGCAAAACACGCCGGAAAATCGCAAAAGCCTGACCCGCTTCGGCCACCGGCTGATGAAAGAATTTTTCGACCAGCGCATCAAGTGGACCACCGAACTGGCGCCGTACGCAACAAGGGAGGACGGGACGCTTGCCTGCGACTCCCGGGCGATTCGCACCGCCCTGTGGCGGCCGTTCACCCGCAAGCAACTGTATTACCGGCCCGTCTTGCTTCACCGCCCCTACCAGATGGGAAGCATCTTCCCGTTCGACAGGCAAGGGGGTTCCGACAACCTGGTCATTGGTTTTACGTCCCCCGGTAAAAAGAGGTCGTTTGGCGCATTGCTCAGCAACGCGGTGCCGGACCATCATTTCCTGCCTTTCGCCCAATATATCCCTCTTTACGTCTATGACGAGCACGGCAAAAAGCGCTCGAACATCACGGACCTCGCCTTGGAGCGCTTTCGCGCGCACTACCAGCGGCCGCGCATCACCCAAGAGGACGTCTTCTACTATGCGTATGCGGTGCTGAACGATCCGGAGTACGCAACGCGCTTCGCCGGGGACCTGCGCGTTGCCCTGCCGCGGTTGCCCTTGCACCCCCGTTTCCGGGAATGGGCGGAGGCGGGCAGAGCGCTGGCCCGGTTGCACACCCGCTTCGATGAATGTCCGGAGGACCGTCATTGCGAAGTGGCGGGACCAAAGCGGTGGCATGCCGCCGACCCGCCCGAGAAAATCTGCCGGGTCGGCGTCAGCAAGACGGGCGGAAAAATCATTCGCATCGATACGAAAACGGAGATTCGGAACATTCCGCAAGCGGCCTGGGACTACCAGTTGGCGGGTCGCCCCGCCATGCTCTGGCCGCTGGCGGAGCACCAGCATGAGGGGCGCCCGAAAGCGCGGCAACATCGCTCGTCCGAGGTGACGGAACTGTTGCGGCAATGCCCCTACCAGTGGCAAGACCATCGGGCCGCGTTGATACGGCTGCTTCGCCAGGTCATCCACGTCTCGGTGGAGACGCAGAAAATCCGCTCAAAAATGTCCGGCATGAATGACAACCTGTAACGGCGGCGACAACCGGGCCGCGGGCAACCTGCCCAAACCCCCGATCCAGCGGACTTTATTGATTCCCAGGGATGAAGCAACCGGTTTTGCCCCAACAGGCGCGGGCACGCACCGTTGTTGTCGCGGCTGATGTGATACACTCGCCAAAGACATCATCGTTTCTGCCGTTGCGGCCAGTGAACCCTTAGCGATTTTCTACGTCAGCCAGCCCAGTTATGCGTTCTACAAAAAAAGAAACTATCAGGCTCCTGGATTCTGTCGCTGCCAGAATCGAGAATGCCGGGTATCACGAGGAGTCCAGGCTCCGGGTTGCTTTGCGCGGCAGCCTCAGCGGCAAGACCCGTAAATACCGCGAAACTGTTGTCTCGGCCCTGGCGGCCTATTACCAGCGTCAGCTGGAGCTGACGAAAGACCGAAGGACCAAGGAAGTGGACCGCCGGGACGCATTTGCTCAACTGATGATAGAGCTCGCTCCCCACTACAAGTGCAGTTTTTTTCAGGAGGTGGAGCAGTCGCCCGGCAAGCGTCCTGACGGGCAAGTCAAGGCGCTGGGCGGCCTGGGAATGGTGATCGGCTGGTGGGAGGCCTGCTGTCCCGGCAAGATTATGGATAAGGTCAGGCAAAAGCAGAGGGACGAGTATGAAATGTCCAATATGCTGTTCGAAGATTCCGGCACGGAGGTTCGCTTGCATCAGTCCCCAAAAGGGGGAAGCGTTGGGGGCGGAAAGGATTCTCCAAAACCGAAAACAGCCGAGATTGGCGAGCCGGCAGGCTTCGTTCAGCTACTGGAGGAGTTTTTCACGCGCGCCGGGCAAATCGATAGGAAATTCAAGGAGGCATGGGCAACGTTGAGTGAAGACATTCCAAGGATTGCCGCAAACTTGAACGGTATATTCCTGCGAAAGGCATCAGAATCCGCGGTAAAAACGGCCGCCGCGGAAATTTCCCAGTTGATGGGCGGCAAGGGAGCAGTAGGAGAGAGCGAAGTAACAGAAATGTTGGTCCAACACGTGCTGACTGGAGAGTTTCTCCGCTCCCTGTACGGCCAGGACATGGACCGAACCAACCCGATCGCCAAGGAGCTGGATTCTCTACAGAACCAGCTGGCAGGGCCAGGAGAGTGGGGAAACCTCACCCAGAAAGTGCAAGCTTACTACTCGGACTTGTATGATTTGGCCAAGAGCGTCGAGAAACATCCGGACAAGGCGGAGCAACTGCTGAAGGACGTCTATCAGCAGTTCTACTGGGCTTATGCAAAGAAGTCCGGCGATAAGCTGGGCATTGTCTATACCCCTCAGGAGGTGGTGAACTTCATGGTGCGCACCTCGGACTCGCTGCTGCGCGAGCATTTTGGCAAGGGGCTGGAATCGCCGCAGGTTCCCATCCTGGACCCGGCCACGGGGACGGGAACTTTTGTGACGGCCGTCATGCGGCATATTGCCGCAAAAAAGGGCGGGAGCAAAAAACTGCAGGCCAAGTACCTGGCGGCCGGGCAAGGCAAGGACGGGCGCGGCGCCTTGTGGGCCAACGAGGTATCGCTCCTGGCGTACTACGTCGCCTGCGTGGCCGTTCAGCGCACGTTGTATAACTTGACGGGGGGTGAGACGGACCAGCAGTTTCCCGGCCTGTGCTACCAGGACACCCTGGCGTTGCCCCTGACCGGGGAAGGGGAACAGGTTGAGATGGAGGGCGGCGGGTTCTCGAAAGAAAACACCAAGCGGGTACGCAAGCAGCGCGACACCGACATCACCCTGGTCATCGGGAATCCGCCCTGGCGCGCCTCCCAGAAGAATGCAATGGAGATGAATGAGAACGCCAGCTATCCGGCCCTGGACGCCCGGTTGACGGACATGTACCGGGGCAGCGGGGTGCAAAAGCCGTCTTCCACGGACCAGTACAAGCGTTTTCTTGTCTGGTCCTTGGACAGGATCCGGGAGCAAGGAATGGTTGCGCTGATTACCAATCGCGGTTTCCTGGACTCCGTTTCCGATGCGCCGTTGCGGCAATACCTGCGCGAGCAGTGCACTGCCCTGTATATTCTTGATCTGGGAGGAGAAGGGGCTTCGGATGGGAACGTGTTCCCCAACAAGGTTGGTTGCCAGGTGATATTCGCCATCAAGAAAGACTCCGGCGGGACCGACGCCCGGGTGATGTACCACTGCGTCCTGCATGGAGAGAGCGCCGAGACCAAGCTGAGGTGGTTGGATGACAAGGACAACACCCCTGGCTGGACGTCTCTTGAGCGGGACGGGGGCGGCCCCCTGTGTCCAACGCAGGCTGATACGGGCTTTGACAGGTTGCCAATGCCCGCCGTCAGCAAGGAATACAAGCAGAAATACGAGAAAGGCCGGCAAGAAGTGGGAGAAATTCCCGTATTTGCGTTGTACAGCATGGGAAGCGCAACAAGACGAGATGACTGGATGTGGGACCTGGGCCGCGCCGCGCTGGAAATCAAGGTGCGGCGTTTCGTGAGCATTTATGAAGAGGAGCGCAGGCGATACCATGCTTCCCGTGACGAGTTGCCGCCGGCGTTGCAGAACACGCCGGAAAACCGCAAAGACCTGACCCGCTTCGGTAACAGGCTCATTAAAGAATTCTTCAAGCCGCATATCAAGTGGACCACCGAACTGGCGTTGTATGCGGCAGGGGACGATGGAGGAATTGCCTACGATTCTCAGGCCATTCGCACCGTCCTGTGGCGGCCGTTCACCCGCAAGCAACTGTATTATCGCCCCCGCCTTATTCATCGCCTTTACCAGCTGAAAAAAATTTTTCCGCTCCGTATACGGGGAGCTTCCGACAACCTAGTCATCGGTTTTACGTCCCCCGGTAAAAAGAAGCCGTTTGATGCCTTGCTCAGCGACACAGTGCCGGATGGTGAAGTGTTGCCTTCCCCCCAATATATCCCTCTCTACGTCTATGACGAGAACGGCAACAAGCGCTCGAACATCACGGACCTCGCCTTAGAGCGCTTTCGCGCACACTATAAGCAACAGCGCATCACCCGGGAGGATATTTTTTATTACGCGTACGCGGTGCTGAACGATCCGGAGTACGCCACGCGCTTCGCCGGGAACCTGCGCGTATCCCTGCCCCGGTTGCCCTTGCACCCCCGTTTCCGGGAATGGGCGGAAGCGGGCAGAGCGCTGGCCCGGTTGCACACCCGCTTCGATGAATGTCCGGAGGACCGTCATTGCAAGGTGGTGGGACCAAAGCGGTGGCATGCCGCCGATCCGCCCGAGAAAATCTGCCGGGTCGGCGTCAGCAAGACGGGTGGAAAAATCATTCGCATCGATACGAAAACGGAGATTCGGAACATTCCGCAAGCGGCCTGGGACTACCAGTTGTCGGGCGACCCCGCCATGCTCTGGCCCCTGGCGGAGCACCAGCATGAGGGGCGGCCGAAGGAGAGGAAACATCATTCAGACGAGGTGACGGAACTGCTGCGGCAATGCCCCTACCAGTGGCAAGACCATCGGGCCGCGTTGATACGGCTGCTTCGCCAGGTCATCCACGTCTCGGTGGAGACGCAGAAAATCCGCTCAAAAATGTCGGGGATGAATGACAACCTGTAACGACGGCAACCGGGCCGCGGGCAACCTGCCCCAAAAACCGCCCCAGCGCCTTGTTGAAAGCCCGGGGCCGGCGCGATGAGATTGTGGCGCGCGTTATTGCGCATCCAGGCGCGGCGCAGCAACGGCCTGTCGGGGCGCCGCCTGGCGTTGCTTGCCCTGTTGCTGGTGGTGACCGGCAGCGCGGGATTGCTGGCGTGGCTGGCGGACGACCCGGCCGCCGCGAGGCAACATCAGGGGCGCCTGCCGGATTATTACATGGAGGACTTCACCACCCTGAGAATGAAACAGGACGGCAGCCCCCGGAACCGGCTGACCGCGGCCTACATGGCCCATTATCCGGAGGAGAACATCACGGAGCTGTTGAAACTGGAAGTGGAGCTGTTTCGGGAAGACAAGCCGCCCCTGTACATCATCGCGGAACAGGGACGACGCCGGGGAAACAGTGATACCATAGTACTGAGCGGCCCGGTGAAAATACGGGAGTACGACGACGCGGGCGCGGCCGTGCTGGAGGTCGACACGGCGGATGTGCGCATATTTCTGGACGAGGAATACGCCGAGACGGACCAACGCGCAACCATAGTGAGAGGCGGTACCGTCGTCACCGGCATCGGGTTGCGCGCGTTTCTTCCACAAGACAGACTGGAGATTATCGAACATGAAAAAACTGTTTTTGACGCCGCGCCCGGCAGCTGACGCCCTCGCCGGCGCACTCTGTCTTGCGCTCGCCCTGCCGGCGTTCGCCCTTTCCACCGACAAGAATCAGCCCATTGAAGTGGAGGCGGACGAGGTGGAACTGGACGAGCCGAATCGAATCAGCACCTACCAGGGCAATATCGTGGTCAAGCAGGGATCCATTCGCATGACCGGCGAGCGCATGACGGTGCACAGCACCCGGGACGACCTGCTGGAGCTCATGGTGCTGGAGGGCAAGCCCGCCACCTACCAGCAGTTGCCGGACGACAGCGAGACGCCCGACCAGGCGGCGGCGTTGCGAATGGAGTTCCACGACCTGAAAAACCTGATCGTGCTGATCGGGGAGGCCTGGATAAAAAAAGGCGAGGGCACGGCGACCCTGGCGGGCGAGAGAATCGAGTACGACACGGAACTCAGCCGGGTGAAAGCCACCAGTACGCCCGGCAGCGGGGAGGACAGCCGCGTGAAGCTGATATTCAAGAGGGATAAACAGGACGAATGAGCATTTTATCTGTCCGGAGCATATCCAAGACCTATCGCTCCCGGCAGGTGGTTCGCAACCTCAGCCTGGACGTCAACAGCGGCGAGATTACCGGGTTGCTGGGCCCCAACGGGGCGGGCAAGACCACCAGTTTTCACATCATTGTCGGGCTGATTCCCTGCGACAAGGGCAGGATCTACCTGGACGACCGGGAAATCGGCTTTTTGCCCATGGAAAAAAGGGCGCGGCTGGGGCTTGGCTACCTGCCCCAGGAGTCCTCCATTTTTCGCAAGCTGACCGTGGAGGAGAACATCATGGCCATCCTGGAGTTGCGCAAGAACATGGACCGGAGCGAGGCGCGTGAGCGCATGGAGGCGCTGTTGCACGAGTTTCACGTCTCGCACCTGCGCGACAGCCTGGGCATGAGCCTGTCCGGCGGCGAGCGCCGACGGGTGGAGATCGCCCGCGCCCTGGCCATACAGCCGCGCTTTTTGCTGCTGGACGAGCCGTTTGCCGGCATCGACCCCATCTCCATCAGCGACATTCAGCGCATCACCAGCTACCTGCGGGACAAGGGCATAGGCATCCTGATCACCGACCACAACGTGCGAGAGGCCCTGAGCGCCTGCGACCGGGCCTACATCGTTCACGACGGGGAGGTGTTGATCGAGGGTGCGCCGGATGAAATCCTGGCGGATGAAACCGTCAGGGACATCTACCTGGGATCCGATTTCAGGCTGTGAGCGCCGCTTTCCAAGCCCGATGAGCGCCGTTTTTTGCGTTACGCCGCCGGCATGAAGCAATCCCTGCGCATAAAGACCAGCCAGGGACTGGCCATGACGCCCCAGTTGCGCCAGTCCATCCGGCTGTTGCAGTTGTCCGCCCTGGAGTTGAACCTGGAGGTGCGCCAGGCGCTGGACTCCAACATGATGCTGGAGCTGGACGAGGAGGATGAGACGACGGCGCCCGTTGCGGCGGAGGGCGCGACGGCGGACGGCGCGGCGGCGGGCGACCGCGAGTCGGAAGAGGCCGAGCCGTTTGACAGCGACGCCATTCCCGAGGAGTTGCCGGTGGATACGGCATGGGAGGACATCTACGATGCCGCGCCCGCCCCCGCGGCGGCCGCCGCCGAGCAACCCGTCCATGAATGCCAGGACAACCACGAGCAAGACCTGCGCCGGCGCCTGCTGTGGCAGTTGAACCTGGTCACCCTGTCCGCCGCCGACAAGCTCATTGCCGCCGCGCTGGTGGACGCGATCAATGACGACGGCTACCTGGCCGCCGACTTGGACGACATTCGGGAGGCCCTGCCCGCCGCGGCGAACATCGGCGCGGACCAAATCGAGTCCGTGTTGCGCATCGTGCAGTCCTTAGAGCCTGCCGGCGTCGGCGCCCGCGACCTGGCGGAGTGCCTGTCCTTGCAACTGGCGCAACTGGACCCCGACACCCCCTGGCTGAAAGAAGCCGGGGAGCTGGTCGACCAACACCTGCAATTGCTTGCCGCCCGCGATTACCGGCAACTGATGCGCCGCATGAAGTTAGAGCGCGACGCGTTGCGCCAGGCAATCAACCTGGTGCAGTCCCTGGACCCGCGCCCCGGCGCCAGGGGGCAGGACGCCGGCATCGAGTACCTCACGCCGGACGTGCTGGTGACCCGGTCCAACGGCGCCTGGAAGGTGGAGCTCAACCAGGACGCGCTGCCGCGCCTGCGCATCAATGCGAGTTACGCCGGCATGATTCGCCGCGCCGACAACAGCGCCGACAACGCGTCGCTGAAAAGCCACCTGCAAGAGGCCCGCTGGTTCATCAAGAGCCTGCAGAGCCGCGGCGAGACCCTGTTGCGCGTCGCCGCCGCCATCGTCGCGCGCCAACGGGCGTTCCTGGAATACGGCGAGGAGGCGATGAAGCCGCTGGTGTTGCGCGACATCGCGGCCGGCCTGGAATTGCACGATTCGACCGTCTCCCGCGTCACCACCGGCAAGTACATGCACACGCCCCGCGGCATTTTCGAGTTAAAATACTTCTTCTCCAGCCATGTTGACACGGAGTGGGGCGGCGCCTGCTCGGCGACGGCCATTCGCGCCCTGATCAGGAAGCTGGTGCAGGCCGAAAGCCCGGCCAAGCCGCTGAGCGACAGCCGCATCGCCGCCCTGCTGTGCGACCAAGGCATTCGGGTGGCCCGCAGGACCGTGGCCAAGTACCGCGAGGCGCTGTCCATTCCGCCGTCCAACGAGCGCAGAAGAGAGATTGCCTGAACCTCATCAACCGGAAAAAACGACATGCAAATCAACCTGGCGGGACATCACCTTGACATCACTCCGGCGTTGCGTTCTTACGTCGAGACGAAAATGCAACGCATAGAACGGCACTTCGATCACGTCACCACCGCGCACGTGGTGCTGTCCGTTGAAAAGGAGCGCAACCGGGCGGAGGCGACCATTCACGTCAACCGCGGCAACCTGTTTGCCGAGGCGGAGCACGGCAACATGTACGCGGCCATTGACAAGATGATGGACCGGCTGGACCGGCAAGTGAGAAAACACAAGGAAAAGCTGGTGGACCACCGGCCCTGACCGCGCCCCGTTGCGAAACCAGGCCGCGACCCCGGCAATGCAAATAGCGGAGATCCTGGCGCCGGACCGCGTGGTCTGCGATGTGGAGCTGTCCAGTAAAAAAGCGGTCCTGGAAGCCCTGTCCGGCCTGCTCGCCGGCGCCGCTTTCGGGGCGGGCGAAAAAGAGATTTTTGACTGCCTGCTGAGCCGGGAGCGGCTGGGCGGCACCGGCCTCGGCAACGGCATCGCCTTGCCCCACGGGCGCTTGAAGCACAACCACTCCACCGTGGGCGCGTTCATCCGCTTGCGGCAGGGCGTGGATTACGACGCCGCGGACCGGCGGCCGGTGGACCTGCTGTTTGCATTGCTGGCGCCGGAACATGCCGCCGACGAGCACTTGCAGGTGCTGTCGCAGCTGGCGGAGCGGTTCAACGAGGCGGCGTTCTTAGCGCGGCTCAGGGAGGAAGAATCCGGAGAGACGATTTACCGCTTGCTGACCGCCTGAGCCCCGCTCCAGACCACGGCGGCATGCGAATGAAACAACCGCCGGCCGTCCCGCCCGGCGCCGCGTCGGAGTATTTGCATTGAGAAAAAAAAGCGTTGTCGTCATCAACAAGCTGGGCCTGCACGCCCGGGCCGCGGCCCGTTTCGTGCAGCAGGCGGCCGCTTTCGAAGCGAAGATTGACGTGGCGGCAAACGGCAAAACCGTCAACGGCAAAAGCATCATGGGCCTGATGATGTTGGCCGCGGCAAAAGGCGCGACCATGGAGCTGACCGCTCGCGGCGCCGACGAGGAGGAGGCGATAATGTCCCTGGAAAAGCTGGTGCTTGATCGATTTGGCGAGGAAAAATGAGCCTGACGCTGCACGGCATGGGCGTCTCTCGCGGCATCGCCGTCGGCCGCGCGCACGTCATTGAACGCGACCGCATCACCATTCCCGAGTACTACATCGAGGACGGCGCCATAGAGGCGGAAGCCGCCCGCCTCAACGACGCCATCGCCCAGGCCAAGCGGCAACTGCGGGCCGTTCGCGAACACATTCCCGCGGCCGTCTCCACGGACATTGCCGCCTTCATAGACGCGCACCTGCTGATGCTGGACGATGCGACCCTGATTCGGGAGCCGTTGCGGCTGATTCGCGCCTCTCGCTACAACGCGGAATGGGCCCTGCGCCTGCAACGGGACGCCCTGGTCCAGGTGTTCGAGGAAATGAACGACGCCTACCTGCGCACCCGCCGTGACGACATCGACCACGTGGTCAACCGCATTCAGCGCATCCTGTTGAAACGAGAGCCGTTGCGCCATGAAGAACTCGACAGCCGCCTGGACGGCTACATCGTGATTGCGGACGATCTCACCCCCGCCGACACGGTGCTGATGCAGCATCACGGCATCGCCGCGTTCGCCACGGAATACGGCGGCCCCACCTCGCACACGGCCATCCTGGCCCGCAGCCTGGGTATTCCCGCCATCGTCGGCCTGCGCGAGTCCGGGCGCCTGGTGCGCGAGGATGAGCAGGTGATCATCGACGGCGCCGCCGGCGTCATGCTGCTGGCCGCGGACGCGGCCGGCCTGCGCTATTACCAGCGCCGCCAACGGGAGGAGCGCAAGTACCGCTCCAGCCTGGCGCGGCTGAAAAAAGCGCCGGCGAAAACCCTGGACGGGGCGCCCATCAAGTTGCAAGCCAACATCGAGTTGCCCCAGGACTTCGACACGGTCAGGCAAGTGGGGGCCGGCGGCGTCGGGTTGTACCGCACGGAGTTCCTGTACATGAACCGGGACGCTCCGCCCGATGAAGAAGAGCATTACCAGGCGTACCTGGGCGTGTTGGACGCCATGGCGGGGTTGCCGCTGACGATTCGCACCGTCGACCTGGGCGCCGACAAGCAGGTGGACGGCGGCCGCCAGGACGGGCCGGTGCAATCGAACCCGGCGTTGGGGTTGCGCGCCGTGCGGCTGTGTCTGAAAGAGCCGGACCTGTTCCGGCCGCAGTTGCGGGCCGTCCTGCGCGCCTCCGCCCACGGCGAAGTGCGCCTGATGATTCCCATGTTGTCCAACCTGCAAGAGACCCGACAGGTGCTGGAGATGATAGAGGAGCTCAAGCAGGACCTGGCGGCGCGGCGCCTGCCTTTCGATGAGCGCATTCCCGTGGGCGCCATGGTGGAGGTGCCGGCGGCCGCCGTGTGCGCGGACATGTTCGCCGAGCAACTGGACTTTCTCTCCATAGGCACCAACGACCTGATCCAGTACACCATGGCCATTGACCGGGTCAATGACGAGGTGAACTACCTGTACGAGCCGTTGCACCCGGCCGTGTTGCGGCTGATCAAGATGACCCTGGCCGCCGGCGCCGCGGCCGACATCCCCGTGGCCATGTGCGGGGAAATGGCGGGCGACAGCCGCTACACGAAACTGTTGCTGGCCCTGGGACTGCGCGAGTTCAGCGTGCACCCCACCTGCTTGCTGGAAGTGAAGAAGACCATCAGGGAGAGCGACCTGTCGCAGTTGACGCCCATTGCGGACGCTGTTTTGCAGGCCCGCTCCGGTGCCGCCGTGGAAAAAATCCTGGCGTAGGCCGGCGTTTTCCCGGTGCGGGGGCCGCTGTCGTGGAAAGCCCTTGGCGCCTGCCGGCGCTTCCCCGGTGCGTAGCGGCCGCGGTTGTGGAAAGCCCCCGGTGCTTGCCGGCGCTTTCCCGGTGCGCGGCGGCCGCTGTCGTGGAAAGCCCCTGGCGTAGGCCGCGGTTTCCCGGTGCGCGGCGGCCGCTGTCGCGGAAAGGCCCCGGCGCTTGCCGGCGTTTTTCCGGTGCGCGGCGGCCGCGATTGCGGAAAGCCCCTGGCGCTTGCCGGTGCTTTCTTGGGGCGCGGCGGCCGCTGTCGCGGAAAGGCCCCGGCGCCTGCCGGCGTTTTCCCGGTGTGCGGCGGCCGCAGTTGCGGAACACCCTTGGCGCCCGTCGGCGTTTCCCCGGTGCGGGGCGCCTGCCGGCGCTTTCTTGGTGCGCGGCGGCCGCTGTCGTGGAAAGCCCCTGGCGTAGGCCGCGGTTTCCCGGTGCGCGGCGGCCGCCGCCGCTAAAAACCCGGCAAGCCCTGTTATACTGCTTTGCATGACCCCGTTCTTGCACCCCCGACCCTGCTCTTGCGCCTGTGACCCTGCGTCCATGAGCCCGCTCCTGTCCCCATGACCGAGTCGTCCCCGCAAGAAGTTCTGGTCGACCGCCTGGAGAGCGGCGACTTCGCCCAGGTTCGGACCATGTTGGCGGCTTTTCACCCCTCCGAGATAGCCGACCTGTTGGAGAGCCTGCCCCGCGCCTCCCGGGAACTGCTCTGGGAGCTGGTGGACCGCAAGGTGGAGGGAGACGTGCTGTCCGATGTGCAGGATGCCGTTCGCGCCGGCCTGCTAGAGCAGATGCAGCCGCGAGAGGTGGCGGACGTCACCCAGGAGCTGGAAGCCGACGACGCCGCGGACATCCTGCAAGACCTGCCCGAGGAGCTGGTGGACAGCGTGTTGCTGTCCATGGACTTGCAAAACCGGGAACGCATTGCCGCGGTGTTGTCCTACCCGGAAGACACCGCCGGCGGCCTGATGGATCCCAGCGTGATCTCGGTGCGCGCCGACGTGTCCCTGGACGCCGTGAGCCGCTACCTGCGCCAGCGGGGAAGCATTCCCGAGCACACCGACAGCCTGGTGGTGGTGGACCGGGAAAATCGCTACCTGGGACTGTTGCCGCTGGCGGGATTGTTGGTCAACCGTCCGGAAGACACCGTCGGCGAACACCTCTCAGAGCGCGCCGGCATTGCCGCCGACCTGCCGGCGGGGGAAGTGGCGCGCCTGTTTGAGCAACGGGACCTGGTGTCCGCGGCGGTGCTGGACGAAGAGGGGCGCCTGCTGGGGCGGATCACGGTGGACGACGTGGTGGACGTGATACAGGAGGAAGCGGAGCAGACCGTGCGCAACCTGGCCGGCCTGGGCGAAGACGCGCTCTTTGCTCCGGTCCTGGCCAGCGTCCGCCGCCGCGCCCTCTGGCTGGGCGTCAGCCTGGGTAGCGTGTTCCTGGCCTCCTGGGTGATTGGTCGTTTCGAGGACACCATCCGGGAGCTGGTGGCGCTGGCCATCCTCATGCCCATTGTCGCCGGCATGGGCGGCATCGCCGGCCACCAGACCCTGACCCTCTCGGTGCGGGGGCTGGCGCTGGGACAGCTCTCCCGCAAGAACGCCCGCTCGCTGGTGCTGAAAGAACTTGCCGTGGGACTGTTGAACGGCGCCGCCTGGGCTACGCTGGTGGCAGCGGCCGCCGCCCTGTGGTTCGACAACCGGGGACTGGGCGTGGTCATCGGGCTGGCCATGCTCATCAACTTGCTGGTCGCCGCGCTGGCCGGCGCCGTCATCCCCCTGGCGCTGAAGCGCCTTGGCGTGGACCCGGCCATCGCCGGCGGAGTGCTCCTGACCACTGTCACGGACGTGGTGGGTTTTATGACTTTCCTGGGTCTTGCCGCCGTCTTCCTGTTGCCCTGAGCCGCCCCAGTCGGCGGCGTCAACCGGGCGTCCCCGCCCGAGACCGCCCCCTTTCCAGAGGCTTCCAATCGGGGCCTGGCAGATACAGACACCGGCCTTGTCTGCGCTTCAACCGCGCCGCCCGTTCCGGCGGCATCAGTTGCCGTCTGGACCAATGCGGGGGCCGGCTCTGCACACGCTTGCCGCCCCGCGCAGGGGGTTCAACCGGGGATTGGACGGATGCGGGCGCCGGCCCGGCGCACCCGGCCGGCGCGAAGCAATCGGGGATTGCCCCAAGGCAAGGACTTGCCTTGCCCGCCCCCGGCCGAGACGTCCCGGCCGGAGGCGTCAACCGTTGCCGGCTACCAGCTGAACAACACCCACTGCGGCACGGCGATGTCGTCTCGCAGGCCGCTCATGCGGCTTTCCATGCGGCCGTCGCCGTCGCGGTCCACCAGGTAGTAGGCGGGACCCGCCGCCGGCGTGACTTTGGTCATGTACAGCCTGCCGTTCAGGCGGTATTCCTCGATGACGGCGTCGTCCTTCCGGATGATGGTGATCTGCGGTTCTATAGCCTGGCCGCTTTTCAGCGGGTCGGGCAACTCCGGCGGATGAGGGACCGGAGCAAGCCCCGCTTCCTCCTCCGCGGCGGCGCCGCGAAGCGCAACAGCCCCCGCCAGCGCCAGCGTAAACAGTAAGTAGGACAGTAATCTCATCAGGGTTCATATTCCAGCATCGCCGCCACAGGATATACTCCGGCAAGTGAAAAATACAGCAAAAAATGGGAAAATGGGCGGCAACGACCCCACGCCGCAAACGCATAATGACGCAAAAACAACTGGTCCTGGTGGACGGCGCCTATTACTTGTTTCGGGCGCACTACGCCATGCCGTCCCTCACCACCTCGCAGGACGAGCCCACCAGCGCCATTTACGGCGTGGTCAACATGTTGCGCAAACTGTTGCGGGAGGAGCGGCCCGATTATTTCGCGGTGGTGTTTGACGCCAGCGGCAAGAGTTTCCGCAACGAACTGTACCCGGAATACAAGGCCCATCGCCCGCCGATGCCGCCCGAGCTGGCGGTGCAGATAGCGCCCTTGCACGACATCATTCGGGCGCTGGGCGTGCCGTTGTTGTGCATCGACAACGTGGAGGCGGATGACGTCATCGCCACCCTGGCCCTGGCCGGCGCCCGGGAGGGGCTGAAAATCCTCATCTCCACCGGCGACAAGGACTTGGCGCAGGTAGTCGATGACAACATCCGCCTGGTGAACACCATGACCAACACCCGCTACGACCGCGACGGCGTGACGGCCAAGTTCGGCGTGCCGCCGGAGCGCATGGTCGACTACCTGGCGCTGGTGGGCGACAGTTCCGACAACGTACCAGGCATTCCCAAGGTGGGCCCTAAGACCGCGGCTAAGTGGCTGCAACAATACGGCAGCCTGGATGCGATTGTCGCCGCCGCCGCGGAGATCAAAGGCCGGGTGGGCGAGCTGTTGCGGGAAAACCTGGAGCAGATCCCCCTGAGCCGCCGCCTGGTGACCCTGAAAACGGACCTGGAACTGCCCCTGGCGCCGCAACAACTGCTGATCACCGAGCAGGACAAGGAGGCCCTGAAGCGCCACTACCAACGCTGGGGCTTTCGCAGCTGGTTGCCCGAAATCAACGGGACACCGCCGCCGCGCCGCGCAGAAGAAAGCGGCGCCGCCCCCGGTTGCGAGATCATTCACACCGCCGCGCAATTAGAGCAGTGGTTGCCCCGGCTGGCGGCGGCGGAGTTGCTCGCCCTGCACACGGAAACCAGCGCCCGGGACTGCATGCGCGACGAGCTGGTGGGGCTGTCGTTCGCCGCGGCGCCGGGCGCGGCGGCATACCTGCCCCTGGCCCACGATTACGAGGGCGCGCCGCGGCAGCTGTCGCGGCGCAAGGCGCTGGAGAAGCTGCGCCCCCTGCTGGAAGCGGAAAAGCCCGCGAAAGTCGGCCACGACCTGAAGTACGACCTGAACGTGCTGGCGCGGCACCGGGTCGCCCTGGGCGGCATCGCCCATGACGTCATGTTGCAGTCCTACGTGCTGGACAGCGCCGGCTCGCGTCACGACCTGGCCGGCCTGGCGAGTCGCCACCTGGGACAGGCCGTCGCCCGTTACGAGGAGGTGGCCGGCAAGGGCGCCCGGCAGGTTCCTTTCAACCAGGTCCCCATAGAGCAGGCCGCCGCCTACGCGGTCACCGCCGCGAACGTCGCGTTGCAACTGCACCAGGCGCTGTGGTCGCAGTTGAGTCAGCAGGAGGGGTTGCGCCGGCTGTATGCGGAACTGGAGATCCCCCTGCTGAGCGTCCTCGCCCGCATGGAGCGCCGCGGGGTGATGATCGACGCGGCCATGTTGCAAAAGCAAAGCGCGGCGCTGGCGGAGCAGATGCGAGAGACAGAGCGCCGGGCCCACCGTGTGGCGGGGGCGGCTTTCAACATCGGCTCCCCTGGGCAGATACGGGAAATCCTGTACGAGAAAATGCAACTGCCGGTGACCGAGAAAACCCCCAAGGGGCAACCCTCCACCGCCGAGTCCGTCTTGCAGGAACTGGCCGCCGAGCACGAGCTGCCGGCGCTAATCCTGCAACACCGGGGGCTGAGCAAGCTGAAATCCACGTACACGGACCGCCTGCCGGAGCAGGTCAACCCCGCCGACGGGCGCGTCCACACCTCTTATCACCAAGCCGTGGCCGCCACCGGGCGCCTGTCTTCGTCGGACCCCAACCTGCAGAACATTCCCATCCGCACGGAGGAGGGCAGAAAAATCCGCCAAGCGTTCATCGCGCCCGCCGGCAGCGTGTTGTTGGCCGCCGATTACTCCCAGATCGAGTTGCGCATCATGGCCCACCTGTCCGGCGATGAGACCCTGCTGGCCGCGTTCGCCCAGGGGCAAGACATTCACCGCGCCACCGCGGCCGAGGTCTTTTCCTGCGGCATCGACGAGGTCAGCTTCGAGCAACGGCGGGCGGCCAAGGCCATCAACTTCGGCCTGATGTACGGCATGTCGGCGTTTGGCCTGGCGCGGCAACTGGATACCGACCGGGGCACCGCGCAACGCTACGTGGAAAAGTACTTCGAGCGCTACCCCGGAGTGCGGCGGTACATGGACACGACGCGCGAGCAGGCCCGGGAAAACGGCTACGTGGAAACGGCGTTCCAGCGCCGCCTGTACCTGCCCGGCCTCGGCGACCGCAACGCGGCCCGCCGCCGCTACGCCGAGCGCACCGCCATCAACGCGCCGTTGCAGGGCACTGCGGCCGACATCATCAAGAGGGCCATGACCGCCATTGACCAGGAGTTACTGGGCGCCGGCGCCGAGCTCAAGATGATCATGCAGGTGCACGACGAGCTGGTGTTCGAGGCGGCGGAGTCCCAGGTCCAGGACTGCCGCCGGGAAATCATCCGGCTGATGGAGGATGCGGCCGAACTCAGCGTGCCGCTGGTCGTGGACGTGGGCGTCGGCGCCAACTGGGACGAGGCCCATTGACCGCCTGCCGGAGCGACCGAAGTGTGCTATTATCGGCAAAAATGCGTTTTTCGGCGCCCCGCCGCCGGCTTGAGCCGCCATGACCAAATTACTTATTCCCGCGATTGACATAAAAGGCGGTAAATGCGTGCGCCTGCGCCAGGGCGACATGAGCGCCGCGACCGTGTACGGCGACGACCCGGTGGCGATGGCGCAAAAGTGGGCGGCGGCCGGCGCCGCCCGCCTGCACCTCATTGACCTGGACGGCGCCGCCGGCGGTCGTCCCGTGAACGCCGCGGTGATTCACGACATTGCCGAGGCCTGTCCGGACGTCGCCATCCAGGTGGGCGGCGGCATTCGCGACGAGGACACGATACAGGCCTACCTGGACGCCGGCGTCAATTACGTGATCATCGGCACCCGCGCGGTGACCACGCCGCATTTTGTCGCCGACGTCTGCATCGAGTTTCCCGGCCACGTCATCGTCGGGCTGGACGCGAAAGAGGGGAAACTGGCGACAGAGGGCTGGTCCAAGCAGTCCCACCACGACGTCATCGATGTGGCCCGCCGCTTCGAGCAGGACGGGGCGTCCGCCATCATTTTCACCGACATCGGCCGCGACGGCATGATGGAGCGCCTCAACCTGGACGCCACCCGCAAGCTGGCGGGGGAAGTGGCGGTGTCGGTCATCGCCTCCGGCGGCATCCGGGACTTGGAAGACATTCGGGCCCTGTGCGCCGTGCCCGAGGACAACATCATCGGCGCCATCACCGGCCGCGCCATCTACGAGGGGACCCTTGACCTCAAGGAAGGCCTGGCGCTGGCGGCCGACCTGGCGGCCGACTGAAAATACGCCATGGGACTGGCGAAACGCATCATCCCCTGCCTGGACGTGGACGCCGGCCGGGTGGTCAAGGGCGTTCAGTTCGTCAACATCACGGACGCAGGCGACCCGGTGGCGGCGGCGCGCGGCTATGACGAGCAGGGCGCCGACGAGCTGGTCTTTCTCGACATCACCGCCAGCAACGAGGGCCGGGACACCATGCAGGAGGTGGTGGAGTCCGTGGCGGACCAGGTGTTCATTCCCCTGACCGTGGGCGGCGGCATCCGCTCCCTGGAGGACATTCGCCGCCTGTTGAACGCCGGCGCCGACAAGATCAGCATCAACACGGCGGCGCTGGAAAACCCGGAATTCGTGCGCGATGCCGCCCGGGAATTCGGCTCCCAGTGCATTGTCGTGGCCCTGGACGCCAAGCAAGTCAGCGCCCCCGATGCGGTGCCGGCCTGGCAGGTGTTCACCCATGGCGGGCGGCGCGCCACCGGCGTTGACGCCGTGGACTGGGCGCGGCGAATGGCCGCCGCCGGCGCCGGCGAGCTGTTGCTGACCAGCATGGACCGGGACGGCGCCTGCAACGGCTTCGACCTGCCCCTGACCCGGGCGGTCAGCACTGCCGTGCCGATTCCAGTCATCGCCTCCGGCGGTGTCGGCGAGTTGCGCCACTTGGTGGAAGGCGTCACCGAAGGGAAAGCCGACGCGGTGCTGGCGGCCAGCATTTTCCACTTCGGCAGGCACACCGTGGCGGAAGCGAAACAGGCACTGGCGGCGCACCGCCTGCCGGTGAGGATGTGAGCCGTGTCCCGCGCCGCCGACAACCAGGCCGCCTGGCTGGACCGCGTCCAGTGGAGCGCGGAGGGGCTGGTTCCCGCCATCGCCCAGGAACACGGCGGCGGCCGCGTGCTGACGCTGGCATGGATGAACCGCGAGGCCCTGCGGCTCACCTGGGAGGAGGGCCGCGCCGTTTACTGGTCCCGGTCCCGCCAAGCGCTGTGGCGCAAGGGCGAGCAGTCCGGCCATGTTCAGAAAGTGCGGGAAATACGCCTGGACTGCGACGCCGACGCCGTGTTGTTGCTGGTGGAGCAGGACGGCGGCATCGCCTGCCACACCGGGCGCCCCAGCTGCTTTTTTCTGCGCAAAACGGCGGCGGGCTGGGAGGAGGCGGACCCCGTCGTCAAGGACCCGGTTGCCATCTATGGCGATTCTGATAAGTAACCTGCGCGGCGTCCGGCGGGGCGCGGCAACGGCGGCGGGCAACGGACCGCCCCCTGGCGGGAGACAACCATGAGCATAGTGGAAGAACTGGCGGAAGTGCTGAGAGAGCGCCGCCGCGCCGCCCCCGACAAGTCCTACACGGCTTCCCTGTACGCACGCGGGACGCCGGCCATCCTGGAGAAAGTGGCGGAGGAGGCGGGCGAGCTGGCGGAAGCGGCCAGCGCCGCCGACCTGAACGCGGACGCCGTCGTGCACGAAACCGCAGACCTGTGGTTCCACACCCTGATATTGTTGGCGCACTTGGATGTTCATCCCGCCCGAGTGCTGGCGGAGCTGGAACGGCGCTTCGGCGTCTCCGGCCACGAGGAAAAAGCCGCCCGAAAGAAGTGAGCAGGCGCCCGCCCGCCGGCGCAAAGGCAGTGCAACGGCGGGCGGATAAGGCGTATAATCTACCCTGAACGCATTCAAGCGGAGGCACGCACGTTATGAGTTTTGGCATCTGGGAACTGGGCATCATCCTGCTGATTGTCGCGCTGTTGTTCGGCACCAGGAAACTGGGCTCCATGGGGGGCGACCTGGGCAATGCGATAAAAGGCTTTCGCAACGCAATGAAAGACGACGCACCCGACAAGGAGGCGCCGGCGGAGAATTCCGCCGACGGCCAGGTCATCGACGGCGAGGTGGAACAAGACCGCCCGGCAAAGCAGCCCGACTCCTGAGGCGGCGGGCGCAACCCGTGTTCGACATCGGCTTCTGGGAGTTGCTGGTCATTGCCGTGGTCGCCCTGCTGGCGGCGGGCCCGGAAAAACTGCCGGGGCTGGTGCGGGACGCGGGCCGCTGGGCGGCGAGGGTGCGCCGCGTCATCGCGCAGACCCGCTACGAGTTCGAGCAGCAGTTGCGCCTGGACGAGATGAAAGACTTCTCCGAGAAAATCCAGGACGTGGACACGCTGATGGACATCGCCCCCGACAAGGATGATGACGCTCGCTCCGGCAAGTCCTGAGGCGGGTCGTCCCCCGCCCATGATAGGCGTCTTCCCCGCTCGCCCCGGCAACAGGCGGTTGTCGCTGGCGGGGGCGCGTTCCCCCGCGGCCGGCCGCGGCGCTTCTGTGCGCTCAAACCACGGGCAGGGCGCCGCGCTTGCCGGTCAATCTTTCTGGGAACCCGGCCGCCGCCGTGCGTTCCTTGCGGCCGGACGGGGTGCCGCCGCACGTTCGAACCACGGGCAGGGCGTCTCTGCGCACTCAAACCACGGGCCGGTCGCCGCACCTGCCGGTCAATCATTCTGGGAACCCGGCCGCCGGGGTGCGGCGTTTCCTGCGGCCGGCCGGGGCGCCTCTGCACGCTCAAGCCACGGGCAGGACGCCGCGGCACGCTCAAACCACGGGCAGGGCGCCTGATGCCGACCGCTCCCGCCGCTGATTCCGAGCAACCCCTCATTGCCCACCTGGCCGAGTTGCGCGGGCGCCTGTTGCGGTGCTTGGCATGCGTGTTTGTCGTGTTCCTGGGGCTCAGCCTGTTCGCCGGCGACATCTACGCCCTGGTCGCCGCCCCCCTGCTGGCGCAGCTGCCGGCAAGCGGGGGGATGATCGCCACCGAGGTGGCGGCGCCGTTCCTGGTGCCTTTCAAGCTGGCTTTCTGCGCTGCCGTGCTGGTCTGCATGCCCTACCTGTTGTACCAGGGCTGGGCGTTCGTGGCGCCGGGCCTCTACGAGAATGAGCGGCGCCTGGTGTTGCCGCTGGTCGCCAGCAGCGTGGTGTTGTTTTACCTGGGCAATGCGTTCGCCTTTTTTGCCGTGTTCCCCCTGCTGTTCGGGTTCCTGGCGTCAGTGGCGCCGGACGGGGTCGCCATGATGACCGACATCGGCCATTACCTGAACTTCATCCTCAAAATGTTCTTTGCCTTCGGGCTTGCTTTCGAGGTACCCATTGCCATCATCCTGCTGGTGTGGACGGGCGTCTCCTCCGTGGACTCGCTGGCGCGCAAGCGGCCCTATATAATAGTCGGCGCTTTCACGGCGGGCATGTTGCTGACCCCGCCGGACATCATCTCCCAGGTGTTGCTGGCCCTGCCCGTGTGGTTGCTGTTCGAGCTGGGACTGGTGTTGGGACGCATCGCCGCTCGCGGCCGCGAGGACGCCCCCGAGGCGGAGAGCGGCGGCCGCTGAGCGCGACGCCCTGACGCCGACTTCCATGACTTCGCCCGTGACATTGTTGAGCCTGCGAGACCCGGCGCCGCCATGCTGACCACGGCGTCCGGGGACCGCCTCCTGTGACCTTGCTGATGATTTTGCCCATGACTTCACCCGTGACATTATTGAGAACGCGAGACCCGGTGCCGCCAGACGGTTCGGGCCGCCGCCGCGCGTGCGCCCATGCGCCGGCGTAACTTCCTGGCCGCGGCCGCCGCCCTGGGCGCCTCCGGTTGCCGCTTAGGGCCCAGGCTGTTCAACCCCTGCGAGCCGCCGCAGCTGCCGGCCGACCTGGCGGCCCACGAGCTGGTGCGCCATGCATTCACCGGGTTGCGCGCCGACTTGGTGTGGGACGGCCACGTGCACCTGCTGGGCACCGGCGACAGCGGCAACGGCATCTGGCTGAGCCCGCGCTGGCGCAGTTTCAAGCACCCGGTGCAAAACGCGCTGGTGCGGTTCTACCTGAACGCCGCTTGCGCGGTAGAAGGCAACATTGACCAGAGTTTCCTGGACCGGTTGCTGGTCATGAAACAGGCGTTCCCCGAGGGGAGCCGCTTCATGTTGCTGGCGTTTGACTACAGTTACGACGAGGCCGGACAACGCCGCTTGGACCGCAGCGCATTTTACGTCCCCAACGAGCTGGCCGCGCAGTTGCACCGGCAGTATCCCGAGCATTTTGAGTGGGTGGCGTCCATCCATCCGTACCGCGAAGACGCCGAGGAAGCCCTGGCCCGCGCCGTGGAAGGCGGCGCCCGCGCTGTGAAATGGTTGCCGCCGGTCATGGGGATGGACCCCGGCGCCCCCCGTTGCGATGGGTTTTACGCGGCCATGGCCGCCGCCGACATCCCCCTGCTGACCCATGCCGGTGATGAAAAAGCCGTGTTTGGCAGCGAGCGCCAGGACTTCGGCAACCCCCTGCTGTTGCGCCGCCCCCTGGACCACGGCGTTACGGTGGTGGTGGCGCACTGCGCCTCCCTGGGCAAGGGGCGCGACCTGGACCAGGGCGCCAACGGCCCGCGGCGCAGCAACTTCAGCCTGTTCGCGCGCCTGATGAACGAGGAGCGCTACCGGGGGAAACTGTTTGGCGAAATCTCGGCGGTCACCATGCTCAACCGCCCCGGTTCCGTGGTGCGGACGCTGCTGGAGACCGAGGACTGGCGTCACCGGTTGATACACGGCTCCGATTACCCCCTGCCCGGGGTCATCCCGCTGTTTCCCCTGAACCGCTACAAAAGAAAAGGGCTGATTACCGCCGCCGAGGCGGCGGTGCTGGACCGGGTGCGCCCCCACAACCCCATTCTGTTCAGTTTCATGCTGAACCGCCTGTTGCACAGCGGCGGCCGCCGTTTCAGCGCCCGGGTATTCGAGAGTCGGCGGGTGTACGGAGCCCCGGGACGCCGCGGCTGAGCGGGCTGCCAGGCGCTGTGGTTGAACGGACGCTCGGGTTGCCTTGGTTGCGCGGGTTGCCAGGCACTCAGGTCTGCTCCCAGGGTAGGCCGTGAAAGCGCCGGCCGCCCAGACGGTCGCGCTGTGCGCGTTCGTCCCGCCCCATCGAAGCCCTGGGCTATGTTCACCACGCGCTGGAACCCGGCCTGCTCCAGCAGTTGCGCCGCGGCCATGGCACGTTGCCCGCTGCGACACAGCGCCGGCACCGGCGCCTTGAATGAGCGGAGCGGGTTGCCCGGCGCTCAGGTCTGCTCCCAAGGCAGGCCGTGAAAGCGCCAGCCGCCCAGATGCCCGCGCTGTCCGCGCTCGTCCCGGTCCCCCTCGAAACCCTGGGCTATGTTCACCACGCGCTGGAACCCGGCCTGCTCCAGCAGTTGCGCCGCGGCCATGGAGCGTTGCCCGCTGCGGCACAGCGCCAGCACCGGCGTCGTCTTGGCGGCCGCGCCCAGTTGCGCCGCCGCCTTGTCCGCGAACGCCGGGTCATTGTCCGCGCCCGGCGGGTCTTGCAAGGGAATGTTGACGGCGCCGACAGGGTGTCCCACGTAGTCAAACTCCATCCGGGAGCGCACGTCCAGCAACACGGCCCCCGGCTCCTCTTGCAATATTTGCCAGGCCTGTTGCGGCGAGACTTCTTTTACCATGGTGTAATGCCCTCGCGTCTAATGTTCTCGTGCGCCCGCGCGCCGATAAAGGGGCGGGCTGCCGGCCGAATGCCGCGCCCGCGTTGCGTTGCCGGTTGAGCGCCCAGTATATTATATTTTGACAGCGGCCTGCTTTCCAACGACAATAGGCAGTATTGCGCCCGGAGCGTTGCCTCTGGGCATCGCTTGTGGGGTGCGTGCCGCCGGCGGGATGTCGCCTCTGGGGTGCCGCTGGGAGGGCGCGTGTCGCCGGCCGGCGTCGCCGGCGGGGAACTCTCGCGGGCCGAGTGCACGTTGCCGGCAGGCATTACCACCGGGGCGCCCGCGCACCAGCACATCCGCCGCCGGCGGGTTTTTACCACGAATGTTTAACGCAATAGGAACAACCGGAGAGTATTTTCCATGACAATGGCTGACCGCGACGGGGTCATCTGGTTTGACGGCGAGCTGGTCCCCTGGCGCGAAGCCAGGGTCCACGTACTGACTCACACCTTGCACTACGGCATGGGCGTGTTCGAAGGCCTGCGCGCTTACGAAACGCCGGCGGGGGCGGCCGTCTTCCGCCTGCCGGAACACACCCACCGCTTGTTTCGCTCGGCGCACATTCTGAGAATGAACATCCCCCACAGCATGGAGGCGGTCAACCAGGCCTGCATTGACGTGGTGCGCGAGAATCAACTGGAGTCAGCCTACATCCGCCCCGTGTGCTTCTACGGCCCCGAGGGCATGGGACTGCGGGCGGACAACCTGAAAACGCACACGGCGGTCGCCGCCTGGGAATGGGGCGCCTACCTGGGAGGAGACAGCTTAGAGCAGGGCATTCGCGTCAAGACTTCCTCCTACACCCGCCACCACGTGAACGCCGTCATGTGCAAGGCCAAGGTCAACGGGCATTACGTCAACTCCATGCTGGCGTTGCAAGAAGCGCTGGATTGCGGGTACGACGAGGCCCTGTTGCTGGACAACGACGGCTACGTGGCCGAGGGCAGCGGCGAGAACCTTTTCATCGCGCGGGACGGCGTGTTGTATACGCCGGAGACTGCCGCGGTGCTGGAAGGGGTGACCCGGGACAGCATTATGACCCTGGCGCGAGACATGGGCCTTGAAGTGCGGGAAAAACGCCTGACTCGGGACGAGGTCTGCATAGCGGACGAGGCGTTTTTCACCGGCACCGCGGCCGAGGTGACCCCCATCGTCGAGCTGGACCGGCGGATCATCGGCGACGGCGCTCGCGGCCCCCTGACCGAGCGCCTGCAGTCCGCGTTTTTCGAGCTGGCGGCCGGGCGCGGCGCCCGCTGCCGGGAATGGCTGACCTGGGTGCAAGAGCCCGTCGAGGAGCGGCGCCGGGCATGAAGAAGTCTGGAGACAACACGCCCTGCGACAGGACGCAGTACGCGGTCACCGCCCGGGACCTGCCGCTGCACTGCCCGTTGCCGGACATGAGCCTGTGGAACTCCCACCCGCGAGTGTATTTGCCCATAGAGGAGACGGGGCGGGCGAAATGCCCCTACTGCGGCACGGAGTTCACTTTGGAAGCCGCCGCCTGAGCCCGTTGCGTTGCGGCGCCCAACCCCGGGACGATGCGAAGCCGGTCGTCGTCTGGCAGCTGGTCGACGGCAAACGGGGACATCTGAACCAGTCCACCGGCCTTATCAACGCCCTGGGGCGCCGCGCGCGCCTGGAGACGCACCGGGTGGAGATTCCGCCGCCCTGGGCGTCCCTGCAGACCTGGCTGACCGGCCGCCGCGGCTGGGCGCGGCAGTTGCCGCCGCCGCGAGTCGTCATCGGCGCCGGCCATGGCACCCACCTGCCCATGCTGGCCGCAGGCCGCGCCTGCCGCGCGAAAACCGTGGTGCTGATGCGCCCCAGCCTGCCCCTGGCGTGGTTCGATTACTGCCTGGCGCCGCGCCACGACAACCCGCCCGCCCGCGCCAACGTCATCCCTACGCGCGGGGCCGTCACCGCGATGCGCCCGGGGCGGGACCACCAGCCGGAGCGAGGCCTGGTGCTCGTGGGCGGGCCGTCCCGCCGTTGCGATTTTGACGCGGACCTCCTGTTTTCCTGCATTCGGCAGGTAGTGGCCGCCGCCGGTTGCAACCGCTGGATCGTAGCAGCTTCGCCGCGCACGCCCGCCGCGCTGGCCGCCCGGCTGGACGAGTTGCGCTCCGCCGCCGTGGTCACGGCGCCTTGGCGCGAACAGGCGCCGGACTGGTTGGCGGGCGAGTTGGCCCGCGCCGGCGACGCCTGGGTGAGCGAGGACAGCATTTCCATGATTTACGAGGCGCTGACCGCGGGTTGCCGCGTGGGCCTGTTGCCGGCGGCGGGAAAAACCACGGGTCGCCTGCGCCGCGCCCTAGAACAGTTGTTGCAAGAGCGTCTCGCGTCTTCTTTTGCCGACTGGCAAGAGCGCGGCCGCTTGGCGGCGCCCGCGCAACCCCTGGACGAGGCCGAGCGTTGCGCGGACCTGTTGTTGGAGCGGGGCTTGCTGGACGCCCCGCAACGCCCGTGAGCGGCGCCCAGAGGCGAGGTTCGGCGCCGCCGTGCCGCTGACCGTGTTGCAAGTTCTGCCGGCCCTGGATGCGGGCGGCGTGGAGCGGGGCGCCGTGGAGACGGCGGCCGAGCTGGTGCGGCGCGGCCATCGGGCGTTGGCGATCTCTGCGGGCGGCTCCCTGGCGGCCGCGCTGACCGCCGCCGGCGCCCGCCATTACGACTGGCCCATCGGCAGGAAAAGCCCGCTCACCCTGTTGTTGGTGCGGCGCCTGCGCCGCCTGTTGGCGGCCGAGCAGGTGGACATAGTGCACGCCCGCTCGCGCCTGCCGGCCTGGATTGCTTACCTGGCGTGGAAAGGCATGTCCCCCCGCGCCCGCCCGGCGTTCATCACCACGGCGCACGGCCCCTACAGCGTCAACCGCTACAGCGGCGTCATGACCCGGGGGCAACGGGTCATCGCCGTGTCCGGCTTCATCCGCGACTACCTGCTCAGCAACTACCCGCAACTGTCCCCGGAAAAAGTCGTGGTGATTCCCCGGGGCGTTGACCCCGGGCAGTTCCCCCGGGGCTTCACTCCCGACCCGCGCTGGCAGGCGCAGCGGCGCCGCGACTACCCGCACCTGGAGGGCAAGACGCTCATCACCTTGCCGGGGCGCATTACCCGCTGGAAAGGCCACGAGGACTTCATCGACGTCATTGCCGCGGTGAAGCGCGCGCACCCCGATGCGCACGGACTCATCGCCGGCGCCGCCCACCCGGCGCGCCGCCGTTTTTACCGCCGGTTGCGGCGCCTGGCGGCCGCCCGGGGGCTGGCGGGCGACATAACGTTTCTGGGGCGGCGCAACGACCTGCGCGAGGTGCTGGCGGTCTCCGCCGTCGTCCTGTCCCTGGCGCGCGTCCCCGAGGCCTTCGGCAGAACGGCGCTGGAGGCCCTGGCGCTAGGGCGCCCCGTCGTCGCCTGCGACCACGGCGGCGCCCGGGAAGTGCTGGGCGAGCTGCAACCGGCAGGACTGGTCCCGCCGGGCGATGTCGCGGCGGTGGTCGAGAAGATCCTGGCGTTTCTCGCCGCCCCGCCCGCCATCGCCGTCAACCGCACCTACACCCTGGAGCGAATGTTGGACAGCACCCTGGCATTGTATGAACAGGTTCGTGTTGCCCCCGAATGACCCTGTCCCCGGCCAATGATGCCGGCGGCGCCTGATTGAAGTCCTGGCGCAAGATATTGCGTGAGAACGCGGCGGCGCGCGCCCGAACAAGGGAGGCGTGTATCTAATACGCCGACCGAAGTGAAAGCGCAACGCCAACGCAGTTATGGCGCAAAAAAGCCGGCCGGCCAAAATCGTGTTACAATCCCGACAATGCTTTATAAATTGGCGCTTTTTTCATTGAGTTGCCCCTGACCGCCGTGCGCGGCGGTCAGGGCGGGGATTACGTGAATATAATGACAAAACACGACAGCATGAAAGCCGTTCATCGTTCCATCCGCATTCTCTATTCGCGTTGTTTTCGAGCGCGGTCCAGCACCGCGACCGATGCCGCGCAATCCACCGGGCCGGCGCAGGCGGGCGCGGCCCGCAACGAGCAACCGGCTGGTTGGCGCACCGCCGTTGCCGCGCCGCGTCGGCGCCGCGCCGCAAGCGCACTTGCGGTCGCGCTCGCGCTCCTCGGCGTCGCCCTGGCGCCGGCCGCTTTCGGACAACAGTCGACGGTGGTCAGCGTGCGCGCCCTGGACGACGACATCGAGGAGGGCGAAACAGCCGAGTGGGAGCTGTCCCGGACCGGGGACACGACGGCGGCGTTGACCGTCCGGACCTTTTTCCCCAACTCGGGCCAGGGCCAGGCCCGGTTCCCCATCACCGCCGTGTTTCCGGCCGGCCAGTCCACGGTCGTGGTGAGCGTGTTGATTCCGGAGGACCAGGACGTTGAGCTCGACGGCCATGTCCAGCTGGACCTTTCCACGTCCCAGGTGCCGGCGTCGCTGGGGGTCGGGGTGTATGAGCTTTCGGGCACCGCCGCGAGTGCGCGCATCACCGTGCGGGACGACGACGCGGTGGTTACGGTGGAGGCGGTCGACGACGCTCTCATGGAAGGCACGGACTCGCACATGGAGTGGACGGTCACACGGGAGGGGGCGTCGTCGCAGTCGCTGACGGTCAGCCTCGGCTACGCGGCGCCCAACGGTCGCAGTCAATTTGCCAGGCGGCTCACTTTTAACGCCGGTGAGACGACCAAGATCCACCGCGAGGCGATCACGGACGACGACATCGTGGACCCCGACGTCGCGCGGCTGTTCGTGGTCGAGACCAGCGACGGGTCCTACGCGCCGGGAACCCCGTCCGCGGCGACGATCACGGTCGCCGAGGACGACATCGAGATCACCATCGAAGCGGCGACGCCGTTCACATCGGAGGCCAATCCGAACACCTTCAGGCTTCTGGTCAGACGTACCGGAAACACCAGGGAGGTTCGGGCCCGGTTCCGCCAAGAGTGGTCGGACAGCCGGCCGGACACGACGCCCACGGCCTTGTTCCGGGCCGGCCAGAACGAGATCGTTTGGGACTTCGACCACTCCAGCGACGACAGCACCGTCGAGGCCGACTTGTCCGTCACGTTCACCCTGCTCCCGAATTCGGCCTACGTCGTGGGAGACCCGTCCGTCGCGACGATCGTGCGTTTCGACGACGACGGCCCCAATGTGGCGGTCACCGTGGAGCCGTGCGACGGCGCGGACGAGGTCGCGGAGGGCGCCGCGGCGCGGTTCCGGTTCACCCGGCACGGAAGTCCTTCGCAGAGCCTGGCCGTCGGATTCGAGGTGAGTCAGTTGGCGGACGGGGGCGACAACGTGCTGGGAGCGCTCGCCGCGGGCTCCGCCGTCGCCTCGTACAACGAGGAAGTCACGTTCCCGAGCGACAGCGCCACCCTTTGCCACGACGTGCCCACGCGGGGCGACTCTGTCGACGAGAACGACAGCGTCGTGCGGGTGACGCTGGACGCTTCGGGCGCGGGGTGGCGCCGCGGCGGCCGCGATTCGCATCAGGCGGAGGTCACGGTGCGCGACGACGACCTGCCGACAGTCACCATCGAGGCGGTCTCCCCCGACTTCGAGGAAAGCGACGGCGGCCCGCGGTTCCGGGTCAGCCGGGAGGGAACCCTGGTAACGCCCACGACCCCGGGGCTCATCGTCAGGACCCTGTACACGGGCAGCGACGGGGCGGAGGAGACGTACAACATCGTGATTCCGGCCGGGCAGGAATCCGGAGAGGGCCAGCCGGAGTTCCTCACTGACGACAACGAACCCTCCGACCCCGTTCAGGTGAGCATTGCCCTGGCGGAACCGACGGGGACGCCGGGCCACGACTACATCATCGGCACTCCGGCCACGGCGACGGCCACGATCTACGACAACGACAGCCTGCCGCTGATCTCGTCGGCCCGGGTCGGCAGCAGCGCCGAGGTGGAAGAAGGGGACACGGTGGAGTGGGAGCTCACCCGCACCGGAGATACGGCGCAGGCGTTCACCATCGGAGTCACCATCTCTCTTCTCGGCAGCCTGTCCCAGGACCGGTCCGCTGACGCGGCGTTCGCCGCTGCGATCCCCGCTAACGCCGTATTCCTCGCCGGCGAAGCCACAACCAGGGTGAGCCTCGCGACGCGAGAGGACGACGTCCCCGAGGACGACGGCGCGGTGGAGTTGACCCTGGAGCGCTCGCCCGCCTCTGCCTGGGGCGTGGAAGGCAATTCCGCGGCGGAGCGTGCGAGGACGCGGTTCACCGTGCTGGACGACGAGCCGGTGACGGTCACGTTGACCGCGGCCGCCGCCGCCGTCACGGAAGGCCCGGGCGCACAAGCCGAGTGGACTCTCACCCGGGCGGGGGGCACGACGAGGAGCCTGGACGTGGCCGTCGAATATACCACCCATCGCCCGGGCGCGACCATCAGCACCGCCCGAAAGACGGTTGCCGTCCCCGCGGGCGCCGCGAGCGTCACGCACGCCGAGCCCATCAACGACAACGAATTAATCGAGGGCCGGTTCGTGCGCCTGGTCCTGCTGGACGACCCCGATGGGAACTACCAGGTGGGAGAACCGTCCCATGCGGCGGTCACGGTCACGGACGACGACGTGCCGGCGGAGATCACGGTGCGCGCGGTCGACAACGACATCATGGAGGGCGAGGCCGCGGTGTGGGAGCTTACCCGCAGCGGGGACACGTCGGGCAGCCTGACGGTGGCCGTCGGCTACACGACCCATCTGCCGGAGCATGTCGCGGGCCAGTTCACCAGCTTCTTGAGGCGCAGCGCTACTTTCTCTGCGGGCAGCGCCACCGCCAGGCACACCGAGACGTTCGACGACGACCAGGTGGTCGACGGCCGCACCGTGCGGCTGACCGTGCTCGAAGACCTGGGGAACAACTATGTGCCGGGAGACCCGTTCGCGGCGACCATCGCGGTCCGCGAGAACGACGCCGAATTATCCATCGAGCCGGTGACGCCGTTCGCTGCGGAGGGGCAGCACTTTTTCCTGCGGCTCAGACGTACCGGAAACATGGGAGTGGAGGTTCGGGCCCGGGTGCGCCGCGAGTTTTCGTCCGGGGTTACGGATGAGGTGGGCTACTTGATCCGCCGCGGCATAGGCAGCGTCGAGTACGACGTCGTCGAGTCCGGCGACGACGAAGACGTCGAGGACGACCTTTCCATCACGTTCACCCTGCTTCCGAATGCGAGCTACGCCGTGGGGGAACCGTCCGTAGCGAGGATGGTGCGTTTCGACGACGACAGCGCCGCAGTGCCGGTTACCGTGGAGACGTGCGACGGCGCAGACGAGGTCACGGAGGGCGCCGATGCGCGGTTCCGGTTCACCCGCTACGGAGATGTTTCGGGGAGGTTGCAAATCGGATTCACAGTGAGTCAGTTGGCGGGCGGCGGCGACAACGTGTTGCAAGACAGCGCCGACGGTTCCGCGTTGCGTCGGGGAATCACGTTCGATAGCGGTCAATCCACCCGTTGTTTCGACGTGCCTACGCGGAGCGACGATGCCGACGAGCCCGACAGCGTTGTGCAGGCGATGCTGGACGCCTCGGGCACGGGGTGGCGCCGGGTCGGCACGGGGCAGGCGGAGGTCGCGGTGCGGGACGACGACCTGCCGACGGTCACGGTGACCCCGGTCCAGGCGACCATTGACGAGGGCGCGGCGCCGGCGTTCGTGTTCGCCCGGGATGGAGACACGACCGTGCGTCTCATCGTCGATGCTTTCTATACGAACCACCTGGGCGAGGAGGTGAGGCAACTCGCATCACTGGACGCCGGTCTTACCGAAAGGACGTACACCATGCAGACCGCCGAGGATGACGTCGCCGGGGACGTCGTCGTGAGGATGACCCTGAGGGATGCGGGCGCCAGCTTCGTGGGGGGCGAGTACGTGCTGGGCAATCCGTCCGAAGCAGAAGTCACAGTCCGCAACAACGACGTGGTGGTCACCGTGGCGCCGCGACGGGAGTCGGGGACGTATTCGGAGAGCGAGCATGCCTGGTATGTCGTTACCCGCACCGGCGACACGTCGGCAAGCCTGACCATCAATTACCGTACCGTGGAGGATGGTTTGCCCAGCACCGGCCAGATCTTCATGCAACCCGGCCAAGCATCTTTTGAGGATATCCTCCTGCGCAGCCAGGGCGACGCCGACGAGGAACCCGACAGGACCGGAACGATTACCCTGGAAGCGGGCGACGGCTACACCGTGGGAGACCCGTCTGCGGCGACGGTGCTGAGCGTCGACGACGACAATGCGGAGGCGGTGGTCACGGTGGCTCCCGTCGCGAGCGAGATCGCGGCATGTCAGGCCGCGGAGTTCGAGTTCACCCGGCAGGGGGCGGACATTTCGGGGGCCTTGCGGGTCGGCTTCCGCCTGGCGCAGAACCCCTTGGACCTGGTGCCGTCCGACTCGCCGGTACTCGGCAATCTGTTCGCCGACTTCGAGGCCGGCCGGTCTGCGGCCAGGGTGAGCATCCCCACGGGCGCCGACGTAGTCGATGAAGCGGCCGCCGGCATCCTGACGCTGACCCTGCGGGACGGGGAGGGATACGGCGCAGGGCTGTCGGGTACGGAGACGGCAACGGTCGCAGTACTGAACAACGACGGCGGCACGTCGTGCGCCGCCGCGCCGGGCGATGACGGCATGCCGGGCGATGATATGTCGGGCGACGACATGCCGGACGGCGTTAGCGCACCGCAACACCTGGCGGCCGCGACCGCCCCCATGTCAATCATGCTGAGCTGGGACGCCCCTGCGAACACCGGCGGCGCGGCCGTCACCGGCTACCGCATCGAGTATTCTACGGACGCCGGTGCGACCTGGACGGACCTGGCGGCGGATACGGGCAACACGGACACTGAATATACGCACGGCAGCCTTGCCGAGGGCCAGGTCGTTCACTACCGGGTCAGCGCCATCACCTCTGCCGGTACGGGCGCGGCTTCGAACACGGCGCGGGGAACGGCCGGCGGCGAGGGGGCCGGCGCCCCGACGGGCCTTACCGCCACGGCCGGCGCCCTGTCGATCCGGCTCAGCTGGACTGCGCCTGCCGCCGGCGGCATCACGGGCTACCGCATCGAGCAGTCTGCTGACGGCAACACGGGCTGGTCGACCCTGGCGCCGAATACGGAGAGAACGACCACTGCCTACTCACACGTGGGCCTGGCCGCAGGGCAGACCGTGCACTACCGGGTGCGCGCCATCACCGCGGCGGGCGCCGGTGCGCCTTCCGCCGCGGCGAGCGCCACGGCCGGCGCTCTGCCCTCGGGCAGGGGCACGGCCGGCGTGCGGGCGCAGGACGCCACTGTAGTCGGCGACGGGGTGAACGAGCTGGTGTTCATCGTCAGCACTTCGGATTCCAGGCAGTTGGATACTCCGTTTTCCCTCACCGGCAGCGCCGCGGTCACCGGCGGCAATGCGCAAGTCAACCCTGAGGGCCTCGCTTCCTTTGTCAACGGCGAGCAGTACCGGATCCAGACCGCGGCCCTGGCGCCCGGCAGCGCCCCGGTGGAGGTGACGCTTACGTTCATCCCGTATCCGACCGGCCTGACCGAAAGCTCTCATGTCGCCGCCACGGGCATGGGCTCCGCCACGATCAGGGTTGTCGCGCCGCCGGCCCCGGTCCCGAACCCGATTATCTTCCGGACCACGGCAAGGAGTTCAGACGACCCCGTCGATACCATTACCTCAACCCGGTGGTACGCCCAGTCGTTTACGACCGCCGCCAATTCGGGCGGCAACGACGGCTACGACGTTGACAGCGTCGTCCTGTTGCTCAGCACGACGAACGGCAATGACCGGTCCTCCACTTCGGCGGTGGTCACCCTGAGAGAGGATGACAACGGCAACCCCGGCGATACCATCCTGGCCGCGATGCAAAATCCCTCATCGCTCCGGTCGGGCAGGTTGAACTTCTTCACCGCGCCCTCCGGGACCAAGCTCGCTGCGAATACCAGGTATCACGTGGTCGCCCACGTGCCGGCGGGCGCCGCCTCCAGCGGCATTCGCTGGCTCGGTACGAGGATAGGCGCGAGCGCGGGCGTTGCTTTTACCCGAACCCATGACGGGACTTCGTGGAGTGAAGAAAGCAACACTGCGATGATGCTCCAGGTCCGGGGCGGCGAGTCGCCGGACCTTTCCCTGCCCGAGATCACGGTCAGGGCGGAGGCGGATACCATTCTGGGCGACGGGAGCAACTTTGTGCGGTTCTCCCTGACCCGGTCGGCGAGCTTCCCCCAACGCAGGGTCCAGTACACGTTGCCGACCGGCGGCGGGGTGAACGACGCCCTGGAAACCGACGCCGCGGCGACGTACCAGTATGGGGGAGGCGCGGGAACGCGCGAGCCGATCCGGCTTCGGACCGAGGCGCTGGCGCCCGGCAGCGCCCCCGTCGACGTGACTTTCAACCTGTTGCCCGGGGCGGGGTACCGGGTCGGCGGCACGGGCAGCGCAACGGTGACGGTCACGCCGTTGCCGGCCCCGGCCCTGGTCGGCAACCAGGAAGCGGTGCGCGAGGCGCTCGCCCTCCCGAGGAGGGGCAGGGACTATGCCCAGAGGTTCACGACCGGCGGCAACCCGGGCGGCTACACCCTCGCCGCCGTCGTCGTGGATACCGGTTCCGCTCCTCTAGAAAGCGGCTACGACCCCAGCGTGCCCATGGTCATGACCGTGCGAGAGGAGGTTTCGGGTGCGCCGGGCAGCGCCGTCTTCGCCGCGCTGAACCCGCCCGCCGTCATTTACGACGGCAGCAATGCGTTCACGGCGCAAGGGACCGTCACTCTGTCCCCTAACACCCCTTACTACATCGTGATCGGGCAGGATGTCTCCACCGGCGGGTTGCCGCTGGACGGGCCGCAGGCCGCGCAAAACAACCTGGACTCCGACTCCCTCGCCGGTTGGGGCATTGACGACCGGCTCCTTTGGAACCAGGGCGGCAGCTGGGGCACGGCCTCCGGCGGCGGCGACCGTGCGCTGGCGATCCGGCTCGCGGGCAACCCGGTCGCCGCCGCCGTTGCGGCTCCCGGAGCGCCGCAGAACCTGGCGGCCGCGGCCGGCCCGCTGTCCATCAGGGTGAGCTGGGACGCCCCCGCCGATGACGGCGGCGCGGCCGTTGCGGGCTATCGCATCGAACAATCTGCAGACGGCAACACGGGCTGGTCGGACGTCGTGGCAAATACGGGCAACACGGACACGACCTACACGCACCGCGGCCTGGCCGAGGGGCAGACCGTGCACTACCGGGTCAGCGCCGTCAACTCCGCAGGCGCGGGCGCGGCATCAAGCGCGGCGAGTGCTACGGCCGGCGCCGCAGCGTCCCCGGGAACGCCGGACAATGCGCCGGCTACGGGGCTGGCGCTCGCCGGCACGACGCCCGCCGGCACGGCGCAGGTGGGGCAGACCCTGACGGCGAACACCGGCGGCGTCACAGATCCCGACGGCGCGACCAGGGCAAGCTACGCCTACCAGTGGGAGCGCGCGACCGATGGCGCGGGCACGGGCGCCGCAAACATCGCCGGCGCGACGGCGAGCGCCTACGACCTGGCGGATGCGGACCAGGGGAACTGGGTGCGGGTCACAGTGCGTTTCACCGATGATCGGGGCAACGCCGAAACCCTGAGCAGCGATTGGGTCGGCGTGGCGGCGGCAGACAACGTGCCGGCTGCGGGCGATGCGACCATTGACGGGACGCCGCAGGTGGACGCGGCGTTGACCGCCAACACGGACGCCATCGCCGACGCCAACGGCCCGGACCCGATACCGGCGGCGCGTTTCAGCTACCAGTGGGAGCGGGCGGACGATGCCGCCGGCGCCGGTCTCACCGACGTGGGAACGGATGCGCCGACGTATACGCCGGTGAAAGCGGACCAGGACAAGCGCCTGCGAGTAACGGTGACGTTTGTCGATGACGACGGCAATCCTGAGACAAAAGTCAGCGCTTGGACCGCTGCGGTCATGCGTCGCGCCGACACGCCGTCCGTGGGCGATGTGATCATTGACGGCCCGCCGCAGGCGGAGCGGGCCTTGACGGCGAATACGACCGCCGTCGCAGACCCGGTGAACGGCATGACCCGGGCCCGCGCCGGCGCTGCCGGATTTGCTTTCACCTACCAGTGGGAGCGGGCGGACGATGCCGCCGGAACGAACTCGGAGGCGATTACGGGGGCGACCGCCGCCGCCTATACGCCGCCGCAGACGGCGGCGGGCAAGCGTCTGCGGGTGGTTGTAACATTCACCGACGATGACGACTACGAAGAGACGAAGACCAGCGACTGGACGGGTCCGGTGACAGTGACAATGCCCGCCGCGGGCGATGTGACCATTGGCGGGACCCTTAAAGTAGATGAGGCGTTGACGGCGGACACGGCCGCCGTCACGGACGGCAACGGCATGACCCGGGCCCGCGCCGGCGCGGCCGGGTTTGCGTTCCGCTACCAGTGGGCGCGGGCGGACGATGAAGCCGGCATGAACGCAGAGGCGATTGCGGGCGCGACGGCCGCTGCCTATACGCTGACCAAGGCGGACCAGGGCAAACATCTGCGGGTGGCGGTGAGGTTCACCGACGACGATTACTACGATGAAGAACTGACCAGCGCTTGGACCGCCGCAGGGGTCCTGCGCCGCGACAACGCAGCGGCAACGGGCGAGTTGACCATTGACGGGAGGGCCCAGGTGGGCGTTGCCCTGGCGGCCAATACCGATGCCGTCAGCGATCCGGTGAACGGCATAACCCGGGCCCGCGCCGGCGATGCCGGGTTTGCTTTCACGTACCGGTGGGAGCGGGCGGACGATGACGCCGGCGCCGGACTGGAGACCATTGCGGGCGCGACCGGCGCTTCCTACCGGCCGCCGGCCGAAGACGAGGGCAAACGCCTGCGGCTGACCGTGGAGTTCACCGACGACGACGGCTACCCCGAGACCATGACCAGCGCCTGGACGGCGCCGGTGATGCGCGACGCCATGGTGAAAGCCACGGTGCGCAAGTCCCTGGTGTTGTTCGGCCGCGCGGTGGCCATGCAGATGTTGGAAGCAACCCGCTTGCGCTTGGACGGGCAGTGCGCACCGCAGTCGCAACTGACGGTGGCGGGCGAGCGCGTTGGCAGGGGCTCGCACACGGTGGAAGAGGGCGCCTGGCGCACTCTGCGCTGGCTGTCCGGCGGTGGCGGCGTCATCAGCGCTCGCGACGCCCTGACCAGCAGTTCGTTCTCCCTGGCGCGTGACGGCGTGGGCAATGGTTGCGTCTCCGTATGGGGCCGCGGCGCCTATTCTTCCTACACCGACCGGGAGGGCGGCCTGGATGTGGAAGGCTCGGTGGCGACGGGGCAACTGGGGGCCGACTGGTCCTCTGGGCGCTGGATGCTGGGCCTGTCGGTGGCGCACAGCATGGGCGACACCGACTACCAAGCGGAAGGCGGCGAGGGCGACATTGACCTCGACCTGACCGGCGTCTATCCCTACACGCGCTACCAATTCACGGAGCGGTTCTCCACCTGGGTCGCCGGCGGCGTGGGCATGGGCGACTTGAAGTACCAGCCCCAAGGTCGGGATTCCATCAAGACCGACATCGACCTGCTGATGGGCGCCGGCGGCCTGCGCGGCGAGTTGTTGCCG